>NZ_JBIDFB010000009.1:0-102998 GCF_046635565.1 Gilliamella sp. BG7 | reverse complement strand
GTTTTCCCGTGGTCAACGTGGCCGATTGTACCAACGTTAACGTGGGGTTTTGTACGTTCAAATTTTTCTTTAGACATTTATTGTCCCTCAAATGTAATACAAATCGGTGGTGAATCACCACATTAACCAAGTATCATATTTAATATCAACATAATACTAACTTAAAATTAGCTCTGAATGATAACAGATAAAGTTACCAAGTGACAAGCTCTAAAACAGGCAAATTTGATATTTTTAGAAGCTTAGGAAATTATGAGATTAACAAGAATGGTGCTGATAGGCAGATTTGAACTGCCGACCTCACCCTTACCAAGGGTGCGCTCTACCAACTGAGCTATATCAGCAATTGGAGCGGGCAGCGGGAATCGAACCCGCATCATCAGCTTGGAAGGCTGAGGTAATAGCCATTATACGATGCCCGCATGTTCAAACTCGGCTACCTAAATGCTTCAATTAGCTATTGCTAATATTAGATGATGGTGGTGGGGGAAGGATTCGAACCTTCGAAGTGTGACACGGCAGATTTACAGTCTGCTCCCTTTGGCCGCTCGGGAACCCCACCCCGAATCTTTATAAATTTGTCTACTTAGGAAAATGGTGCCGGCTGCCGGAATCGAACTGGCGACCTACTGATTACAAGTCAGTTGCTCTACCTACTGAGCTAAGCCGGCCTAAGTGCTGCGCATTATGAACTAGAACATTTAACCTTGCAAGCAAAAAAAACAAATTTTATTTTGTTTGCTTAAAAATAAATCAAAATCATAAAAAAACCCCAAAATATATGCTTATTTCAGGGTTTTATTCAGTTCAAAATAAACTTATGTTATTTCTTTTTAACTACTTTCTTTTTGGTTGTTCCTACACCTTTAGCCGCTGTTTGTACAGCTACATCTTCGCTAAGATCGCCTTTGTCTTGATATGCACGACCATAATAAGTATCAAGAAGGATCTGTTTTAGCTCCGCAATTAGAGGATAACGTGGATTTGCACCAGTACATTGGTCATCAAAAGCATCAACAGCAAGCTGATCAACTTGAGCCAAAAAGACCTTTTCATCCACACCAAATTCTTTAATAGAAAATGGAATATCAAGATCTTTTCTAAGTTGATCTAACCAACCAATTAATTTCTCGACTTTCTTTTCATCATTATCCGTAGCAGCGGTTAGACCTAAATGATCAGCAATTTCTGCATAACGGCTAACTGCTTTAGGATAACCATATTGGCTAAATGTACCTTGTTTAGTCGGTTTATCGGTTGCATTAAAGCGAACAACATTACTAATTAACATCGCATTAGCAACACCATGAGGAATATGGAACGCTGCACCAATTTTATGAGCTATTGAGTGACAAACACCAAGGAATGCTTGAGCAAAAGCAACACCAGCTAACGTTGCAGCACTATGCACTTTTTCTCGAGCAATAGGATTTTTAGCCCCTTCTCTATAACTTGCTGGTAAATAAGCTTTAAGTATGCTTAGCGCTTGTAGCGCTTGCCCATCAGAAAACTCACTTGCCATAACTGATACGTAAGCTTCTAAAGCATGCGTTACGGCATCATAGCCTCCAGCTGCACAAAGTGAACGAGGCATATTCATCACTAAGTTCGCATCAACTATTGCCATATTAGGCGTAATAGCATAATCCGCTAATGGATATTTTTGACCTGTTGCATCATCAGTAACAACGGCAAATGGAGTTACTTCAGAGCCTGTACCTGATGTGGTTGTTACACAAATTAATTTTGCTTTTTGCCCCATATTTGGGAAGTGGCAAGCACGTTTACGAATATCCATAAAACGTAATGCTAGCTCTTCGAATTTAGTTTCAGGGTGCTCATATAAAACCCACATGATTTTTGCAGCATCCATTGGTGAACCACCACCTAACGCAATAATTGTATCTGGTTGGAATGCTTGCATTGAATCAGTACCTTTACGCACGACACTTAATGTTGGATCTGCTTCAACATCAAAGAAAGTTTCACAAATAACACCTTGTGCTTCTAATTGATCAGTGATTTGTTTTGAGTAACCGTTATTAAATAGGAATTTATCTGTTACCAAAAATACACGCTTTGCACCTTGCTCAACCACTTCACTTAAAGCTACTGGTAGTGAACCACGTTTAAAATAGATAGAACTTGGTAGTTTGTGCCATAACATATTTTCTGCTCTCTTAGCGATTGTTTTCTTATTGATTAAGTGCTTCGGTCCAACATTTTCAGATACCGAGTTACCACCCCAAGAGCCACATCCTAATGTTAAAGATGGCGCTAAATCAAAATTATATAAATCACCAATACCACCATGAGCCGCCGGTTGATTTATTAAAATACGGCAAGTTTTCATTTTACTACCAAAATAAGCAATACGTTCACGATTGCTATCTTGATCAGTATAAAGGACTGAAGTGTGCCCCATTCCACCCATTTCAACCAATTTTTCTGCTTTATCAACAGCTTCAGAGAAATCTTTAGCCTTGAACATAGCAAGCGTTGGAGAAAGTTTTTCGTGGGCAAACGGTTCAGATAAATCAACTTTACTTACTTCGCCAACAAGTACTTTCGAACCAGCTGGAACTTTAAGACCAGCCATTTCAGCAATTTTAGTTGCTGGCTGACCAACAATATTGGCATTTAAGGCGCCTTTGTCGTTTAAAATAATACCTTGTACTGCTTTAGTTTCTTTAGCATTTAAGACATATGCACCATATTGAGTTAATAAGCGACGTACTTCATCATAGACAGAATCAACAACAACAATTGCTTGTTCTGATGCACAGATCATCCCGTTATCAAATGTCTTAGACATAAGTACTGAGGCAACAGCACGTTTCAAATCAGCTGTTTCATCTATAACAACTGGTGTATTACCTGCACCAACACCTAACGCAGGTTTACCTGAACTATAAGCCGCTTTTACCATGCCTGGTCCACCGGTTGCTAAAATAGCAGACACATCATCGTGGTGCATTAATGCATTTGATAATTCGATAGATGGCTCGTCAATCCAACCAATAATATCTTTTGGTGCACCAGCTTTAATTGCGGCATCTAATACAATTCGAGCAGCTTCAATAGTTGATTTTTTAGCTCGAGGATGTGGAGAGAAGACAATTGCATTGCGAGTTTTTAAGCTAATTAATGATTTAAAAATCGCAGTTGAAGTTGGGTTAGTTGTTGGAACAATTCCACAAATAATACCAAGTGGCTCTGCTATAGTAATAGTACCGAATGGTTCATTTTCAGCAACGACTCCACAAGTCTTATCGTGACGATATTTATTTAAAATATACTCAGCGGCAAAAAGGTTTTTTATGACCTTATCTTCGACAATTCCCATTCCTGACTCTGCAACAGCTTGTTGCGCAAGTGGAATACGTGCCGCAGCGGCGGCTGTCGCAGCTGCTACAAAGATTTTGTCTACTTGTTCTTGAGTATAAGTTGAATAAGTCTCCTGTGCCTTTTTGACTCGAGCCATTAACTCATTTAACTCATTCATGTTAGTTACTGCCATAGATTTCTCCTTGAAATAAAAAAATAAATCTGGATCGTTTGGCGTCTTCCCTGAAACTATTTAATGCTTAAGCATAATGACAAAACGAAATTGACGTTATCGTAAATCAGATTTTTACTTTATACAATAATATATTGAATAAAAAAAAGCATGTAACTAAAAGTAACTAATTTTTTATGCCTTTAATCAGTAAAAACGAAATAGATATAAAAACAAAAGGCAACCACTTTTACTCAAAAGTGGTTATCATTAATGGAATTTGTTATGGAAGAAAAAAGGACTAGTTTAAAAAAATTATATATTACACAATTTATTTAGCACATAACTAACCGCCACAAAACCAAAAGTAGCTGTAACTGTTGTAATTGCACCAAACCCTGACTCACAATCCATTTTTTTAAGACCATCTGCTTCACTTTTTGTTAAGCATACTTGTCCATTTTTAGAAGGATACGTTAATTGCTCTGTCGAAAATACACAAGGAATACCATATTTACCTTTACTATCTTTATTTAATTTATAATTATGCTTTAGTTTCTCTCGTAACTTCGCTACCAATGGGTCTTGAATTGTCTTTGCTAAATCTGAAATTTTAATTTGGGTTGGATCTTTTTGCCCACCAGCTCCACCAATGGTAATCACTTTCAATTTTTGTCGCTTACAATATGCAAGCACAGCCGCTTTATCGTATACACTATCAATTGCTTCAATAATATAATGATAACGGTGGGATTGCTTTGTTCCTAAATATTTGCCAACATTACTCGCATTAATAAAATCATCAATTTCATTTACGATACATTCAGGATTAATTTGTAAAATACGTTCAGCCATAACTGATGTTTTAGCTTTGCCAATATTGGATTTTAACGCATGAATTTGGCGATTTGTATTTGTTACACAAACATCATCCATATCAATTAGGGTAATTTGACCAATACCGCTACGCGCTAGCGATTCAGCAATCCAAGAGCCTACACCACCAATACCAATTACACAAATATGCGCTTGCGAAAAACATTGCAAAGCCGACTGACCATAAAGCCTAGCTATACCGCTAAAACGTTGAAAGTAAGATTCTTTATTCATCAATAATTAATAATAGTGTTTTATACTAAAACAACTACTCTCCTGAAACTTTTTTACAAAGTATAACTGTAATATTTTTTATATAAAGAACTTATCAATAATTATTAGAAATATTATACCTTTCACGAATAAAAAAACAAATTCATAACTTTTATAAAGGTCAACTACATCATCCCGATGATGAGCAATCGGTAGGATATTATTTGTCATTAATTGTATTCGTTCAAATTATTAATTTTTCCTACAATAAACATTGTTAACTATGATTACTTAAAAGGAAAAAATGAATGCGCAACCCAAAAAAACTACTTAATGATCCAAATAATGTAAGACAAGAAGTTATGCAAGGGTTAATTTATGCCTATCAAGGAAAATTAACTGCAATTTCAGATCATTGTGCCGTTTACGGCAACCATATTGCAAGCGATCAAGTTGTTATTGTCTCGGGCGGTGGCAGTGGGCATGAACCAACCTTCGCTGGATTCATCGGTAAAGGCGGTATTGATGGCTGTGCTGTTGGTGAAGTTTTCACATCACCATCACCAGATCAAATCATTGAAGTAACCAAAACTATAGAAAAAGGAAAAGGTGTACTATTTTTATATGGCAACTATTCTGGAGATGGAATGAATTTTGATATTTCAGCTGAAATACTGGCTGAAAACAATATTATTACTAAAACAATTCGTGCTACTGATGATATTGCTTCAGCGCCATTATCAAAGATTTCCGATCGTCGAGGTGTAGCGGGTATTATGTTTTTATTCAAAATTGCTGGTGCTGCGGCACAATTTGAAAAATGCGATCTAGAAAGTCTTCATCAAGTAGTATCAAAAGCTAACAATAATGTTCGTACTATAGGGGTAGCCCTAGATGGATGCGCATTACCTCAGTCCAGTAAATTCAATTTTGAGTTAAAAGATAACGAAATTGAAATTGAAATTGGTATCGGTATCCATGGTGAAGCGGGATTACGCCGGCAAGAGATAACATCATCTGATGAGGTTGTTAAAGATATGATAAACCACCTCTGTGATGATTTACCTTTTAAAAAAGGCGACCGAGTGTGTGTACTGATTAACAATTTGGGCGCACTTAGTAATACCGAGCTGTTCGTCATAACACGTAAAGTAGGTATTGAACTTGATAATCGAGGCATAATCAGACACGATGTTGTTGGTCATTTTTGTACGTCGCTTGAAATGTCGGGCTTTTCAATTACCTTAATGAAGTTAGATGAAGAACTTCAACATCTTTATGATTTACCTTGCAAAACACTAGGATGGAGAAAATAAAATGAATTTATCACAAATTCGCAAAATGATGTTATTCACTGCCGAAAAAATGGTTGAAAGTGAGCCAACATTAACATCTTTAGATCAAATTGTGGGAGATGGTGACCATGGCATCGGTGTGAAACGTGGATTCGCTGCGATCATTGCGTTACTACAAGATGAAAAATTTCAACCAACTAATATAGGTGATTTTTTTATCCAAATTGGCACAAAATTAATGACAAGTATGGGCGGAGCCTCAGGGGCAATTTTTGGTACTTTATTTAGAGCGGGGGGAAAAAGTATTACTGGAATCACAGTATTTGATTCCAATGCACTATCAAAACTACTTAATGAAGGTTGGCAGGCTGTTTATCAACGTGGCAACGCTAAACCTGGAGATAAGACCATGGTTGATGCCTTAGCCGCTAGTGCAACAACAGCAAGTCTATTAACTACTTTGAAGTTAAATGATGCACTACCTAAAATAGCACAATCAGCTATGGAAGGCGCAAAAAAAACGAAACAAATGATCGCTGTATTTGGTCGAGCTAAAAATTTAGGTGAACGAGCAATTGGTCATATGGATCCTGGTTCGGTTTCAATGGCGTATATTTTGAAATTCATGAATGAATATATTCAAACCCAATAAAAAAAGATCCGCCGATGATATTGGCGGATTTATTATAAAGATATAGATAAAATAAATTTACAAATAATATTAAAAATGTCTAATAACTCAAACAACTTCTAGCACATTTAAAATAAAAACCTTTCGTTACTCACTGTTTTTCAATTAACGCATTAAAATTAATAGACTAAAAATTATTTTTAAACTTAATTTGCGAAGGATACGCCCAGCTTTGTAACTCCTCTGAAGAGAATCCTCCGGGATCTTTGCCTCCATTAATAAGCAGAGAGTGATAGTAAATTTCAGCCATTTCTTCAATATAAGTGGCTTTTAATACAGCTTCATAAGGGTCTTTATCTACAGCAATAGCACCATGTTTTTCCATCAGAATCGCATCAGCTCTTTTTATGGATCCTATAACGCTATTTGAAAGATCTGGAGTTCCTGGTCTTCCATAGGGTGCAACAGGAATAACACTATCTTTTAAATTAAGAATTGCACATTCATAAACAACAGCGGGAATAGGTCTAGCTAATACAGCAAATGAAGTTGCAAAAATAGAATGAGTATGCGAAATAGCAAAAATATCTGGGCGAGCTTTATAAATCTCAAGATGCATTAAACATTCACTCGTTGGTCTCAATCCAGAATCAGCTTCAATAACATTTGCATCAAGATCCATTACAACTATATCCCTAATTGTTAACAATTTTTTATCAATTGTTGTTGGCGTAACAAGTACATACCCTGTTTCTTTATCACGAACACTAGAATTACCGGCTTTATGTTTACACAATCCCCACTCACTAGATTTTTTAGCCATATCGACCACGTATTATTTTTGTGTTTCTAACATTTTATAACTCCTATTTTGACAAAATATTTCATTGATAATTGGTAAATAATTCCCAGATTTCATTGCTATTTTTGGCATTTCGTATGCGAGTTGCGCCTTCATTTAATTCTAATAATTCGTTTAATTGGGCAAGTGCTTTAAGATGTTTTTGTGGATTATTTGTTGCTAAAACAACAATTAAATCAGCCTTCATATAACCACAAATATTGATTTTTTCAGATAATTTAAGTAGAGACATAGAAACTTTATTCACACCATCATCAATACCAGCATGAGCAATAATTAAGCCATTAACCAACATAATATAAGGTTGTTCAAATTGGATTTTATTAACCATTCTTTCAAGATAATAACTTTCTATGGATTGGTTATTTAATAGTGGCTGAGCAGCCAATGCCAATGCCTCTTGCCATGTTATATCAACCTTTTCTGTAATATTGATATGTTCTTTTTGCATTAAATCGGCTAATGAGGGAACTTCCTGTTGTGCTATTCGTACTGGGTTATCATTCACTTCATCGTTATAAAGATATGCAGTTAATTCCTTTTGTAAGGCTTTTTGATCTTTGATATTGGTGTATTTTTCAATAATTAACATAAGTTCTTCTACTTGAATTATGCTCTGATCAATACCTTGTAAAGCACCAATCACTTGATTTCGAAAAGCATTTTTATGGGAATTATTAAGTAAAGGATTGACAATAAATAACAATTTATCGGTAGATAAATATGAGGTAGAAAAAACAATATCGTAATAGTGATTATATTTTTCAAACTCACGTTTAGACATAACATCAGAAAAATGTAATTCCGGGAGTAACACTTGTAAAGTTAAATAAAGATAAGTTGAAACAGTTGCACTATTTTCACAAACAAAAATAGCTATCTTTTTAGTTTTAGTTTTAATTTGATTGATCAAACCTTCTCGAGTTAACCAACCACCAAATAATACAGTAATAAAAGCGGCCTCTTCATCTGGCATATTACAATGTAAAATTTTTTCAAAAGGACAAATCGCTTTTCGAACCATTTCATGTAAATGACCAAACTCTTGTAATACGATGCCATATACACTATCAATATTGTTAATATGATAACGAATACGATAATAAGCTGGTTTCCAATGCTGATATATACGTTCAATCAGTTCGCTTTTATCTTGAAAAGCTATACAACTGATCCGTTCAAAATTATTAATAACATCAACGACACTTTCTAACAATACCGCATCTAAATGAAAATATTTATCAGATATTGTTTGTATATTGGAACTTTGAACTAATACCATTAAAAAAATTTGTTCATTAATATCTGTAATACCGAATTTTTTGATCAACTTTTTCAATAATTGAAAATCTCGACTATTGGCAGCTTCAGCATAATTTTCAGGTAAACGTTTAATTTTTTTATCTGTTTCTATTCGCTGTAGTATAAAACAAATAAAATAAGTCAACTCTTGCAACTGCTCATCAGTAAAAACAATTTTCAATTTTCTTTCTATTTCACTAAAAACCTGTCCTACTTGTTCTAAATGCCCTTGAGTAATAATCTCATTTTCTCTAAAAATTTTATCAGCTATTGGCATACTGATAATTCTACGAATCAATTTTAGTAACAAATAACGTTTGTCGATTTCATCACCGATGATACGATATCCATTCTCACGGTCATAGCTGATTTGTAAATGATATTGAACAATCATTGCTTGTACTTTTTTAATATCATTTATAACTGTATTTTGGCTGACAGTAAGAGACGAAGAAAGATGTATTAATGACAACCTTCCTGTTCTAATTAACAAAAAAAACAGAAGCAAATGAATACGTTCATCTTCTGAATAAATATAACGTCCAATAGCAAGAGATACTGGTTCATCCCTAAATGTTTCGATCACTAATTTTGGAACACTAAATTTACCAGTCTTAAATCGTCTAATTAACCCAAAATTAGATGATTCAAGAAAATCATTAATTTTCTTAACGGTGTAACTAAGCTGTTTGCGGGTTAGCCCAAATTCAGATTGAAGTTCAACTCCACTAATGTTTGGATTATGAATTAATGCTTTTAATACAGCATGAATTCGCTTATCGACAACCATATAATAATTACCTTATCGTTCGTTGCCTGATGGTAATTAACATTACTATCAGATTTACTGCAAATTATGTTCAACGAATACTTTAACTTTCATTTATTCATTATTTTTTTTCGCTACATCTTGTATGACTTCTTTTCGTAGCTCACGTGCATAAAAGAAATAACCCACACACCAATAAACAGTAAAAATCAATGGCACAAAATAACCTTGCAAACATTGCCAAATAAATGAAAAAGCATAGGTAAAAACAGGTGCATCAATAGAACTATTTGAAATTAACTGATTAGATGGAATATCAATAGCTTTAGTGATTAATCCCAAATTGGTAATAATCGGTGCAAATTGAGTTCCGACAAATAAAAAGAATGGCACTCCAATAATGGCCAAAATTACCATCCTCAATGTGTTTCCTTTAGTTAGAATATAAGCAAGAACAATAAGAGCAACATTAATAATACCAGCAAAAGGCAGAATTTTGTTACCAGGTAAAATAACAGCCCAAATTAAGGTAAAAGGAATAGCAACTATTACTGTAAACCAAATCTCGCTCGCCCCCCCATAAATGGCCAATCTAAACCAACAAATAATTTGCGACCAGCAAAACGTTTATTCATATAATCACTAATCGCCTCAGAAATCGGCGATAGTGCTTGCATAAATAACTTAGAGATCATTGGAAATAACATAAGAGCAGTAGCAGCTTGTACCCCAAGCATTAAAATAGCTGCAACATCATAACCAGCAATAATCCCAAAAGTCACACCTAATAAAAATCCAATAACATGATTTTCAGCAAATACGCCAATCTTTGAGCGTAATGTTGCTGCATCCATCGGTTTATTTAAAATAGGTATTTTCCGTAGTAACAGATCAAAAGGATAATAAATTGCACTGAAAAACAACATTCTATGAGTACAAGTTACACTAGGAATACTGGTTAGTTTTTCGATTCGATGCTGATTAATATCACCAGAATTAAGTTCTAGTATGATCTGCAAAGTAGTAATAATAAAAGCAACAGCTAAAGCCATAACAGAACCTAAAATTGGAGTAGTTACAGCAACAACAATAAAAGCTGTAAAAATTTTCCCCCACACATTCCATAAGTCAGCGTTAAAAGTATCCGTCTTTTTTAAGACTAGCATTAAAATATTGACTCCTACTTGCAAAGGAAACATAAGAAAAGCATACGGCCAAGCCCAAGATACATTTGCCATAGTAGTCCAGCCACCATCAACAATGCTAAGTTCAATACCAGTTCGTTCCATCATGGTCTGCGCTGCTGAACCAATAGCACCAACCATAAATCCAATCAACATACTCATACCGACAAATGCAACACCTAAAGTAATAGCAGCGGAAGCGCTATCTCTAAATTTCATACGCACAATTAAACCAGCAATTAGCATAATGAATGGTACAAAAACCGGTGCGCCCAAGTTCAAAATATAATTTATAATTATTTCTAGAAACCCCATAACTGCACTCCTACTTACAGGCATCGATAATTTTTTGTAGTTCTGATTCCATATTTATCCCTGTTAAAAATGCAATACCATTGATGACGGGAATAGGGTACTGTTTTTCAATTTTAGTTATCACTATATAAGCAGCACTATTTTTAATGTGAGTATCAACAGATTTAAGATCAACTACTTCCACCTTTATCTCATCAAGGTTACGTTCTTTTAGTAAACGAGTAACCTTACTAGCGACGGTTTGTGATGTAGCTACTCCGCTGCCACATGCAACAATAACTTTTTTCATAATGCCTCCTTATAAATTTATATTCGACGTCAACAGTGTAAAAATTTCATGTTTAGTTTCTGCGTAATAAAGTGCTTCTAAAAAATGTGAATTCACAAAACAGGTTATCAACTTTTGCAATAAATCAATATGCTCATTTTTTTGATTAAATCCGAGTAAAAAGACAAAATTAGCTCTTAATACATTGTCATTATTAGCCATTTCACACCATGGAATCGTACCTTTAGCTCGAGCAAAATAGATAAAAGGTCTAATAACATGCTCAACATCAGTATGGGGCATTGCAACAACATAAGGTTCTGTTGGTAGTGCAGTTGGGAATAATGATTCTCTTTTTTTTATTGCGCCTAAAAAGGAATGATTCACATAGCCACCACTTTTTAAAATAGGAAACGTAAAATCGAAAAATTGATTAGTATTCTGAAAGTTTTTATCTAAAAGAATCAAATCTTCAAAAAACATTTGCCCGTTAGATTCATTTCCCATTTCGTCCTCCATCATAATGTGATCTGCAACTTTATAAAAATGTTACTAATTTGCTATTTCGTGAAATAAATCATTACTAATTTGATATCACTAATTTTAGGAAATTAAGATAAAAGAAACGAATGGATTTGATACCAAATAATATCCAAGATATTGCTCATCATAGGGATTATTATGTTGAAACAATTATTGAGTAGGAATTAAAAATGTATTTTACGAAAATGACAAACTGATTAATTTTTGATATTCCGCCTATTTTAGTGTAGGCGAAATAAGAGAAATAAATATATTAGTTTTTAAATGAATGAATTGGAGCGGGAATTCTTCCACCTCTATTAATAAAATCACATGAACTAAATTTGTTTACTGACATAACGGGAGCATGGCCAAGTAAACCACCAAATTCAATGTTATCTCCTACTTTTAATCCCTCGGCTGGAATAATTCGCACAGCTGTTGTTTTGTGGTTAATCACCCCTATTGCAGCCTCATCTGCAATAATAGCCGAAATAGTTTCAGCTGGCGTATCGCCTGGAATTGCAATCATATCCAGTCCAACGGAACAAACACAGGTCATTGCTTCTAGTTTTTCAAGATTAAGTGCACCGTTATTTACAGCATCAATCATACCAGCGTCTTCCGAAACAGGGATAAATGCACCGCTTAATCCGCCAACATGACCACAAGCCATTACTCCACCTTTTTTAACCGCATCGTTTAACATAGCTAGTGCTGCAGTTGTACCGTGTGTACCAACTGCTTCTAATCCCATTTCTTCTAAAATGTGTGCAACCGAATCACCAATTGCTGGGGTTGGAGCTAACGATAAATCGACAATACCAAATTTAACGCCTAAACGTTCAGAAGCCTCTTTACCAACCAGTTGCCCCATACGAGTAATTTTAAATGCAGTTTTTTTGACAGTCTCAGCTACAACATCAAATGACTGACCTTTGACTTTTTCAAGTGCTCGCTTAACTACACCAGGACCACTGACCCCAACGTTAATGACGCAATCAGCTTCACCTACGCCATGAAAGGCTCCTGCCATAAATGGATTATCTTCAACAGCATTAGCAAACACAACTAACTTAGCGCAAGCCATGCTACTATTATCAGCTGTTAATTGCGCGGCTTCTTTGATGACATTTCCCATTTGCTTTACTGCATCCATGTTGATCCCAGTTTGTGTAGAGCCAACATTTACCGAAGAGCAAACTCGTTCAGTTTGTGCAAGTGCTTGTGGAATTGATTTAATTAAAATTTCATCACCTTTATGGTAACCTTTTTGTACCAGTGCTGAAAATCCACCAATAAAGTTAACATTAACTGCTTTGGCGGCTTCATCCAAAGTTTTAGCAAACGCTACATAATCTTTATCATCACTAGCACCGGCAATTAAAGATATTGGCGTAACAGAAATACGTTTATTGATTATTGGAATACCAAATTCTGAAGTAATCTGATCACCTACTTTAACAAGATCTTTTGCCAGACGTGTAATTTTGTTATAAATCTTTTGGCGTGCTTTTTCACCATCACTATCTATACAATCAAGAAGAGAAATACCCATGGTTATTGTGCGGATATCAAGTTTTTCTTCCTCAATCATTTTAATGGTTTCGAGGATCTGTTTTGTTTCCATTAGTATTATCCTTTTATTAAAATATAGAATTAATATTATAAACGATGCATAGCATCAAAAATTTCTTCTCTTTGAAGATTAACTTTAACTTTTAGATTCTCACCTGTTTGCATCAATACTGTTTTTACTTCATCAAATGTCACATTGATTTTAGATAGGTCAAGTAACATAATCATCGTAAAATACTCATCCATAATAGTTTGGCTGACATCTAAAATATTAATATCTAATTCATATAACTTTTGGCTAATACCAGCAATAATACCTGTTTGATCTTTACCAATTACCGTTAAAATGGTTTTCATAACACTCTCCAGCACAAAAATTAGACAATTAAATAATATTTATTGAACTAACTATAATAGCATCTTCAAAAATTATCGAAATAGGAGTAGATTGTTTTTTCAGTAAAAATATCAACGCAAGAACTAAAAAGAGCAACTTTATGGTAAATTTTTCAAAATCCACAAAATTGGATCATGTTTGTTACGATATCCGTGGTCCAATTCTAGAGCATGCAAAACGACTGGAAGAAGAGGGTCAAACTATCCTGAAACTTAATATTGGAAACCCAGCACCGTTTGGTTTTGCCGCCCCTGACGAATTATTAATTGATGTAATTAGAAACTTACCCTCTTCACAAGGATATTCCGATTCCAAAGGTCTTTATTCTGCTCGTAAAGCAATCATGCAATATTATCAAGCTCGCGGAATTAATAGTTTAGATGTTGAAGATATTTACATCGGTAATGGTGTATCAGAATTAATCGTTCAATCCATGCAGGCATTACTAAATAGCGGTGATGAAGTACTTGTACCTATGCCTGACTACCCATTATGGACAGCGGCTATTAGTTTGTCCGGTGGGAGCGCTGTGCACTACCTTTGCGATGAAGAAGCAAATTGGTCACCTGATATTGATGATATTAAACGGAAAATAACCCCCAAAACTAAAGGAATAGTAATTATTAATCCAAACAATCCAACTGGCTCTGTTTATAGTAAAGAAGTATTACTTGAGATTGCTGAAATCGCTCGTCAAAATAATCTAATCATCTTCGCTGATGAGATTTACGATAAAATTTTATATAATGATGCTGTGCATTATTCAATTGCCGCATTGGCACCCGATTTATTTGTCATTACCATGTGTGGCCTATCAAAAACTTATCGAGTTGCTGGTTTTAGGCAAGGCTGGATGGCGCTTTGTGGCCCCAAAAACCATGTAAAAGGCTATATTGAAGGCTTAAATATGCTAGCTTCAATGCGTTTATGTGCCAATGTGCCATTACAACATGCTATTCAAGGAGCGCTAGGAGGCTACCAAAGCATTAATGAATTTATTGTTCCTGGAGGTCGCTTATATGATCAATGTATGTTGGCATGGCGTTTACTTAATGATATCCCTGGGGTTTCATGTACTAAACCACAAGGTGCTTTGTATTTATTTCCAAAGCTAGATCAGAAAAAATTCAACATCCATAATGATCAAAAATTAGTATTAGACTTTTTGTTACAAGAAAAAGTATTACTTGTACAAGGAACCGGCTTTAATTGGCATAAACCGGATCACGTTAGAATTGTTGCTTTACCTCATTCCGGTCAACTAGAAGACGCTATTGGGAGATTTGCTCATTTTTTATCTTCCTATAAGCAATAAATCGCTTATTAATGAATCCCCAGTTTCAACTGGGGTAATTCCAATAACTCAGTCAGAATAGATTTATAAAACCATACATGTATCTTCAAAACTTTTCTCAATCTTTTTAGTTTTTGATTCTAATGCAGGTAGAAGTTCTTTTTCTATAATATCTATTTGTTCTTGCAATTTATTTACACCTATATAAATAGCCATACTACCTTTAGCCATTTCATCATGGATATGAGCAACTTATCGATAGAAACGCTGTGCATTACGCAATAACTCTGGCGAAATACCTAACGTTACGGTTAAAAATTTCATATTTTCAAGCTAAACAGCATTGTTAATGTTCTTGATTAGTTACTAAATACGCCCTCTATAATTGTCGCGGTAAGAATAGAAAAATTGACTGTTCCAAAACTGCCTTTTAATTTCATCCATTTGTTCCACGCCTTAAGATTTGACCTTAACTTGTCAATTTAAGTTATTTGGTACCAAATAAAAAAGCGCTATTAATAGCGCTTTAGATTAAAAATTACTGTACTTATTTTTTAAGTTCAGCAATTTTTTTACGAATATTGTTTGCTCGATCAGCTGAAGATGGATGGCTACTTAAGATTGAAGCGTCACCACCACCTAATTTATCAAATGCAGATGCAAGTCCTGCTGGATTAATTTTTTTCTTAACTAAGAAATCGAATGAATAATTATCCGCATCTTGTTCTTGTTTTTGTGAAAATTGAGAGTGAATTACTGCTGATGCTAAAGCCCCTAATTTAGACTTTGATAGTGAGACTACTGCAGCATTACCTGATGACGCTGCTACATCATGTGCAATTTCGGTTGCATAAGCAACTTGCATTGCTTTCTTACTATGACCTAAAGCAACATGACCTAATTCGTGACCTAAAACGCCTTGAATTTCGTTATCAGTCATCATATCCATTAGACCACTATAAACACGAACACAACCATTAGCCATTGCCCATGCATTAACATCTTTAGTGATGTATACTTTATAGTTAATTGGTGTTCCATCTAAATTATTCCCAATCGCTTTAGCAATTTTATTTAATCGTTTAGTATAAGCGCTTTTTACTGGAGCAATTTTTGATTGTGCATCCATTTCAGCACATGATTGTTGACTTAATGCTTTCACATCATTATCACTTAGAGTAGCAGCTTTCAAACCTTTCATGCCAAGACTAGTTAAGTCATCTACACTCATATTTTTACAACCAACTAGTGACATTGCAGCAACTAAAGGAAATGCAGCCAACAATGTTTTTTGATGTTTATTCATAGTTCTTTCCTTACATTAATACAAATTTAAATAGCCTAACTTCCGTTAGGCGGCTAAATTCTAACGCAACTTTCTTAATAATCAACAAATAATTACTTGATTAGACATTATCAGGGATTTAGACTAGTGCCTCATTTTTGAGGAACATGATTATGCAGCTATCCGACTTTGATTTTTATCTTCCAAAAGAGCTAATTGCCAAACATCCTTCAGAAACCAGAAGTGCATGTAAACTTTTATCACTTAATAGTCACACAGGTAAAATTGAAGATAATGTTTTTACTGATATTATTGATAAAATCAATCCTGGGGATTTACTTATTTTTAATAATACTAAAGTTATTCCTGCTCGCCTATATGGAAAAAAGGCTTCGGGTGGAAAAATTGAAGTATTAATTGAAAGAATATTAGATAATAACCGAGCCCTTGCGCATATTAAGGCATCCAAATCACCCAAAGCCGGTGCTGAACTAATATTAGGTGAAAATGACCCTATTAAGGTTACCATGCTAACACGTCACGATGCTTTATTTGAATTGCAATTTCCAAATGATGTTCTTAGTATTTTAAATAAAATAGGTCATATTCCATTACCGCCATATATTGATCGTCCTGATAATGAACAAGATTGGGAAGTTTATCAAACAGTGTATAGTAAAGTGCCAGGAGCCGTTGCTGCACCCACGGCAGGTCTTCATTTCGATAAACCTTTATTAGAAAAACTAAAACAGAAAGGCGTCGAAATGGCATTTGTCACTTTACACGTTGGAGCAGGAACATTCCAACCAGTTAGGGTTGAAAACATTGAAACCCATATTATGCACTCTGAATATGCTGAAGTGCCGGAAACTGTTGTGGAAGCGGTGTTAGCATGTAAAGCACGAAACAAAAAAGTTATTGCTGTGGGAACAACTTCTGTTCGAGCTTTAGAAAGTGCAGCACAAAAAACAGGGAAAATAGCACCTTTTTTTGCCAATACCCAAATTTTTATTTATCCTGGCTATCAATTTAAGGTCATTGATTCACTTATAACCAATTTTCATTTACCTGAATCAACTTTGATTATGCTTGTTTCTGCCTTCGCTGGTTACGAAAATACCATGAAGGCTTACCAACATGCCGTTAAAGAAAACTATCGATTTTTTAGTTATGGTGATGCTATGTTTATTACAGCACAAAATTAAAAATATTTTAAATATCAAGAAAGTAGTCAATAAAATCAAACTAAGCTCAAACTTTATTGGCTATATTAAACCTATCTATATAAATACTTATATAGTACCTAATTTTTCTAAAATACGATCAATACGTTTTATATTTGATGGATGTGATGTTGTTGTATTATTTGTTGAATGAATGGGCATTTTTTTTAACATAGTTACAAGCCCTGTTGGATTTATATTTCTGCTCATTAATAACTCCAAAGCATAATGATCGGCCTCAAACTCATATTGTTGAGCAACCTCTTTTTTACAAGAATAACTACATCATTATTGGTTATCTCAACGTAAGGGGCTAATCTAAATGATTTTATAGCATGTTTAAGAGCAATATGTGCTTGTTCATGAGCTAAAACTGCCTGTAATTCATTATCGTTTAATAATTTTATTAACCCACTGTTTATGCGAATACAGCCACTAGCAGTTGACCATGCATTAGGATCTGTATTTAAATAAACTTTATAATTTACTTCAATATTATTAATCTTTTTAGGTAGCGTTCCGGTTAACCTTTCAAGTTTTTGGTTGAGCCAACTATTATCATTAGCAATAACAGATCGTTTATCTGAATCAGCACACACTTGTGCGCCAATAGCCTCTATATCTTGTTCAGATAAATGTTTAATTTGCTCTGATGTAATAGTTAGTACAACCTCGTTATTTTGATTTTGACAACCAACTAATAAAATAATTGAAAAACATGATATTAAAAATAAATCAATATACCTCAAAAGCCTTAAATCCTTATCAAATATTGTTTATTGAGAACTAGCACGATAAACTAATACCGCAAATTAATGATACTATAACGTATTACAACAATAATTCGCGCCAAACTGTTTATTTGGTCGCAAGAGGTTAACTAAAAAATGAAATTTGAATTAGACAATACCGATGGACTTGCTCGTCGAGGACGTATGAAATTCGATCGTCGTGGAGTCGAATATACTGTTGAAACACCTGCATTTATGCCTGTTGGCACTTATGGCACAGTAAAAGGCATGACCCCAGAAGAGGTTACTGCAACTGGAGCTCAAATATTACTAGGCAATACATTCCATTTATGGTTAAGACCTGGACAAGAAATCATGCGAAAGCATGGTGATTTACATGATTTTATGCAGTGGCATGGCCCAATTTTAACCGATTCGGGAGGGTTTCAAGTCTTTAGTTTAGGTGATATTCGCAAAATCAAAGAGGAAGGTGTCTATTTCCGTAATCCAATTAATGGTGATTCGATTTTCTTATCACCTGAGGTTTCAATGGAAATTCAATATGATCTTGGTTCTGATATTGTGATGATTTTTGATGAATGTGCCCCGTTTCCTGCTGATTGGGATTATGTCAAAAAATCAATGGAAATGTCTTTACGTTGGGCTAAACGTAGCCGAAAGCGTTTTGATGAATTAGGCAACAAAAATGCACTCTTTGGTATTGTGCAAGGCGGAATACATCAAGAATTACGTGATATCTCAATTAAAGGATTGACCGAAATAGGCTTTGATGGCTACGCTGTTGGTGGATTAGCTGTTGGAGAGCCTAAAGCTGATATGCATCGCATTTTGGAGGGTACTTGCCCACAATTACCAGCCGATAAACCTCGTTACCTAATGGGCGTGGGTAAACCTGAAGATTTAGTTGAAGGTGTACGTCGAGGTATTGATATGTTTGACTGTGTGATGCCAACCCGTAATGCACGTAATGGTCACTTATTTGTCACAAATGGGGTGATTAAAATTCGTAATGCAAAATATAAAGACGACACTACTCCGCTTGATCCTCATTGTGATTGTTATACTTGCAAAAATTATACTAAATCATATCTTCATCATTTAGATAAGTGCGGTGAAATTTTAGGTGCACGTTTAAATACCATCCACAATTTACGTTATTATCAACGCTTAATGGCTGAAATTCGTGAAGCTGTTGCGAATAAACGTTACGAAGATTTTGTCATTGAATTTTATCAACGAATTGGTAAAACACCAGCACCTTTACCGAAATAAGGACATAGCAGAATAAATCTTTATCTTAGGTATTGACACTTTTTAGGAAGCGCAGTATTATGCGCTTCCAACGGCGAGTAGCGCAGCTTGGTAGCGCAACTGGTTTGGGACCAGTGGGTCGGAGGTTCGAATCCTCTCTCGCCGACCAATTTTGTGAAAAAACTGTCAATTTGAGTATTTTTTATTTAGCATTGCTTTGTGCCAGCCATGTAAAAGTTGTTGAAAAAGATAGTATTGCTCGTTAGCTCAAAGCAATCCAATATATCAATAACCTTTTTTAATTACATGTTCCGACAACATATACATTGCTAAACTATCATCCAGTTCAACATTCATATTGATTAATTTATCATATTGCTTACCAATATTTATAATAGGAACAGTTTTTTTTCAGAACCACCTGTCGAATAAAATCATCCCTTTCAATATAAAAAAGCAAAATTGCCTCGATGTTATGGCTATATAGTGTATTTAATAATTATGATTCACATTTAAAGTAGTGATAAGACTCAATGATCAATACGGTATGTCCTTCTTTTGCTAGGCTTATTTGTAACGTATTAATTAATATTTGAATTGTGTGATCATGGATCTTATTGTTATAACTGCAATAACTTGATTAACAGATGCTAATGTAACAAACTAGTTACGATATTTGGTTTATAACTTAAAGCATCGACAGCTAATTGAATTTTTCCCCGAAGTTTATTAGAGACTCGCTCTGGTGTTTTTAAAGCACGAGATACTGTCATAGTTCCAACACCAGCATATTTAGCAACATCAAATAAAATAATCTGCCCATTACTTTTACGTTTTTTATATCCTGCATCTTTCATCCTAATTAACTTTCAACAATGGCAAATTAACAAGAGGTATAATAACTATACATGAAATTAGGTATCTATCCTTTTAAATCACAATTAATTAAATAATACAACTATGTTAAATAATATTATTTGATTAATTCATTAAAAATGTTACCTACATCACATAATAATTAAAAAAATTATCAATTTTGATAGCGCTATCACATTTCTTATTTTTTTTTATTTCTATTATTACGCTGTGTGTTAGTTTCTTAGTAAGATATAATTTAGCGGAGAAAAAATGTTAGCAAAATGGTTAACAAGTCAAACGGTCAACATTGTTGATTCAGTCGATGATTGGAAGGCTGCAATACAACTTTGTGCAAAACCTTTGTTAAAAAATAAAAATATTTCACCTGATTATATTCAAGCAATTTTTCATCTTCATGAATCAATTGGACCTTACTATGTATTGGCTCCAGGTATTGCCATGCCTCATGCTAGACCAGAACAAGGCGTAAACCAATTAGGCCTATCAATGCTATTAGTAAAAAAAGGAGTCAAATTTAATTCAGAAGAAAATGATCCTGTGTATTTAATTACTTTATTAGCAGCAAGTGATAGTACTAGCCACATTGAAATATTAACTAAATTGGCAGCACTATTTGGTGAAACAAATGATATCCAGAAAATTTTCAATGCACAAACCCCTGCTCAAATATTGTCTGTTATCAATCACTATTAAATTTAATTAAACTCAATAGAAGGATAAACAAAATGAAAATTATGGCAGTTTGTGGTTCAGGTCTTGGTAGTAGTTTTATGGTTGAAATGAATATAAAAAAAGTATTAAAAAAATTAAATATTGATGCAGAAGTAACTCATGCCGATCTTGCTTCTGCAACTCCAGATCAAGCTGATGTATTTGTCATAGCAAAAGATTTAGCAACCAGCTCGGGAATTCCTGCTGACAAATTAGTTATCCTTAATAACATTATTGATATCAATGATTTAGAAAATAAACTTGTTGAATTTTTTGCAAAACACTAATCAAATGATGGGGTGTTACTATGATCCAAGAAATAATAAAGTTTATTGTTGATATTCTAAAAACGCCAGCAATACTAGTTGGCTTTATTGCTATGGCAGGGCTTATTGTCCAACGCAAATCATTTGCTGATACGGTAAAAGGGACTGTCAAAACAATTTTGGGGTTTTTAGTATTAAGCGGTGGTGCTAATGTACTTATCAGTGCTATAACTCCATTAGGTATAATGTTTGAACAATCTTTTCAATTACAAGGAATTATACCTAATAACGAAGCCATTGTTTCTATGGCCTTAAATGAGTATGGTACAGCAACTGCATTAATTATGGCTTTTGGTATGATTGCCAATATCGTAGTGGCTCGATTTACACGTTTAAAATTTATTTTCTTAACTGGCCATCATACTTTCTACATGGCTTGTATGATCAGTATTATTTTAAAAGTTGCTGATTTTGATGGTTGGCAATTAGTATTTACTGGTTCATTGGTATTAGGTCTAATTATGGCTTTCTTCCCTGCTTTAGCTCAACCACAAATGCGTAAAATTACAGGAAATGATAATGTAGCGTTTGGTCACTTTGGTACTTTAGGATATATACTAGCTGGTTATATTGGTAAATTATTCGGTAAAAATTCTCGTTCAACTGAAGATATGAATTTACCTAAAAATTTAAGCTTTTTACGTGATAGTTCAATTTCTATATCATTAACGATGATGATCATTTATTTAATTCTTTCCATATTTGCGGGTTCTGATTATGTTCAAACAAATTTAAGTAAAGGCGATAATTATCTCGTTTATGCTATTATAGAAGCTATTACCTTTGCAGCAGGCGTTTTTATTATTCTGCAGGGTGTTAGACTTATTCTTGCTGAAATTGTACCTGCATTTACTGGTTTTTCGGAAAAATTAGTTCCAAATGCCAAACCTGCCATAGATTGTCCTGTTGTTTTCCCATATGCACCAAATGCTGTTTTGATCGGTTTCTTATTTAGCTTTCTTGGCGGATTAGTAGGTCTATTTATTTTAGGTAAATTAAATACTGTACTTATACTTCCTAGTGTAGTTCCCCATTTCTTCTGTGGTGCAACAGCAGGAGTGTTTGGTAACGCTATGGGTGGTCGCCGAGGTGCAATGCTTGGTGCATTTGCTAATGGTTTACTTGTCACATTTTTACCGGTTATTTTATTACCAGTATTAGGAGCACTTGGTTTTGCAAATACCACGTTTTCGGATGTAGATTTTTGTGGAATAGGAATTATTCTTGGTAATATGGCTAACTGGTTAAATAAAGATGCAATAATGATTATTATAATCGGTATTTTTGCTTTATTAGTTGCTTATAATTATTGGGTCAAACCTAAAAAACAATAATGCTTAGTCATTAATATTATAATATCATTATGCCAGATAGATAGATCTGGCATCATTTACAATTGCAGTTTTCTCGTAGATGTACTTTAAACGGTTAAAAATGACTAGTAATAACCAAGATTTTATCAGTGTTAATAAACATATTTGTTTAAAAACTGCGACAAAAAATTATGCAACAGAATTATTCAATATTATTAATTTTAATCGAGATTATTTTAGTCAGTTTATGGCATGGCCTAACTTCGTGATAAATGAAGTTGATACAACTAATTTTTTAAATGATTGCTTTGTTAAACATCGACAAGATCAAGCAAAAATTTATGTGATTTTACTCGAAGGTATTCCTGTTGGATTACTTTCCTTCAATCAAATCGATAAAGCGAATAAAACAGCTTATATCGGTTATTGGTTAGATAGCAGAGCACAAGGAAAAGGGATTATGACTCAAGCAATCCAAGCACTTACCCAATTTTATGCTCAAGAACGAATAATTAAACGCTTTATTATAAAGTGTTCAGTAGCTAATCTAAAAAGTAACCAAGTCGCTAAACGATGTGGATTTAGTTATGAAGGGCGATTAAAACAAGCTGAATATCTTAATGGTATTTTTCATGATCAAAATATTTATAGCTTGGTTTCAAATTATATTTAACTTTTTATTAAAAAAAATAAACCGACATTAGCGGCCTATTTATTGTATTGATTTTAGAATTTAAATTAATAATTAACTATTCTTATCATTTGCCACTAACGATATAACCATAAACAATTAATCCCAAAATGATACTTATTGAAACCGTAACGATCATATATTTAGTGCTAGTATCATATTTTTTCATTTCGCCAAGTGATAGCTCTTTATTTTTATTTCTTATATGATAATAGTAATACACAGGCAAACCAATTAAGGTGACCACTATTGAAGCTATACCATTTACGGTTTGATAAATTAACATTCCGTAAATAACATATATTGCACCTAACATAGCGATGATAGGAATAATCGGATAACCAATTATTTTATAAGTTCTAGTCACATTCGGGTATTTTCTTCGAGCAATTATTACACCAATGAAAGTTAATAAATAAAATACCCATATGGAAAACATCGATATTTCAGATAGACGATCAGCATCGAGTAACACTGAATAAAGGAAAGAAAAAATAACTAAAACGATAATCGCATTAATTGGTGAGCGACTTTCTTCATCAATAGTACTTAAATAACTAGCACCAATAATAGTCCCTCGTTCTCCCATGCTAAAAATTGTACGAGATAGCGTCATAATATAGCCATTAATACCACCTAAGATGGAAACCATAATACCAACTGCAACTAAATTACCACCAAAATGCCCAAACATCCGCTGTGAAGCAACCGCTGAAGCATCATGTCCTAGTGATACCATTTCTTTAACAGGAAAAATTTTGAATAATGCAATATTAATACAAGCATAAACTACAACAAGGAAGATTATGCCTAAAATTATGGCTTGGGGTAAAACTTTCGACGGATTACGGATTTCACCAGCTACCGATGCGACTTGCGCCCAACCGTCATACGCAAATAAAGTAGCTAAAATAGCAACAGCAAAAGGCGCATAGCTTTCAATCCCTTGCCCACTAGCACTGAACAATACCACTTGTCCACTACCTTTCCATAATCCAAATATAGCTAATAATAGTATTGGAATGAGTTTGCATATAGTGGCAATGGTTTGCAAATAACCTGCTTGTTTAATGCCAACTGCATTGATTGTTGCAATAAACACTAAAACGCCAGCACTCACTGCCATTCGATAAGCATCATTGATATGAAATAATAAGCAAAATACTGAGCTAAAATACCCGACTAGTGCTCCAATAAGTGAAGGCGCAAATAAGACAGTTATCATCCAACCATAAAGATGAGAAACTTTTGCTCCATAAATTTTTTCTAAATATACTAACATTCCACCAGTTCGAGGAAACATGACTCCTAGTTCACAAAGAGTTAAACCGCCACAAATAGAAAATACACCACCTATTACCCAAGCTAGCAACGCAAAATTATAATCACCAGCAACTTCTAACACAGCAGGAGGTTTCATAAAAGCTCCTGCACCTAAAACCATTCCAACGACTAGTGATAATGCAGAAACTAAACCAAGATCCTTGCGCAAATTATTCTCTAAATTATGATCTGCCATGAAGTTCCTCTTGAAACATATAAAATTAATTAGCAAAATCTGATTATGATAGGGATTTATTTATAAAATAACAAGAAAAGATTAACATCATTTACATAAAAACACCGATAAATCAAATAAATAATTTTTTTATTTATAAAAAAGCCAGCATATAGCCAGCTTTTTGAATTACAAATAAGGTTAATTTATTTAGACTTCTGCATTTTCATATCAACAACCATACGACCTCGAATTTTACCTGCTTTCATTTCGTCGATCATATCATTGATATCTTCCAACGGTCTTTTTTCAACTATCGGCACGACCTTTCCTTCTGCACTAAACTGAAATGCTTCTGCTAAATCTTCACGAGTTCCAACCAATGAACCTAAAACTTGAATACCATCTAACACGGTTTTAGGAATACTTAAATCCATATTTTCTGAAGGCAAACCTAAGGCTACCACACGCCCTAAAGGTCGCACTGAATTGATGGCCTGATTGAATGCTGTTTTAGTCACAGAAGTTACAACAGCACCGTGCACTCCCCCTCCTGTGTGTTCTTTAATATAAGCTCCCACATCCTCAACTTTTTTAGGATTAACGACCAAATCAGCACCTAGTGTTTTACATAATTCTAATTGGCTATCGCTGTTACTAATAGCAACCACTTTATTATTAAACACTTTTTTACCATATTCGACAGCAAGTGTTCCCAAACCACCAATCCCAAATACTGCAAGCCATTGTCCTGGTTTAGTAGCAGCCACTTTAATACCTTTATAGGTAGTCACACCAGCACAAGTTACACTTGTTGCTTGTGCAGGATCGAGCCCTTCTGGTACTTTAACCGCATAATCAGCTTTAACAATGCACTGCTCTGCCATACCTCCATCAACAGTATATCCAGAGTTTAATGCATTACGACAAAACGTTTCTTGCCCAGAGATACAATATTCACAAGTACCACAACCAGCATGGAACCAGGCAATACTAACCCGATCACCAACTTTTAAGCTTTTTACATCTGGGGCAACTTTAGTCACAATTCCTACACCTTCATGTCCAATAACACGACCTGGTTTTTTACCAAAATCGCCAGCTGCAACATGAAGATCAGTATGACAAAGACCACAATACTCAACATCAACTAAGGCCTCCCCTGCTTCTAAAGGACGAATAGGAATATCTTTGATTTCGACTTGACCATCGCACTCTTGCTTAATAACTGCTGCTTTCATTTTTTCTCCTAAATAATTTTAAAGTTAAAACATGATTACTTATCATTCTAAACTAATTATTTTTGAAAAATATGAGTAATTTCACAATTTCATTAAATAACATTGATTATTTAATCACCCACACTGAAATGTACAATTTAATAAAACTTTCTTACAAAATAAGAATAATTTAACCATTAAAATAGTAATCGACTATTTTGAAATTATCGAATTAAAAAAATAAGATACAATCGATAGCTCATACATGAATTATTTGATCAATAATACCATTACACAACTATTGAATTTACTAAAATTATGTATATTGCTAAAACCAGCACAAATGATTAATAAATAGCCAAACAAAAAAACTACAATAGCACATCTTACTAAACGGAGAGCTATAAAATGGCTAAAAAATGTATTTCTCGTGGTAAATTTACACGTATGCAGCAGTTATCAAACCAAGATGGCATTATTGCAGCACTAGCGATTGATCAACGCGGTTCAATGGTTAAAATGATGGAATCTGCTGTGGGGAAAGATCGTTATAATATCGATATGGTGTATGAATTTAAAGAACTTGTCTCTCAAGAATTAACTAAATATGTTAGTGCAATTTTGTTAGATGAAGAATATGGTTTTAAAGGCATGGCGGCTAAAAATAGCAATGCTGGATTAATCATGTCATACGAAAAAACAGGATATGATGCTAGTACTCCAGGACGATTACCCGATATTTTGCCTGAGGATTCATTACAACGCCTAATAAAAAAAGGTGCCGATGCTGCAAAAGTATTGGTTTATTATAATCCAGATGATCCTCAAGATATTTTAGACAAAAAACATGCTTTTTTAGAACGTTTAGGCAATGAAGCTAGAGCTGCTGATATTCCTGTATTTGTTGAACCGATTGTATATGATAACGTGATAACCGATGATAAAAGTCCTGAATTTGCAAAAATTAAACCTCAAAAAGTCATCAATACAATAAAAGAGTTCACTAAAGAGCAGTATTATATTGATATTTTAAAAGTCGAAGTTCCCGTATTGTTTAAGAATGTAGAAGGCTTTAACGACAACAATGTAGTTGTTTACACACAAAAACAAGCTGCTGACTATTTTAAACAAGCAAGTGAAGTAGCAACCCGCCCTTTTATCTATTTAAGTGCTGGCGTACCAACAAAGACCTTCCACCAAGAACTTATTTTTGCTGGTGAAAATGGCGCTAAATATAGCGGCATCCTTGGAGGTAGAGCAACATGGTTTGAAGGTGTTGCGGCCTATGCTAATGGAGGCAAAGAAGGTTTAAAACTTTGGTTAGATCAAACTGGTCGTGAAAATGTTGAGCATCTCAATAAGATATTAAAACAATATGCAACACCTTGGTACGATATCTATGGTGGTAAAGATAATATTGAAGTGATTGATGTTAAATTAGGTAATTAATTGCTAAAACAAAAAAGAACAGGTTTATTCCTATTTTTCCTGTTCTTTTTAATACCTCGTTTTAGAACCATGATTTAATATCAAACAAAAATAGCAAGATCCGCATTTTTAATCATTAAATAGCTTTATCAAAAAATAGATCAACTTTACTAAATTTAGCCATTGATTGTAGGTAATCCTTAATTTTAGATGAAAAAGTTAAGCTTTTAACACACGTCAAATTCCGTAAAACTGGAAACAAACAGATATCATCTAAAGATAATTGTCCATTACATGCATCTGGTGACACAATCAATAACTCAAGTTTATTTAATATAGCAGATACGGCAGACACTAATGAATCCGTTTGCATCAAACATTCATCAAACGATCCCATTTTTTTTGATTTACTATTAACAAAAGAATCGATAGCACTTTGTGTCGCAAACTCAGCTAAACCTAGTTTTATATAACGTGGACACACTAACTTATAATCATATTGTTGCAACTGTTTTATTAAATCTGTGATATCTGGCGATCTAGGACCTGTTAAAATGGGTTTATCGCCATAATTGTTATCAACATAATCAACAATGTCTAAACTCTCAGGCATATAGCTACCATCATCTTTTTGTAAAATAGGCACCATTTTTTCACCAATCATACGCTCTGGCGATTGAAAATCATCACTCAATAATACCTGTTTTTCAACCGGTATATTTTTTAGACCAAAAATCATTCTAGCCCTAACACAAAAAGGGCAATGCTCATAAATATACAGTTTCATTTTCGCTTCCTTAAGCGTTCAACCGCCCATAATAAAAAAACTAACCCCAAAAATAATAAAAAAACAATACTTGAAGCATACAAAGCTTTGGGATAACCGATTCGTACAACATTAATAAAAGGGTATGGATATTGATTAGTATAATAACCTCGGACAAAAATATAAATGCCGTAAGATAGCATTGATAATATTGATCCTATAATGACATGAACGTTGATGCGTCTAAATGGCCCCCAAATCAGCCAACTTAATAAACCCAAAGCAGGTATAACAGCATGTAAACTTTCGTTAGTGATTTTCATTAATACATTAGGCGGGGTATGGATACCTCTTAACACTAAATTATACACAATAGCCGTTATAATCACACCAGCCAAACCATTTAAACGAATAACTTTAAAACTATATCGATTACAATTAGGGTTAACAGATAGCCGCAAACAACTTAATGCCAGCATCAAATTTGATAACACCGTAAAAAAGCTATAATAATAAATTAATCGACCTATGGAAGAATTTGGTTGCCAAGGACGAAACTTTGTATGCCAATAAATATAAGTTTCCATAGCAATAATAGAAATAGCAAACAGCACAATAAAAAGATTAATACTTTGCTAAAACATAGACAGGACAAAAAACATCTAAAAACCCCTGTATATAGTAGAGCAATTAATAGAAAATATAATGCACAAAATCAATTCTTCGAAAAAATTGTCAAAAAGTTTCAGGAAAGATAGTGTTTAAGTATAAAAATTATTTTTAATAAAGAGTTATATAAATATAAAATACCACGATATAAACTTTTACGGTTATTATAAAAAGTAACTTATTGACTAAAACTGCAACTTATTGACAGCTAGTATATAATATAAAGAATAAACGTAATGTAGAGATAATTTTGATGTCTAGCCAAGATACACCTACCCAAAATAAAATGTTAATAGACTGTTTTCTAGATTCATTGTGGCTAGAAAGGAACTTAGCTGAAAATACCATTGCTTCTTATAGACTTGATTTGTTGGCACTAAGTCAATCTTTACAACAACAAAATGTCACATTCCTAACAACTCAAACGTTTAATTTACAAAACTTTTTAATGCAACGAGTAGAAGATGGGTATAAAGCAAGTAGTTCAGCACGTTTGCTTAGTGCAACTAAACGTTTTTTTCAGTATTTATATCAAGAAAATTATCGCACTGATGACCCCTCTGTAGTATTATCATCACCCAAACTTCCTAAAAAATTACCTAAAGACTTAACTGAATCGCAAGTCGATGCGCTACTAAGGTCGCCAAGCATAGAAGACCCCATTGAACTTAGGGATAAAGCGATGTTGGAAGTACTTTATGCCACCGGCTTACGCGTATCTGAATTAGTAAATTTAGAAATTAGCAATATTAGTCTACGTCAAGGCGTAGTAAAAGTAATTGGTAAAGGTAATAAAGAGCGCTTAGTCCCACTTGGAGAAGAAGCAATTTATTGGCTTGAATATTATTTTAAATATGCCAGAAATGAGCTTTTAAAAAATGGACCTATTGATGTGCTTTTTCCAAGCCGATTAGGAAAAAAAATGACACGACAGACTTTCTGGCATCGAATTAAATATTATGCCATACTAATCGGTATCAACATTGAAGCACTTTCTCCCCATGTGCTTCGACATGCATTTGCAACACATCTACTTAATCACGGAGCGGATTTGCGCGTCGTTCAAATGTTGCTTGGGCATAGCAGTTTATCAACCACACAAATTTATACACACGTTGCAACAGAAAGGTTAAAACAGTTACATAGTAAACATCATCCTCGAGCATAGAGTTGACAAAAATAAGGATAATTGAATGAAAAAATTAGTTATATGTTTAGGCTTAGCGTTAATTTCAAGTTCAGTATTAGCAAGTAATAATGAAATTGCAAAATCTTTAGATAAATTCGGTTACGATAGCAAAGAATCAAAAATTTTTGATAGTCCAATTAAAGATTTTAAAAGCGTTAGCACGCCAGAAGGTATTGTATACATTAGTAAAGATGGTAAATACTTAATTCAAGGTTCTATTTTTGATTTACAAGGTGATGAACCAGAAAACATTGCTAACAGCATCAATCTTAGTCTAATAAAATCAATTGAAAAAGATGCCATTATTTATAAAGCTAAAAATGAAAAATACATCATTTCAGTATTTACTGATTATACTTGCCATTACTGTAAACTGTTACATGAAAATATTGATAAGTATTTAGAAGCGGGTGTTTCAGTTCACTATTTTGCATTCCCTCGTGCAGGTGCTGACAGTGATGTTGGCAAAAACATGCAATCTATTTGGAGCATGGCTGATCGCAAAGCTGCATTTGACAATGCATACAAAGGTAATACAATTTCTCCAGCAAGCAGCATGATACCTTATGTAACACAACAATTTAACGTCGGTAAAAAGTTAGGGATTGGAGGCACACCTGCAATTGTTTTACCTAACGGTCAACTTGTTTCAGGTTACGTGCCTGCAGATAAACTAATTGAATTTCTTGATCACAAAAACTAAATAAAAATTAGCAGTTATTGTTGCTAAAATTTAAATATAAAATGAAAACACATGTTAGCGCGAATGCGCTAGCATATAAATTATGAAAAAAAGTAAATTAAAACATCGCAAATTACCTGAAGTACTTCCAAAATTTTCTGATGATATTCCGTTATTATTACAACGGATTTATGCATTGCGTGGTATTACTAGCATGCAAGATCTTGATTACACCACACGCAATCTATGTAATTACGATAAACTAGATGGTATTGAAAAGGCAGTCGAAATTCTTTATTCAGTAATGAAAAATAATCAACAAATCATGATTGTTGGTGATTTTGATACTGATGGTGCCACCAGTACTGCTTTAACCGTCAGAGCCCTAAAAAATATGGGGTACCAATTTGTTGATTATATCATTCCTGATCGCTTTGATGATGGATATGGATTAAGTGTTTCAGTTGTTAAAAAAGCTATATTACAAAATGCACAACTTATTATTACCGTTGACAACGGAATATCAGCTATTGAAGCTGTAGATTTTGCCAAGCAATCAGGATTGTCAGTCATTATTACTGATCACCATTTATGCCCTGAGCTACTACCTAATGCTGATGCCATAATCAATCCTAATTTACCTAATTGTACATTTCCATCTAAGCATTTAGCTGGGGTGGGTGTAGCTTTTTACTTTATGCTGGCTTTACGAGCAAAATTACGGCAAGAAAAGTGGTTCTCCGACAATAATTTAGCTGAATATAATGCAGCAAATTTATTAGATCTAGTTGCTTTAGGCACTATTGCTGACGTGGTTAGGCTTGATCATAACAACCGTATTTTAGTTCATCAGGGTATAAACAGAATACGAGCTGGTTATTGTTGTGAGGGTATCAAAGCCTTATTACAGGTATCTAAAAAAGATCTTATTAATCTTACATCTACCGATTTAGCTTTTTATATAGCGCCACGATTAAATGCAGCAGGCAGAATGGACAATATGTCATTGGGAGTTGAATTACTACTTTGTGATAATTCTGATTCAGCAATCAACAAAGCTATAGATTTGGATAATCTCAATAGTGATCGAAAGTTAATTGAGCAAATGATGCATAAAGAGGCCTTATCATTTATTCAAGAAATTGAAAAACAAAATATCACAATTCCTAATTTACTCGTGTTCCATCATCCAGAATGGCATCAAGGCATTATTGGGATCTTATCTTCACGTTTAAAAGATAAATATCATCGACCAGTCATATCTTTCGCCTCAACAGAAGATGGTTTTCTAAAAGGCTCAGGACGTTCAATTAAAGGCGTTCATTTACGCGATCTTCTTGATGAATTAAATCAGCAAAATCCTGATTTAATAATCAGTTTTGGAGGTCATGCAATGGCTGTTGGATTAACTATTCGGGAAGAAAATTTAGAACATTTTAAAAATAACTTTGAAACACTTTTAGATACACACTTAAAGCTTGATTTGCTAGAATCAATTATTGAAACTGATGGTGAAATAGATAGCCAAGATCTTACTTACGAAATCGCCAAGCGATTAAAAGAATCAGGACCATGGGGAGAAGGATTCTACACTCCCATTTTTGATGGTGAATTTATTATTCATCAACAGCGACTACTTTCAGACAAGCACCTAAAACTAGTGCTAGAATCCCAAAACGGAGGTCCACTTATTGAAGGGATAGTTTTTAATGTAAATCGACAGCAATGGCCTGATAAATCGATAAAAAATGTGAAAATAGTTTACCATTTAGATGTAGATGAATACCGCGGCAACAAAGCCCCTCTATTAATAGTTAAACATCTATGGCCTCTCGCATAAACAATCAGAATCGATTATAATTACAGAGTTGAGCTGAATTTACATCTGTTTACCAATCAAATAAGTAATGGTTGGCCTAATACTAGTGATATAAAATTTATACAACGTTAAGGATTCAAAATGCATATTCATATTCTTGGAATTTGTGGCACATTTATGGCAGGGATTGCCTTGATAGCCCGTTCTCTAGGTCATAAAGTAACGGGTTCAGATAAAAATGTTTACCCACCAATGAGTACACTTTTACAAAAAGAACACATTGATATCATTGAAGGGTATGATCCATCACAACTAACATCAAGACCTGATTTAGTCATTATCGGCAATGCGCTATCAAGAGGTAATCCTTGTGTTGAATATATTTTAGATAATAACATTCCTTATATTTCAGCACCTCAATGGTTACATGACAATGTATTACGAGATCGTTGGGTCATTGCTATTGCAGGAACTCATGGTAAAACTACAACTGCTGGGATGGTCAATTGGATTTTAGAAAAACAAGATTACAAACAAGGATTCGTTATTGGTGGTGTACCGGGTAATTTTGATGTATCCGCAAGATTAGGTGAAGGCAATTATTTTGTTATTGAAGCAGATGAATATGATTGCTCGTTCTTTGATAAACGTTCAAAATTCATGCATTACTGCCCAAAAACACTTATCATGAATAATCTAGAATTTGATCATGCTGATATTTTTGATGATCTCATTTCTATTCAAAAACAATTTCACCATTTGGTTCGTTTAGTGCCAAGCAATGGATTAATTATCTCACCACAAGAAGATGTAAATTTAAAACAAGTATTAGCTAAAGGTTGTTGGAGCCAAAAAACTTTTACTGAATCTGAAAATGGCTGGCTAGCACAACGTATGAATAATGATGCGAGCCATTTTGCGGTTTACTTTAATAATAAAAAAGTTGGCGAAGTAAAATATTCATTAGTTGGCGAACATAATATGCATAACGCACTAATGGCAATTGCAGCAGCTCATAATGTAGGCATTGATCCTGTTGATGCTTGTTTAGCATTAGGTTCCTTTGTCAATGCTAAAAGAAGGTTAGAATTTTATGGTGATGTTAATAATATTGAAATCTATGATGACTTTGCTCACCACCCAACTGCAATAGTAGCCACTTTAGAAGCTTTACGTAGTAAAATAGGAGCTAATCGTCGCATTTTAGCTGTACTTGAGCCTCGCTCAAATACAATGAAATTAGGGGTATCTAAAGATGAACTAGCCCCATCACTTGGCCGTGCTGATGAAATTTTTATGTTTCAACCTGAACAATTGCCATGGTTAGTAGCCGATGTGGTTGATGCTTGTATTCAACCTGCTTACTGGACTGGCGATATCGATTTATTAGTTGAAATGATCACAAAATCAGCTAAACCAACCGATGCAATTTTAATTATGAGTAATGGTGGCTTTAATGGTATCCATAAAAAGATTTTAGAAAACTTAAAAAAGAAACAAATAAAAAACCAAGAACAATAACCGCTAGTCTAAAAATAATATAAATAGCAATATGATATATGCCACATCATGTGGCATATCAAAAAAAAGGATATTTCATGAATGAAACTACCGACATGATTGCTATGCTATGTCGTAGAATAAAATTAGCCAGAATTGAGAAAAATTTATCTCAACTAGAACTTGCGCAAAAATCCAAAATTGGCATTGCCACAATAAAACGTATTGAACAAGGCGAATCAATTACATTACAAACATTAATTTCCGTCCTCCGTGGATTAGGCGAACTTGATCAACTTAATAATTTACTTGCCTATAACGAAGTTATCCATATTGCCTCAACAGAACAACCAAAACGAAAAAGAAAGCAACGGAAAGTAAAAACTGAACGAGTAGATGTACTAACAGAAAATGATTTTTTGCGCTCTAAAGTTAATACTATGCATTGGAAACATTAAATTGTATTTAATGTTTCGCCGATTTTACAATCGGCGAATTAGACAGAAAAATAGCAACAACCTAATTACAATGAACCGTAATTGCTAGCCCGCCACGCGATGTTTCTCGATATTTTGCATTCATATCCTTTCCTGTTTCATACATAGTTTTAATAACTTTATCTAAAGATACTTTTGCTGCAGTAATTCGTCTTAAAGCCATTCTTGTCGCATTTATCGATTTTACTGCAGCAATGGCATTACGCTCAATACAAGGAACCTGAACTTGGCCTGCAACTGGATCACAAGTCAAGCCTAAGTTATGCTCCATTGCAATTTCTGCCGCCATGCATACTTGTTGAGGATTACCGCCTAAAAGCTCAGCAAGTCCTGCCGCAGCCATAGAACAAGCAACGCCAACTTCCCCTTGACATCCCACTTCTGCACCAGAAATAGAAGCATTTATTTGATAAAGTTGTCCTATTGCGCCACAAGTTAGAAAGAAACGAATATAAATATCAGGTGTAACTGGATTAATAAATTTATCATAATAAGCGAGCACAGCAGGTATAATACCACATGCACCATTTGTTGGCGCAGTAACCACTCGTCCTCCTGCTGCATTTTCCTCACTAACTGCAAGCGCAAACATATTTACCCAATCAATAATCACCATTGGATCACTAATAAATTTATCCTTAGTGGTAGACAATTGACGGTATAACGAAAACGCACGACGAGGAACTTTAAGTGGTCCTGGTAATAGCCCTTCTGTATTCATACCTCGTTTGATACATTCCAAAATAGTTTGCCCAACACGAGAAAAATAGGATTCAATTTCTTCATAAGAGTGTATTTGCAACTCATTTTTCATCATAATACTAGAAATTGATAATGAGTTATCTTCACAATGTTTTAATAATTGCTCAGCTGAAGCAAATGGATAAGGAAATTTTACTGAATCCTGCTCTTGTTGACTAAATTGCTCTTCTTCAACAACCTGGCCACCGCCAACAGAATAATAAGTTTTCTGAAAAACTAATTTATCGCCGCTATATGCACTCAAAGTCATACCATTTTCATGTAATGGTAAAAATTTAGAATGAAACACCATACAACTTTCCAACGGAAAATCGATTTCATAACGATCATTGTAAATAGATAACCGCTGAGTTTGGCTAAGTTTTTCGATAACACTTGGAATACTATCAATATCAACAGAATCAGGTTTTTCGCCAGCTAATCCCATAATAATAGCAATATCTGTTTGATGACCTTTGCCTGTTAACGACAAAGAGCCATAAACATCAGCCACAATTTTTGTTACTGATGCCATCATATTATTACTGATTAGTTGATCTATGAATGCCTTCCCGGCCCTCATTGGTCCTACTGTATGTGAGCTTGAAGGTCCAATGCCAATTTTAAATATTTCAAATACCGAACTCATATTTTTCCCTTTTGATGCAAAAACATAAATTAATACTGCTATCCTAGTGATATCTTTACGAATTAACTTTTGCTAATAAAATAACCAATAATCATCTTGCCACTTACACCATACTAATACCTAGGTATCACTTTTGAAATTATGAAAATAAGTTTTAATACCCATTAATAGTTAATTCTTGCTATATCGGTAGATTATTTTACTAGTAGCTGTATTTACCTACCAACGAATGCCAGTAGGTTTTATATATTAAATAAACAAGTAAGTGGTAATTACCCATGAATTAAATTTTATAATAATTTATAGATGGCGGCTGAAATTGCAACTAATCCCATAACAACAATAAACACATTACTTAGCCTTCCTTTATATTTTGCTAGTACAGGTAATTTATGAATTGCATACATTGGCATTAAAAACAACAACACAGCTAAAATTGGACCACCAAGTGATTCAATAAGACCTAAAATACTTGGATTTAATGTTGCAACCCCCCAAGCAGTTACAAACATAAAGGCAATAGCTAATTTATCAAGTTTGTTTTCTGAAATTGTTTTATTACGGCTACGCAAAAATTTATTAACAACACCATTAAATCCTTCTTTACCACCTAGATAGTGACCTAAAAACGATTTAGCCATTGCAATAAATGCAATTGGAGGACCAATATACTCAATAACAGGTGAATTAAATCGATTAGCCAAATATGACAACGTTGAGATATTTTGAGCTTTTGCATCTAAAAGTTCAGCAGGCGACAAGCAAAGCGCACAACTAAAAACAAAAAACATCACTGTTACAACCATCATGATATTGCTTGCTGCAATAATTCTAGAACATTTAGGTTCAGCATAAACGTTACCATATTCTTTACGTTTAGCTACCGCTAAAGATGAAATAATTGGTGAATGATTAAATGCAAAAACCATAACAGGAATAACTAACCAAAGTGTCATTAAAATACTTTGTTCTCCGTCACTACTACCAAAAGACAAATTGGTAAAAATTTCACCATTCCACTCAGGAATTAAAAATAACGCTAAAATCATTAAAACGGCAATAAATGGAAAAACTAATATTGACATAACTTTAACAATAAGTTCTTCGCCAAAGTGAACAATTGACATTAAAAATGCAACTAAAACAAATGAAAGTAAAGCTCGTGGTAATGACTCCATTCCTAATTGATGAACCATAAAGCTATCTACTGTATTTGTAATACCAACGCTATATACTAATAATATTGGGTAAATTGCAAAAAAATAAAGTACAGTTATCCAGTTTCCTGCTGTGCGCCCAAAAGCCTCTTCAACAACAACGGTAATATCGCCATCGCGACTTTTACCTGATAATACAAATCGACACAAAGCTTGATGAGCAAAAAATGTCATAGGAAAGGCAAGAACCAACATAACCAGCAACGGAATTAACCCACCGACACCTGCATTAATTGGTAGAAAAAGTACTCCAGCACCAATCGCTGTACCATAAAGGCTAAGCATCCATAACGTATCACTTTTTTGCCATTTAGGTAATTTTGATTCTTTACATGAATCTATTACATTTTCGTTAGTCATTAACGTACTCATTTTGAACTACTCCTCAATCTAAAATTCTGCGCATATGATATCAATTTAATAACTTTTACAAAGTGATCTTTATCACACAAACAACAAAAAATTAAATATAATCAATATGATGAAAAATATCCAATTTGATACCTAGCAAAATAAAAATTAATAAAGTATTAATATTGATACAAAAAAGTAAAACATACTGCCATTCTATAGCCAAATAATCTGTATTTAGCGACTATAATTTAAAAACATACTTTATTAATGCTGAGTTGGAGGTATTACAAGAATTCCATATTAAAAATAACAATAAAATTACTTTAGTGTTACGCTTGGTACTGCTAAACTAGCTCACATTTTTATCATATATATTTATAAATAAATTTTTTTAGGATAAATTTATGCGAACCAGTAAATATCTTCTTTCTACGTTAAAAGAAACCCCTGCTGATGCTGAAGTCATTAGCCATCAATTAATGTTACGTGCAGGCATGATCCGCAAAGTGGCTGCTGGATTATATACCTGGCTTCCCACTGGTTACCGCGTACTTAAAAAAGTAGAAAATATTGTCCGTGAAGAGATGAATAAAGCCGGTGCAATAGAAGTATTAATGCCAGTTGTACAGCCTGCTGATATTTGGCAAGAAAGCGGACGTTGGGAACAATATGGCCCTGAATTATTACGTATTAAAGATCGTGGCGACCGTGATTTTGTTCTAGGCCCAACTCATGAGGAAGTCATTACAGACTTACTACGTAATGAAGTTAGCTCATATAAACAATTACCACTTAACGTGTATCAGATTCAAACCAAATTTCGAGATGAAGTACGCCCTCGCTTTGGTGTGATGCGTTCACGTGAATTTATTATGAAAGATGCATACTCTTTCCATACTACACAAGAATCATTACAAGAAACTTATGATGAAATGTATAAAGCCTATAGCGCAGTTTTTACACGTGCTGGTTTAAACTTTAGAGCGGTGCGTGCTGATACAGGATCAATTGGTGGCAACTGGTCACATGAGTTCCAAGTATTAGCCGACAGTGGCGAAGATGATATTGTTTTTTCAACCAAATCTGATTATGCGGCTAACATAGAAATGGCTCAAGCATTAGCACCAACACAAAAACGCGCTGAACCTACAAAAGCAATGGAGTTAGTCGATACTCCTAATGCCAAAACTATTGACGAATTAGTCGAACAATTCAATTTACCGATTGAAAAAACCGTAAAAACCTTGATGGTTAAAGCCACGAAAGAGAGTGGTCATCAATTAGTAGCTTTACTGGTTCGAGGTGATCATACATTAAATGAAATCAAAGCTGAAAAAATCGATATCGTTGCCTCACCACTTGAATTTGCAACTGAAGAAGAAATCCGTACGATTGTGAATGCAGGGCCAGGCTCGCTAGGTCCAATAAATCTAAACATGCCAATTATTATCGATCGTGATGTGGCTGTTATGAGCGACTTTAGTGCTGGTGCAAACATTGACCATAAACACTATTTTAATATCAATTGGGAACGTGACACTGCTTTACCTCGCATTGAAGACATCCGTAATGTGGTTGAAGGAGATATTAGCCCTGATGGTAAAGGCACATTACAAATTAAACGAGGTATTGAAGTGGGACATATCTTCCAACTTGGTACTAAATACTCACAAGCAATGAAAGCAACAGTCCAAGGTGAAGATGGACAAAACCACGTTATGATTATGGGTTGTTACGGCATTGGAGTAAGCCGCATTGTAGCTGCTGCAATTGAACAATGTCATGACGATCGTGGTATTGTATGGCCAGAAGCGATTGCTCCATTTAGCGTTGTCATTATTCCAATGAACATGCACAAATCCGAAAAAGTTCAAGCAACAGCCGAAAAACTTTATGCTGATTTACAAGCTGCTGGCATTGAAGTTTTATTTGACGATAGAAAAGAGCGCCCTGGCGTGATGTTTGCTGATGCGGAACTAATCGGGATCCCTCACACTATCGTAATTGGTGAACGCAATCTCGATAATGGAGAAGTGGAATACAAACACCGTTCCGGTGGTGATAAAGAAATGGTGAAAGTTAACAAAATCATTGAATTTATCCAAAGCCGCCGTCAAAAAGCATAATAAATCCAAGCATAAAAATCAAAATAACAACAACGTATTAATATAGTTGTTGTTATTTTACCAATTCAAGAATAAACATTATTATTCATAACACATATTACATCAAATAAGTTAAACCCTTAATTATAAATTCAAAGTGATATTGTTGTTTTTTTCAGCTAGAATAAATCAACGCAACTCTTATTTTAATTGGTTTGAATAATGTTAAAAAAAACAATCGCATTGGTATTATCCACCTCATTATTATTACAAAGTACATCTATCGTTTATGCTGATAATATTAACCTCCCTGATATTGGTACTGCGGCAGCCACAACGCTTAGCATTGGCCAAGAAATGGAAATGGGCGATTATTATATGCGAATGTTACGAGCAAGTGCTCCCATAATAAACGACCCTGTTTTAAACCAATATATTAATGATCTAGGCAAAAAATTAGTATCAAAATCAGAATCAGTAAAAACGCCATTCCATTTTTATATTATGAAAAGTGACGTACTTAACGCATTTGCTTTTTTTGGTGGAAATGTCGTCATTCATTCTAAACTAATATTAGACACCGACAATGAAAGCCAATTAGCCTCTGTTATGTCTCATGAAATTGGCCATGTCACCCAACGCCATTTAGCCAGAGCAATGGAAAACCAAAACCGTAATAGCCCTTATGTTTGGGGTGCAACATTAGGCTCTCTACTACTAACATTAGCCAATCCCGAAGCTGGCATGGCGGCAATGACAAGCACCATGGCAGGATCAGCTCAAAATATGATTAGTTTTACGCAAAGTAATGAACAAGAAGCCGATCGTGTTGGTTTAAGAACGCTTGCTAAAGCAGGGTTTGATCCTTATGCTTCATCAGAATTTCTACAAAAACTTGCCGATCAAAGCCGATTTAGTAGTAAAGCTCCCGAAATTTTACTTACTCACCCATTACCTAACAGCCGATTAACCGATATTCGAAATCGTTCATTGCAATATAGCAAAAAAAATGTATCTCCGTCATTAAACTACTATTTAGCGAAAGCTCGATTGGCCATATTAATGGCTAAAAATAAAAATACCGCAAAGCTATTAGTTGAAGATTATAAAAAACTAAACAATGAACAAAGTAAAACAGCTATTATTTATGCTAATGCTTTAGCAGATAATCTAAGTGGAAATAATCAAAAAGCGAAACAACAACTACAGCCATTATTAGATAGTGATCCCAATAATATTTGGTATATTGATTTAATGACTGATATTGATTTAGCGCTCAACAATAGCAGCACTGCAATCACTCGCCTACAAGCAGCATTAAAAAAAGCACCAAACAGTTCTGCATTGCAACTAAACTTAGCTAATGCGTATATAAAAAACAAAAACTATCAACAAGCCGTAAGCTTGTTACATCGCTATACTTTTGACCATAATGATGACTTAAATGGATGGGAATTACTCGTCACTGCTTACGGGGGATTACATGCAAGAGCAAAAGAAATGAGTGCTAGAGCGGAATTAATTGCATTAGGAGGTCAATTTCAACAATCCATACAACTACTACAAAACGCTAAGAATCAAACAAAAGGCGATCAGACAATGATTTCCAAAATTGATGCAAGAATTAATCAATTAAAGCAGCTACAAAAACGTTATGCAGCTTATAAACGATAATTTTATTAACAAAACCTTCTCGACTAATTATTTACACACCCATTAGTCGAGAAGATAACAAAATACTTATTTATCAACTAAATGATCCACATTATTGAAGAATTTTACAGTAAATGTCCCTTCAGATTGTTCATTACTTTGCTTATAATTAACCACACTAATGCTAGTATTTAACATTCGAGGGAAATAATCCTCATCACGATGTAAACGCCAATCACCACCATTTAAAACACAAAGTAATATACGTAATACCGTTCCATGTGACACAACCAAAATATTACCCATATCTTGAGGTGCATTTTTTACAATAGTATTTAACCCCTGCTTCATACGCAAAAGGGTATCAAGATAATTTTCACCTTGATTGACCGAAGCATCAAAATTAGCAGGATCTGTCAAATAAGTAGTAAATTCTGGAAACTCCTTTTTCAATTGAGGGACTTTCTTGCCTTCCCAAATGCCAAAATCCATCTCACGTAAATCAGCAAGCTCAAAAGTAGGAATAACTATATTATTTTCTTTAACAATATAATCTCGAGTTTCCATAGCTCGTTGTTGTGTACTTGAGTATGCTTGCATAAAAGGAACATTTTTTAAATGCTGTCCTGTCACTTTAGCACCAAAAATACCTTGCTCTGTTAAAGGTGAATTTTGAGAACCTTGCATCTGATCTTTAATATTCCACTGCGTTTGACCATGTCTAATTAAATATAAATTAATATCTTTCATTCGTACTAACTACCTTTTTTATTTTAAGATTCTGTTTTTTCATATTTATCTTTTCTTAGATACGACAAGCAAGCCTGCAAAACATCATCCATTGGTGCATTTAATTGCATCTCTTGCAAACTTTTAGGATGAATAAACCTAACACTTGCTGCATGTAAAAATAAACGATTAAGCTTAGTATCAGCTAATAACGTATCAAATTGTCTATCGCCATAACGATCATCAAAAGCAATTGGATGACTAGCGTATTGAGTATGTATGCGAATTTGGTGTGTACGCCCAGTAACAGGGCTAGCTTTAATCAAAGTGGCAAAATTGAAGCGCTCCTCAACTTTAAAACGCGTTTCAGAAGGTTTACCCTCTTTATCAACCTTCACCACACGCTCACCGCTTTTTAATACATTTTTAAGCAATGGGGCTTGTATCACTTTACATTCAGAAGGCCAATTCCCCTTAACAAGCGCCAAATAATTTTTTTGCATTTGCTTAAGGCGCAACTGCTCATGTAATGCTTTTAGTGCTGAGCGTTTTTTAGCAATCAATAACACGCCCGATGTTTCGCGATCTATGCGATGCACCAACTCCAAAAACTTTGCTTCAGGTCTTAAGGCGCGTAATCCTTCAATCACGCCAAAACTTAAGCCACTACCGCCATGAACAGCAATACCTGATGGCTTATTAATTGCCAACATTACCTCATCTTCATAGATGATTGCCTTTTCTAAATCAGCGACTTTATTAAGCTTGGTCGAAATCTCTGGCGTGGATTTTTCAGTCATACGAATAGGAGGAATACGAATTTCATCGCCAATGTTTAATTTATATTCAGGTTTAATCCGTTTTTTATTAACACGAACCTCACCCTTTCTTAAAATGCGATAAATCATACTTTTTGGCACACCTTTTAAATAGGTGATTAAAAAGTTATCAATACGCTGTGTCGCATTTTCCTCAGAAATAGTAACAAATGAGACTTGTAGTTTTGTATGTGGAACCGTTGAATGCATAAGGAATGATTAATCCGCCGTCAATAAATAAAATCGTTTTACATTACTCAAAAATAAACTACACTATTGTAATAAGAGTAAGATAGATTATATTTAATATAATTAAAAAAAGATTATAGCGAAATATGAGGGAATAAAATAGTATGTTATCATTACTTAATCAATACTCCCAAGCTAGATTGGCTTGGTTCTTATTGTTCTTTTCTACTTTTGCTTTTGAAATAACCGCACTTTATTTTCAACATGTTTTAGGGCTATCGCCTTGTACTCTCTGCATTTATCAGCGTTGCGCTATTTTTGGTATTATGTTGTCCAGCTTTGTTGGACTGATTGCTCCTCGCAACATTATTGTTCGATTAATAGGTATTTTCATTTGGCTTTTTAGCGCCTATAAAGGCTTTTCATTAGCAACATTTCATGCTCATCTACAATTTGAACCTAATCTAAATGATACTTGCTCAATTAAAGTACACTTTCCTGCTTGGCTACCATTAGATTCGTGGTTTCCTAGTTTGTTTAATGCTTATGGCTCATGTGCCGATAAAATTTGGACATTTCTAACAATTGAAATGTCACAATGGATGATTATTATCTTTGCTTGCTATCTTATTGTTGGTTTAGCTGTATTAATATCTCAGGTATTTCTATCCTCAAAAAACTCAATCTGGAGTAAATAACTTTATTTATAAAACTGGCACTTTTCGTTGATTTTGTTAGAATGTGTGACAATTTTATTTTACAAAACGTCACACATAAATGCTTTTGGAATACCACCCACCTATTGAACCTTGGCTATCAGTTTTGCATCAAGACGACCATATTGTGGTTGTAAATAAACAACCGGGTATTTTGTCGGTTTCAGGCAATAAACCTCAATTTATTGATAGTATTATTCACCGATTACAACAAAAATATAGCTACGTTGAATCCGTGCATCGGTTAGATATGGCGACCAGTGGTATCATGGTTGCCGCACTTTCTAAACTTGCCGATCGAGGGATAAAAAAACAGTTTCGTGAACGTATTCCTAAAAAAAACTATATTGCTGTTGTGCATGGACATCTTGAACAAGATTCTGGTCGTGTTGAATTACCACTAATTTGTGATTGGCCCAATCGACCAAGGCAAATGGTCGATTTAGAAAATGGCAAACATGCGCTGACAGAATATCAAGTTATTTCACGCAATCCTGACAACACAACTCGAGTGAAATTATTCCCTTTTACTGGGCGATCACATCAATTACGGGTACATATGCAAGCCATTGGTCACCCTATTTTAGGCGATAAATTCTATGCCCACCCTGAAGCCTTTGCTATGTCAAAAAGGTTGCTATTACATGCTCAATTACTAACAATTAACCATCCTAAAACAGGCGAAAGTATGACGTTTAGCTGCGAACCTGATTTTTAAAAATAGAAATATAAAATTAGCGACCATTATATAAAATCTGCTCATACGAATAAAAGATAAACAACTGTTATAAAGGAAATTAAAATGCAAAAAATTGTTCTAGCAACGAATAATCAAGGTAAAGTCAATGAATTGCAAGCATTACTCGCTAATGCCAGTTTTGATATTATTGCACAAAGCCAATTTAATATACCGGATGCCGACGAAACAGGTTTAACATTTATTGAAAATGCACTTTTAAAAGCAAGACATACTGCCAAATTAACTGGACTGCCCGCCATTGCTGATGACTCTGGTTTAGCGGTCGATGCACTTGGTGGGAAACCAGGGATCTATTCTGCTCGTTATGCAGGTGAACACTGTAACGACAAAAGTAACAATCAAAAATTACTTAAAGCATTACAAAATATTCCAAAAGAAAAACGCACCGCTTACTTTTATTGTGCGCTAGTTTTTATGCAACATGAAAACGACCCAACACCTATCATCTGCTTAGGAAAATGGGACGGTTTAATTTTAAATGAAGAACAAGGTGATGGGGGATTTGGTTATGATCCACTTTTTTATGTACCTGAATTAGATTGTACCGCAGCACAGCTAACAAAAGAACAGAAAAGCCAAATATCACATCGAGGCCAAGCACTAAAACAATTGATTGCAAAAATTAAAACTGCTAAGCAATGCTAGCAATATTATTTACACGCGAAATTGCATAGCAAGAAGTAAACAGTATATACTTAATGCATTAATGATATTGGAGTTAATATTGTGATATTAATGATAGTAAGTGGTCGCTCCGGTTCAGGAAAATCAATCGCACTACGCGCTCTAGAAGATATGGGATTTTATTGTGTTGATAACATACCTGTTGTTTTATTACCTCAATTAGCCGACTCATTAAAAAACCATAACACCCCAGTTGCAGTTAGCATTGACATTCGAAATTTACCTGAACGATTTGATTTTAATAACGATATATTCCAACGTTTACCCGAATCGGTGACACCTGAAATTCTTTTTCTCGATTGTAGCCGTAATACATTAATTCGACGCTATAGTGAAACACGACGCATACACCCATTAACCAATCAACACTATTCTCTTGAAGAAGCAATAGACCTTGAAGAAAAATATCTAGAACATTTAAAATCAAACGCAAGCCTTATTATAAATACCGATAACCTGTCAGTCCATGAACTATCTGATATATTAAGATCACGAATTTTAGGTAAAAAAGAGCGTGAATTAACCATCATTTTTGAATCATTTGGTTTTAAACATGGCTTACCGGTTGATGCTGATTTTGTATTTGATGTCAGATTTTTACCTAACCCACATTGGGAGGTAAGTCTACGCCCACTCACAGGATTAGATGAGCCGGTAAAAGAATATTTATTACAACACAATGAAGTATCCAATTTTATCTATCAAACCGCCAATTACTTAAATCAATGGCTACCTTTATTAGAAAAAAACAACCGCAGTTACTTAACCATTGCTATTGGATGTACTGGTGGTCAACATCGCTCTGTTTTTATTGCTGAACAATTAGCCGCATTTTTTAAAGCACAAAACAAACAAGTAAAAATTTGCCATCGAACTTTAGAAAAGAAGTAATGACTATTCTTCTTCAATTTTAAAATTTGATATTTCCTCAATGCGTTTTTTACATTTCCCCAAAATATCTTTCAACGTAGCTTTATGTTTAACTGGCGCTTGAGCTGGTATTGATACTGGCATAACCAATTGACTAAGTTTAGTTAACTCAATATCTACAGGTAAATTTGCAATCTTCGACCTTAATACATTAACTGTTTGAGGATAAGGATGACCAATAGCAATAGCAACGCCATTTTTGCGTGCTAATCTTACAGCCAAATCAAATTGCTGGCTAATAGCACTTTCTTTTTGCTGATCATCCAGAAAAACATCACGCGTTAACACTGGAATATTATAATCGCCCGCAGCTATTTTTACTTGCGTTTTACCAATTGTTTTACTATCCAAAAAAAACATCGAATAATGACTTAATGCTTTCATAACATTTGTCATTCCGGTAAGATTTGATGTCATTAAACTTCCCATATGATTATTAACACCAACAGCATAAGGCACTTTTGCAACCGCACTTGTGACAATTCGATTTACTTCAGCTTCATTCATAGAAGGAAATAAAGTATCTTTTTCCAAAGGTTGTTTACCTAATGGAGCCATAGGTAAGTGAATGATCACATCATTACCGCTATCATGAGCAATAGTTGCAATACGTTTAGCATTAGGAGAATTGGGTAGAACTGCAATAGTAATATTAGGCGAAAATAAGATTATTTGCTCTTCATTATGCTGTCGATAGCCAAAATCATCAATAACTATTGCAAGTTTTGCTGCCCAGGCATGTTGGATATTTAGCGTCAAAAATATGATAAAAAATAAATTGATAAAATAACGCATTATTTTATCCATCCTCTTGGATCAAGCGCCTTACCATCACGACGAATCTCAAAATATAAAGCAGGTGTATTTTGTCCACCACTTGAACCAACCAACGCAATGGGTTGACCAATATGGATCTTATCGCCCACCTCAACCAACATACGCTGATTGTAGCCATATAAACTCATATCTCCCTTACCATGCTCAAGAGCTACAACAAAACCATAGCCTTGTAACCAACTTGCCAATATAACTCGACCATCAGCAATAGCTCTAACTTGAGTACCATCTTTAGCATTAATCACCATTCCTTTCCAATGAAGTTCACCTTGAAGTGATTCACCAAATCGATACGCAACACTACCTTCAACAGGCCAATTAAACTGATGTTGAGGTTTACCAATCCCACTTACACGAGCCATAAGCGCCTTTTCATCCGAATTTAGGGTATAACTTGTATTCTTTTGCTTTTCTTCAATATTTTTTGCTTGTCTTACTTCTTCTTCTGCAATGCGCCGGCTTTCCTTTTCTGCTTGGGCAATTTTAGCTTGTAATTTGGCCTCATTGTTACGCAAATCGGTCAATTTTTGTTGATTAACTTGCATTGATGATTCAAGAGAAATTATTGTTTTTTGACGATTTTGACGTTTTTTTTCAAGCCCAACTTGTTGTTCTTTCAGTTTACTTTTTAATATTTTTTGCGAAGTTAGCTTTTTTTGTAACTCAGCTCTCTTTTCGCTCAATTGAATTTGTGTATCTTCAAGATTCTGAATTTCCTGTTGACGAGCTTGATTAATATAACTGTAATAAGTAATTATTCGATCATTACGTCTACTTTTCTCGCCCAAAAACATCAGCTCCCACCCTGTTATGTTGCCTAGCTTAAATGCACTTTCAAGTTGTTTTGCCAATACAGCTCGTTGCTGTTTTAGTTTTGTAGTTAATATATTAATTTGTTTAACTAAATTATTAATTTCTTGATCGAGTTTTCTGAGCGACAAATTATTTTTTTCAATTGATGTCAAAATCTTAGCTATTTCAGTTTCTTGCTGTTTAAGGTCATTAACTAGCTTTATACGCTCTTTTTTTTGCTGCGTTAAACGCTTTTCTTGTTCTTCTATAGAGCGACGTAAAGATTGAAGTTGCTGACTGTCATCAGCATACAAAAAACTGATTTTCATTAATCCAATAAAAACAATAATAACAATTTTTTGACAAATAGACATGGCGTTGTATTTATAATTTATAACCAAGTAATAATCATAATGTCACTATACCGACAAAGATAAATAAGTAAAGATGCAAGATGAAAACTATATTAAGTGCGTATAATTTTATTTTTGACATTGCTAATTTTTGTTTTTTTGTTACCAACACATTTAGACATCAATACTAGTAATATTCGTATATTATGAAAGAATAATATATTTTCTTTAAAAGAATTTATTACAACATTGATTTTATTTTTAATTGAAATTAGATACCTGATATGTGGTTTATGTCTTAATAAAGTTAAACCACATAAAGCAATTTCGAGTAAAAATTCTTATAAATTTTTAAAGAGTTATTTCAATTATGACATGTAAACAATCCAACGTTTTCCTACAACTTAACCTATTAATTAGAAGTTATAACGAACGCCTGCTAATAAATCAATTGAACTTAACTTACCGCTAGCTTTAGTTCGATAGTATTCATTATGCTCTTTAATCGTTACTTTACCTGCATCTACATAACGGGCAGTGAAATCTAAATCAATATTATTATTTAATTTATAACCTACACCAGCAGCAACATTCCATGCAAACTTTGTTTTCGTCTTTGATAATGAACGTTCATAATCAACACCATCAACAGAAACATTATATTTTTCTTTATAATTATTTTCTAATTTAGTGAATGCAACGCCTACTCCAGCGCCAATAAATGGGGTAATTGGCAAGTCATCAATATTTATATCATAATAACCATTTAACATTAGTGTATTCATGCGCACTTTGACTTTTTGAGTAGTACGAAGATGATATTCCTCATAAATATCATACCTATTTTCATTTTTATCTGCATTACCACGTAGTGTGAAAGATAATTCCGCTCGCACTGGAACATCATCATAATCAGAAAAGAAGTTGTAACCTAAATTTAAAGAGCCTGCTAATTTAGTTTTATGCATGGAATCTAAGATATTATCATTCAAAATATACCCATCATAATTCAAGGTATTTTTGAAACTATTCGTTTTTAACACTGATACCCCTAATTGTCCACCTATATAAAATCCATTTGTTTCAGCATGAGAAAAAGTTGAGAAACTCGCAAAAGTAGTTAATGTAATTAATAGTTTTTTCATTTATTTTTCATCACCTTTATAATCATTATTTATTTAATAAACAATGATTATAAAGTAGACACGTTTGAAAATCCACATTAAATATTAAAGATACTCCCAAAGTTAATACAGCAAAAAGTAAGAGAGAATTTAAATATGAAAAAATAACTAAATACCAAATCGTATTGATATTAAAAAGCCAATTAAAAAATGATCTTCTTATAGTTTAGTGGAAACTTTTGTAAGTTTAATTCAGCTTGGATTTTGTTGTATCACTTTTAGCTGTTAATTTAATATTAAGAATAATTTATCAACTTTACTTATTAAGCCAGTTTAAGTATATAATAGTCAGCATTGCCGATAAAATAGTCAAATCGAGGTTGTAATGATCACCCATATTAGCCCATTAGGATCAATGGATCTACTTGCTCAGGCAGAAGTCGATATTCTGAAAAAATCTGCCAATAGCGAACTTTATAAATTATATAGAAATTGTTCGTTAGCAACACTAAATGCAGGTAGTAAAACCGATAATACAAAAGATCTGTTAGATAGATTCCAGTCTTTCGAAATTAATGTGATTAGTAAAGAGCGAGGCGTTAAGTTAGAGTTGGTTAATGCTCCAGAAAGCGCTTTTGTTGATGGTCGGATTATTCGTTCAATTCAAGCTAATTTGTTTGCAGTATTACGCGATATTCTTTTTTTGAATAGTCAAATCAGTGCAGTTAAAGAGCTTATTTCCGATTTCAAATTTGAAAGGGATCATTCGTTTTATATTACAAACCTTGTTTTTTCTATTTTACGCAATGCCAATGCGCTCCATGTGGGTGAAGAGCCAAATTTGGTTGTCTGCTGGGGTGGACATTCGATTAACGAAAATGAATACTATTATGCTCGTCAAGTAGGCATGCAACTTGGTTTGCGTGAACTTAACATTTGTACTGGTTGTGGTCCAGGTGTTATGGAAGCACCAATGAAAGGAGCTGCCGTTGGTCATGCGCAACAGCGTTATAAAGAAAGCCGTTTTATTGGTATGACCGAACCGTCAATTATTGCAGCAGAACCGCCTAATGCATTAGTCAATGAATTGATTATTATGCCCGATATCGAAAAACGCCTTGAAGCGTTTGTACGAATGGCTCATGGTATTATTATCTTCCCTGGTGGACCGGGAACCGCTGAGGAGTTGCTTTATATTCTGGGTATTTTATTAAACCCTGCAAATAAACACCAAACTCTACCTCTTATTTTAACTGGGCCTAAAGAATGCGAAGATTATTTTGCTTCAATAGATAATTTTATTCGTAGTACATTAGGCGATAAGGCAACTAAACTTTATCAAATTATTATCGATTCACCTGAACAAGTAGCTCGTATTATGAAAGAGGGTGTTAATCATGTTAAAGCTTCACGCTTAAAAACAGGTGATGCTTATGGGTTTAATTGGCTATTAAAAATCGATGAATCATTACAACATACTTTCGAACCTACTCACGCTAATATGGCATCATTAAATCTTCATCGTGAGCAGCCTGTCGAGCTGTTAGCCGCTGATTTGCGCCGTGCGTTTTCTGGTATTGTTGCAGGAAATGTTAAAGAATTTGGTATGAAGCAAATTGCCGAAAATGGTCGATACAAATTACAAGGTGATATTGAAATTATGCAGCAACTTGATAATTTATTGCGTAGTTTTGTTAAACAAAACCGAATGAAATTGCCAGGAGGAAGCGCTTATCAACCTTGTTATGAAATTTGTTATTAAACAATAATATTAACCCATTTAATAAAATTGAATCCAACTTTAATCCGCCGATAATCTTATTGGCGGATTAATTTTAACTATTACTATTTTATATGGTTTTTAAAAATCACCTAAAATATCTAGTGCTTCTGACACTTTTTTAACTGCAAAAATTTGCATATTTTCGGGCTTCTTCTTCGGCATATTGGCAATAGGTACAATTGCTTTTTTAAAACCATGTTTAGCCGCTTCAGAGATACGTTCTTGTCCACTTGGTACTGGTCGAATTTCGCCACCAAGACCAATTTCACCAAAAATAACGATATCTTGTGGCAACGGACGATTGCGAAAACTTGATACAAGTGCTGCAATCAATGCTAAATCCGCACTTGTTTCGGTAACTTTTACACCACCAACAACATTAACAAAAATATCTTGATCGGCCATTTGCAATCCCCCATGCCTATGCAATACTGCAAGCAATAATGCAAGCCGATTTTGATCTAATCCTACAGTCACACGTCTTGGATTACCATACATCGAGTGATCGACTAGCGCTTGGATTTCGACCAGTAATGGGCGAGTACCTTCCCACAATACCATTACCGAACTACCTGGTAGCATTTCATCTCCACGGCTTAAAAAGATTGCTGATGGGTTGCTAACCTCTTTTAAACCTTGTTCGGTCATAGCAAATACACCCAGCTCATTTACTGCTCCAAAACGGTTTTTATGACTACGTAGAGTTCTAAAACGTGAGTCGGCATCGCCATCTAATAAAATTGAGCAGTCAATACAGTGCTCAAGTACTTTTGGACCAGCAAGAGAGCCATCTTTAGTAACATGCCCCACCATGATAATGGCAATGCCTTTTGTTTTAGCAAAACGTGTTAAATAAGCAGCTGTTTCTCGAACCTGAGCGACACTACCAGGCGAAGATTGGATATCAGTAAGGTGCATCACTTGGATAGAGTCAATCACCATTAATTTAGGCTTGGACTGCTCAGCCAATAAACAGATTTGCTCAATACTGGTTTCGGACAACATATTAATATTATCCACAGGTAAACCTAATCGATGGGCACGCATCGCAACTTGTTGGAGGGATTCCTCACCAGTAACATAAAGTGTATTCATTTGTGATGAGAGTTTACTCATGGTTTGCAGTAACAACGTACTTTTACCTGCTCCGGGATTCCCTCCTATGAGAATGGCACTCCCCGGTACGACACCACCACCAAGCACACGATCAAATTCTGAAAAACCAGTTGAAAATCTTGGCAGTGCCTCTAAACTGATCTCGGACAATTTTTGAATTTTAGCTTGCCCAATCCCGCTACCTGCATAACCCGTTAATCTGTCGTTACGTGAAGAGGTACTTGCAAGCCTAACTTCGGTAATGGTGTTCCAAGCATGGCATGAACTACATTGCCCTTGCCAACGTGGGTAATCTGCTCCACAATCATTACAAACATAAGCACGTTTCACTGCTTTTGCCAATTTAATCTCCTAACCTTCACTTAATAAACTAGTGGATAAAATACACCATAAACCTGTTAAATCTGCATAATTAATACTAATTCGTGCTTTTTCGACAACTTTAGGTTTACCATGATAAGCAACACCTAGACCAGCAATACGAATCATCATCAAATCATTGGCTCCATCACCAATTGCGACAGTTTGTTCAATGGGAATTTCCAACGATGCTGCTAGTTGTTGTAATGTCCTTGCTTTATATTTTGCATCAACAATTTGACCAGAAACTTTACCAGTTAATTTTCCATGTTTGATTTCTAATTCATTAGCATAAACGTCAACTAATTTTAACTTTTGCTTTAAATGATCCGCAAAATAGGTAAAACCGCCTGAGGCAATAGCAACATGCCAATTTTTTTTATGCAGTTCTTTTACTATATAAGTAAGCCCAGGAGTAAGTGGTAAATTATCTTTAACTTGATCTAAAATAGCTTGATGCGCCCCTTTTAAGGTTGCCACACGTTTTCGCAAACTTGTGGCAAAATCAAGTTCACCACGCATAGCTTGTTCAGTTACCGCTGCAACTTGCTGCCCTACACCATGCAATTTGGCCAGTTCATCAATACATTCAATGCCAATCGCTGTCGAATCCATGTCCATAACAAGTAACCCCGGGGAGCGTAGCGTGGGTAAATTATCGATTGGGGCAACATCAATACCTAATGCTAATGATATCGATTTAGCTTTTTTAGGTATCACCCCTGCAATACGAACAATCTGATAAGTTTTGATTTTCCATGATGAAACAATCACCATTGGCATAGCAAGTTGATCTTGGAATTTTGATAAGACTGTTTTATTTAACTTTTTACCATAAATAATCCAGCCTGTTTTACCTGCATTATAATCTAAAGGAACCACTTCACAGCCATTTAATGACAGTGGTAAACCTTGCCAATGTTGGATATTTTCAGGTAAATCATTGTAGGTGAGAGTATAAGCCATATCTGAACATCTTTATAAGATAAAACAAGCCCAAAATTTATCACAACTACTAAAGATTGTCCAAATTAGGATTGTGTAATTTTTTTAGTTTTTTATACTTAAACACATAGTTACCTGAAACTTTTTAACAAAAATAAAAGGGAAAATTATACTTTCTTAAATACTGCATAAAAGAAACCATCACCACCATTTTCAGTAGGTAAAAATTGTTTAATTTCACCTTGTAATTTGGCGCTGGTGTTTTCTTGTAAAAAACGCTCAATTTGTAATTTATTTTCGTCTGGTAGAATTGAACAAGTGGCATAAACTAAAGTACCACCAGTTTTTAAATAAGACCAAATATTAGTTAAGATTGCATGTTGTAGCTCAGTTAATTGGGCAATATCACTATCTCGGCGTAACCATTTTATATCTGGATGACGGCGAATAACGCCTGTTGCAGAGCAAGGTGCATCAAGTAAAATACGATCAAATTGTTGCCCTTCACACCATCGTTCTGGGGTTAATCCATCACCAACTTTAACTTCGGCATGTAAGTTTAATCGAGTTAAATTTTCGTGAATGCGCTTCACTCGGCTAGGCTCAATATCCACCGCTAAAACTTGTGCTTTTGGAGCAAATTCTAAAATATGTGTGGTTTTACCACCAGGTGCTGCGCACATATCCAAAATATACTCGCCATTTTGCGGTGCTAACAAATAAGCGGCATATTGAGCAGACAGATCTTGTACCGTGACAGCACCCCCATCAAAACAGGGTAATTTATTTACATTGACAGGTGACAATAATCGCAGAGCACTAGGTAACTCTGGAAAGCTATCAGACTCAATTTGTTGTTCAGCAAGTAATTGTTGGTAATCACTTACTGAATATTGGTTAAGATTAACTCGCAACCACATTGGTGGTTTTTGATTATTAGCATGAACAATAGCTTGCCACTGCTCTGAATAGGCTTGCTTAAGGCGTGTTAACAACCAACTTGGGTGTAATGTTTGCTGGTTTTGTTGCTTGCTGTCTTGCGTAAATTTTTGTTGTAATGATGTTTGTTGGCGCAAAAACTCACGCAATACACCATTTACAACCCCTTTAAGCTGTGTTTTTTTGAGAGTATTGACCGCATTAACTGTCTCACCGACTGCCGCATGTGCTGGGATACGGGTATAAAGAATCTGGTAAATACCCACTAACAATAGGTCATGTAAAATTCTATTTTTACCCGTTAACACTTTACTCATCAAAGTATGAATATAAAAATTGAGTTCAGGTAATACTCGCATCACACCAAAACAGATTTCTTGTACTAACGCCTTATCTTTATCGGCTATTTTGTGGTTTAAAGTTGTCAATGTAGCGCTTAATGACTGTCCTTCTTCTAGCACATTAAAAATAGCTTGCGCACAAATAGCTCTAATATTTTGGGATGATTTTTTATTCATAATGAATAACGACCTTAATTCATTTAATTGGATTAACTTATAAAATTAACGAGCCAACCCAACCAGCAATAAATAATGGAATATTAAAATGGGTAAATGTTGGGATAACGCTATCGCGAATATGGTCATGTTGTCCATCATGATTTAGCCCTGCTGAGGTCGCTAAAATAGTATCTGATGGCGGCGATCCCGCATCACCAATCGCACCTGATGCACCAATTAAGCATACGGTGGCAATTGGTGAAAAACCGAGTTGTACACAAAGTGGGACATATACTGCAGCAATGATAGGGACTGTCGAAAATGAAGATCCAATACCTAATGTAATAACCAGCCCAATTAGCATCATCACAAAAGCTGCAATCACTTTATTACCAGCAAATAATGCTGCACTGTTGATAACCAAAGGTTCTATTTCATGAGTCTGTTTTAACACTTCGGCAAAACCTTGTGCTGAAATCATTACAAACCCGATCATAGCCATCATTTTGATGCCGTCCGTAAAAACGCCATCAGCTTCGCCCCATTTAATCGAACCCGACACAATAAAGCAAATAAAACCAATTAAGGCACCTAAAATCATTGAACCAGTATAAAGTTGAACAGTAAAAGATAGAACAATCGCCAATAATGAAACAATAAGAGAACGCTTATTCACATCTTTTAAAGCATCTTGATTTGCCTCTCCACGAATAATTTTATATTCTCTAGGCTTACGATAACTAACAAAAATAGCCCATAATAGACCAGCAAACATGCCTAATGCAGGAATTGCCATTGCATGCATTACATTTACATGGCTAACATCCATTCCTGATGCGGTAATATTTTTTAATAAAATTTGATTTAAAAAGATATTCCCAAATCCTACTGGTAAAAACATATAAGGCGTAATTAATCCAAATGTCATAATACAAGCAATCATTCTTCTATCAAGCTGTAAACGGGACATTACGTATAAAAGCGGTGGAATTAAAAGCGGAATAAAAGCAATATGAATAGGAATAACATTTTGCGATGAAATACTTACTAACCCAATAATAACAATCAAAATCCACTTGATACGTTTTTTTGCATCGCTTGATGTAAGTTGCTTAATAGCTTTATCAGCCAATAATTCGGGTAAGCCAGATTTCGATATTGCCACAGCAAACGCACCTAACATAGCATAAGAAAGCGCAATATTAGCTCCATTGCTGATCCCAGTATTAAATGCATCAATGGTTTCTTTTAACGATAAATGACTAAATAGCCCACCAACAAATGCGCCAATTATTAAGCTAATAACGACATGAACACGGCAAAGAGATAAAATTAACATACAAATTACCGCAACTACAACCGCATTTATTGAAGAAAACAAATCAAGCACTGTATTCATAAAAATAGATTCTTAGTTAAGACGAAAACTTATTATTCTAGGTGATAGATGTTGAAAGTGCAATCGATAGTGTATACTCACTCTTTCATCTATATATAAATATATATAAAATTAAAAATATTCTAATAAAGAATTCTAAAAATACCCCCTTACTAATCAGTAGGGCTATTATGGAGAGTTGCTAATGAGAAATAACATCGACGGACATTTTCTATTGATTGGTTTAATGGCTTACCCTATTCGCCATAGCTTATCCCCTCAAATGCAAAATACCATTTATTCTAAACTAAAGGTGCCTTATGTTTATTTAGCATTTGAAGTTGACCAAAAAAAACTCCCTGACGCAATTAAAGGAATTCGAGCATTAGGATTACGTGGCAGTGCCGTGTCTATGCCCAACAAGCAACTAGTCTGCCAATACCTTGATAAGTTAACACCTGCTGTGGAAATGAGTGGTGCGTGTAATACTATTTCAAACGATAATGGTGTTTTAACAGGCTATAACACAGATGGAATGGGCTACATGCGTATGCTAAAAGAAGCCAACATTAATGTGATAGGCAAAAAAATAACCATTCTAGGCGCTGGAGGGGCTGCAACGGCCATTGTTGTACAAGCTGCTCTTGATGGCGTAAAAGAGATCACTGTCTTTAATCAAAAGGATGAGTGCTATACAAAAATAGAAGCTATTGCGAAAAAATTAAATCAAAATACTCAATGTTATGTACGCGTTATCGATCTGGCCGATAAAGATCAACTACGCAAAGAAATTTCAGATAGTGTCGTACTTTGCAATGCAACAGGTGTCGGAATGAAACCGTTAGAAGGAAAAAGCTTAATTACAGATCCAACAATGTTAACCCCCGATCTTGTTGTTACAGATTGTATTTATAGTCCGCGTAAAACAAAACTACTTGAAATAGCTGAGCAACAAGGTTGTAAAATATTAAATGGTATTGGCATGATGTTATGGCAAGGTGCAGCTCAAATAAAAATTTGGACAGGCGAAGATGCCCCTATTGAATATGTGAAAGAGCAAATGGGTTTTAATGATTAATAAATAATTTCTTATGCTAATGACTGCATGCTACTGTTTTATTTAATACAAAATTAAAACCAGATAAAATTATGGTCTATTAACGGAATTTTTAGCTAACAGGATACAAAATGAAAACACTTACCATCAAAAATCTTGAAATCGGTTCAGGTGCACCCAAAATTATTGTGCCAATTATCGGTAAAACCGAAGCAGAATTAATTGATGAAGTACAGTTTTTACAATCAATTGATTTTGACGTTTTAGAGTGGCGTGTAGATCACTTTATCCACGTTGATAATCTTAATACTGTAAAGTTAGTCGCTAAAAAAATAGCAGATTTACTACCAAATAAACCTATTTTATTCACTTTTAGAACCGCAAACGAAGGTGGAGCTAAGCCATGGCCATTAACATCTTATATCCAATTGAATAAAGAAATGGCTTGTAGCGGGCTTATCGATCTAATTGATGTTGAGATGTTTATTGGTGATGACTATGTAAAAAATATTATCAATGTCGCACACAAACATCAGGTATTTGTTGTGGTATCAAATCATGATTTTGAAAAAACGCCATCTAAGAGCGATATTGTCTATCGAATAAAAAAAATGCAAGAACTTGGCGCAGATATTCCCAAAATTGCTGTTATGCCCAACACCGAGGATGATGTATTAACTTTGTTAGCTGCTACCACAGAAATGAAAAAAAAACACTCAACAACGCCGATTATTACTATGTCAATGGCTGGGCTTGGAGCTGTTAGCCGTATTGCTGGCTCGACATTTGGTTCAGCGATGACCTTTGGAGCGGCTAAAAATGCATCGGCACCAGGTCAATTAGATGTCAAACAATTACGATATATCCTAGACGCATTATATCGAAGTCACAGTTAATACTTCAGAAATCATTGTATTAATCTATTGACTGCACAAGACAAAAAACAAAGAAATCTATGGAGTTGATATCAATAAATCTTTATATTAGACTTGCGTATCATTATATAAGTTGTTTTCATCTACCACTTGCATAGTGCTAAATATTGTGCAAATTTACTAATAGTTAAGCGGTAACAAGTATATACTTCTTATGTGCTTTTTTAGACTAAAAATAGTATCTTTTTTAATCGAAAATCCATTTTTTCGGTTTGGTTAAAAGGTGAAAAATATAATTTATTTAATTGGATGTGGATAATTAATAAAAATGTATGAGGTTTATTTTTTATGTTTTCTTGGTGGACTAAAGTTTATTTTTTTCTGATCCAGATTTTGGTGAAACTTTTTGTTAAAAGTAAACCAATTCCTACCGATCCAATAACAGAATTAAACCTAGATACCAACAAACCAGTTCTATACGTATTACCTTACAACTCTCAAATCGATTTGATGGTGATTCGTTCCCTGTGTTTGCAATATAATTTACCTGATCCATTAGTTGGCATAGATATTAATGGTAAGGTTATTCCCGCTTATATCTATATCGATAAAAAACCTGGTATTTTTGCATCTAACCAGCAAAAAAATAAAACAATTGAAATATTGAGAGATTATATTTCTGCACATCAACAAAATCATGCTCTTGATATCCAGATGTTACCTACTTCGGTCATGTTTGGACGACGCCCCGATAAAGAAGGGGAAAAAAAACTTTCACTACAAGTACTCGGTGCGCCCAGTAAATTATTAAAAATAATAACATCAGGCCGAGACTGTTATACACGCTTTTCTCGTACTGTTTCGTTTAAAGATATTCATGCCGATAAACAAGATCTTTCAGTGTTGGCACATAAATTATCTCGCGTAGCACGTATTCATTTTTCAAAACAAAGAATAGCATCTGTAGGTCCAAAGCTACCCGTTCGCCAAGAAATGCTTAATAAATTATTAAATAATCCTGGACTGTCAGAAGCAATACAAGAAGAGGCTAAAAGCAAAAATATTAATATTGATAAAGCGAAAAAAAATGCTTTAGTAATGCTAAACGAAATTGCCGCTAATTTTTCTTATTGTATGTTAAGAATAACTGATTTTGTGCTCACTTGGGCATGGAATAGGCTTTATCAAGGTCTTAAAGTAACAAACGCAGATCCAGTTCGTGAGCTTGCGCAAAACGGACATGAAATTGTTTATGCTCCTTGTCATCGTAGCCATATGGATTACTTATTATTATCTTATGTGCTTTATCAGCAAGGATTAGTTCCCCCCCATATTGCTGCTGGTATTAACTTGAACTTTTGGCCAGCAGGTCCTATTTTTAGACGACTTGGCGCATTTTTTATTCGCCGTTCATTTAGAGCAAATAAGCTATATACTGCCGTTTTTCGTGAATATTTAGCAGAACTATTTATCCGTGGTTATGCTGTTGAGTATTTTATTGAAGGAGGTCGCTCACGTACAGGTCGGTTGCTCGATCCTAAGACAGGCATGTTAATGATGACTATCCAGACTCTGTTACGAGGAGATGCTAGACCAATTACCATTGTTCCTACTTATATAGGCTATGAACATGTTTTAGAAGTCGCAACTTATGCCAATGAACTACGCGGTGCAAAAAAAGAAAAAGAAAGTTTATGGCAAACAATTAAAGCATTTTTCAAGTTAAAAAAATTAGGATTTGGCTATGTTAATTTTGGCCAACCTATACCTTTGAATCAGTTTTTAAATCAACAAGTTCCTGATTGGCGAAACGAAATTGAACCAACTGGTACACAGCGCCCTAGTTGGTTAACACCAACAACCAACTTACTCGCAAAAAAAATAATGGAACGCATCAATTGTTCTGCTGCAATTAATGCTATAAATTTATGTAGTTCAATACTATTGGCCGCAGATCAACGAGCACTAACCAAAGTTAAACTAATAGATTTTATTGATAACCTATTAAAATTTTTAAAAAACATTCCTTATTCAGATTTGATCACAGTTCCAGATCTAACAGCGCAAGAATTATTTGAACATGCAAAAGAAATGGGAAAATTTGTTATCACAACCGATGCTGCAGGCGAAATTGTTGGTCTGACAGACGAACAAGCGGTTTTAATGACTTATTATCGTAACAACATTCAACATTTGCTGATTATTCCTGCTATCGTAGCCAGAATTTTACTCAAACAGAACCAAATTTCATCTGGCGAAATTTTAGATCAAGTAAAACTACTTTTTCCTTTAATCAAATCAGAACTATTTCTTTATCATAATGAAGAGCAACTCACTGAATATGTGAATAAAATTATTAAAACATACGCCGAATTAAGCCTAATCAACTATTCATCCGACAAATTAACAGTCAACAGTTTAAAAATATCAGGATTACAATTATTGGCTTCATCATCCAGAGACACGCTACAACGTTATGCTATTGCGTTTTCATTATTACAAAAAGATCCAACTGTTAGCCGTGCGACACTTGAAAAAGAGGCTCAACTTATTGCTGAGCGATTGTCTGTCTTACATGGCATTAATGCTCCTGAATTCTTTGATAAAGGAGTATTTTCAATATTAGTTGCATCACTGCGAGAACAAGGTTATTTAGATGACTTAAATAGCACTAATCTAGTAAAAATTGAAAAAATGAATGCAATACTCAAACCACTTATAACTACAAGAGTAATGCAAACTATTGACGAAATTAATCCTTTAGTTAAACAATAAAATAACAAGGATATTTAGTCCCTTTTGTCCATTTATCCAAATGGACAACCTTACATTTATAAATGAGCTCAAAAGTAAGGATAAAAAATAAATTCATATAAAAATAATTATTTTGTATAAATTTTGATACACATCAAATTTTTGTCATTCTTCCTCGTTTTTTCCTTTATTTTCATTTAATTAAAGATTATCATTACAATTAGTAAGGATGTTAATCGCTTCCAATATAATAAATTAAAAAGTAATGTCAGCTTTCTAAGGAGTCCATATGCTATTTAACCGTAGACAGTTCTTTAAGATCTGTGCTGGTGGTATGGCTGGAACAACGGTAGCTACGCTTGGTTTTTCTCCAAATGTAGCGCTTGCTCAAACTCGCCAATATAAATTATTGAAATCAAAAGAAACTCGAAATAATTGTACTTACTGCTCTGTTGGCTGTGGTATGTTGCTATATAGCCGTGGCGATGGGGCTAAAAATGCCGAATCGTCTATTTTCCATGTAGAAGGAGATCCCGATCATCCTGTTAGTCGAGGCTCTCTTTGCCCTAAAGGTGCAGGTGTTCTGGATTATGTAAAAAGTGAACAACGAGTTAAATATCCTGAATATCGTGCCCCTGGTTCAGATAAATGGCAACAAATAAGTTGGGATGAAGCCATTGATCGTATTGCTCGTTTAATGAAAGCTGATCGAGATAAAAATTTTGTTGAAAAAAATGCGGAAGGCACAACAGTCAATCGCTGGACAACAACAGGCTGGCTTGTTACCTCAGCAGCTAGTAATGAAACAGGTTGGTTAGCGTTCAAAGTTGCTCGCGCATTAGGTATGTTAAGCCTTGAAACCCAAGCTAGAGTTTGTCATGGTCCTTCTGTATCTAGCTTAGCGGCTACTTTTGGTCGCGGCGCCATGACTAACAACTGGAATGATATCAAAAATGCTAATGTTGTTATCGTAATGGGGGGAAATGCGGCTGAAGCTCATCCGGTTGGTTTTAAATGGGCTATAGAAGCAAAAATTAATAATGGTGCTGAACTAATTGCCATTGACCCTCGTTTTCATCGAACAGCCTCAGTGGCTGATTTGTATGTACCTATTCGCTCAGGTTCTGATATTGCTTTTCTACTTGGTATTATCAATTATCTTATTAGCAATAACGAAGTTAATTTTGACTACTTAGTTACTCATAGTAATGCAAGCCTAATTGTTCGTGATGATTTTAATTTTGATGAAGCTACAGGGCTATTTAGTGGTTATGAAGCTGATACCAAACAGTATGATCAGACAAGTTGGGCATATCAAAAGGATGACAACGGGTATGCTCTTCGGGATAAAACGTTAAGTCATCCCCGTTGTGTATGGAATCTATTAAAACAGCATGTCAAACGTTATACACCCGAAATGGTAAATAAAATAACGGGAAGTCCTATTGAAGGTTTTTTGCATGTTTGCCGCTCACTTGCTAGCACTAAAACTAACAATAGAGCAGCCACATTTTTATATGCATTAGGTTGGACTCAGCATACTTATGGATCACAAATTATCCGTACTGCTGCCATGATTCAGCTTATTTTAGGCAATATTGGCGTAATGGGCGGAGGTATTAACGCACTACGTGGACATTCAAATATTCAAGGCTTAACTGATGTTGGTTTATTATCAAATCGTCTGCCTGCTTATCTTGATTTACCAAAAGATTCTCAAGTTTCACTTACTCAGTACCTAGATGAAAAAACACCAAAACCACTTGGTCCAAGCGAAGTGAATTTTTGGGGGAATTATCCAAAATTCTTTGTCAGCTTTATGAAATCAATGTACGGTGATAAATCGACTAAAGATAACGATTGGGGATTTGATTGGTTACCTAAATGGGATAAAACCTACGATGTTTTAAGATTTAGCAAAATGATGCGTGATGGTCAAGCCAATGGCTTTATTTGTCAGGGCTTTAACCCACTTGCTGCACTTCCCGATAAAAATAGTATTCGCGAAGGTTTGTCTAACTTAAAATTCTTGGTGAGCATTGATCCAATGCCAACAGAAACAGCTGAGTTTTGGAAAAACCATGGCGAATCTAATGATGTAGATTCTAGCAAAATTCAAACCGAAGTATTTAGATTGCCATCAAACTGTTTTGCAGAAGAAAACGGTACAATAGTTAACTCATCTCGCTGGCTACAATGGCACTGGGCAGCAGCAAGACCGCCTTATGAAGCTTTATATGATCCTGAAATTATTGCGCGTATCTTTTTGAGAATAAAAGAGCTGTATGCTGAAGAAGGTGGTGCTTATTACGAGCCAATTGAAAACTTAGTTTGGGATTATAAGGAGCCAGAAGGCCCAGCGGCTGAGGAATTAGCCAAAGATTATAATGGACGAGCACTTGCTGATATAACCGACGAAAATGGCAATGTTATTCTTAAAAAAGGTCAATTACTAAGTGGTTTTTCACAATTAAAAGCAGATGGTACAACCTCATCGGGTATTTGGATATTCTGTGGTTGTTGGACAGAACAAGGTAACCAAATGGCAAGGCGTGATCCAAGCGATCCATCTGGTAAAGGTGTTCATGCTGGTTGGGCATGGTCGTGGCCGATGAATCGACGAGTACTTTATAACCGAGCTTCAACAGATGAAAATGGTAAACCATGGGATCCTAAACGAGTTTTAGTAAAATGGAATGGCTCAAGTTGGGTAGGCAATGATGTACCTGATTTTACAGCAACATTACCACCAAGTAGTGGGGCAGGTGCTTTTATCATGAATAATGATGGTTTAGGTGGGTTATTTTGTTTAAATCGGTTAGTCGATGGGCCATTCCCAGAGCACTATGAACCGTTTGAAACACCTATTAGTAATAATCCATTGCATCCAAATCAAGTCAGCAGCCCTGTAGCTCGCGCATTTAAAGAAGATTTGGCTCGCTTAGGGAATGCTAGCGAATTTCCTTATGTTGGTACCACTTATAGTATCACTGAACATTTCCATTTTTGGACGCAACATGCAAGGCTAGCTTCAATTACTCAACCTGAGCAATTTGTTGAGTTAAGTGAAAATCTTGCCCTCAAAAAAGGAATCAAATTAGGTGATACGGTTAAAATCACTTCACATCGAGGTTATATTAAAGCTAAAGCAGTTGTGACTAAACGTCTTCCAACTTTAACAGTTGATGGTAAAGAGATCGAAACTATTGGAATCCCAATAGTATGGGGATTCACAGGTCAGACAAAGAAAGGTTTTTTGGTTAATGAATTGACGCCACATTTAGGTGATGCAAATTCACAAACACCAGAATATAAATCATTCTTAGTCAATATCGAAAAAGTTACTACAGCGGCATAAGATGGGAGGATAAATTATGTCATTACAAACTCAAGATATTATACGCCGCTCAGCAACCAATTCTTTAACTCCAGCGCCACGAGCTAGGGACTATCAACAAGAAGTTGCAAAACTTATTGATGTAACCACCTGTATAGGTTGTAAAGCATGTCAGGTTGCTTGTAGCGAATGGAATGACCTTCGAGCTGAAGTTGGCAATACTGTTGGTGTTTATGATAATCCTGCCGATTTAGAGCCAAAAGCATGGACTGTAATGCGGTATTCAGAAGTCGAGATAAATGGAAAATTTGAATGGTTAATTCGTAAAGATGGCTGTATGCACTGTTCTGATCCTGGTTGTTTGAAAGCATGCCCATCAGAAGGTGCTATCATTCAATATGCTAATGGTATTGTTGATTTTCAATCGGAACACTGTATTGGTTGTGGCTACTGTGTAGCAGGTTGTCCGTTCAATATTCCACGAATTAGTAAAGAAGATAATCACTCCTATAAATGTACATTATGTGTCGATCGCGTTGCTGTGGGTCAAGAACCCGCCTGCGTTAAAACTTGTCCTACTGGCGCTATACACTTTGGTACTAAACAAGATATGATTCGCCATGCTGAACACAGAATTGTAGATTTGAAAAAACGTGGTTTTGAACATGCTGGTCTTTATGACCCGCAAGGAGTTGGGGGAACACATGTTATGTATGTTCTTCATCATGCAGATCAGCCAGAATTGTATCACGGCTTACCAAAAAACCCTAAAATTAGTGAAATTGTCAGATTTTGGAAGGGTATTTGGAAACCATTATCTGCAGCTGCATTTGTGGCAACTTTTAGTGGTTTGCTGTTCCATTACATGGGCGTTGGTGCAATTGAAGTTGATGAAGATGACATTGAAGAAGAAAAAGAAGCAGATAAACAAGCTCGAAAGCGTTTAGGCTTGCCTGTTTTAGAACAGAAAATTGACTCTAATTTATCACAACAGGAGAATCATCATGGATAAGAAAAGCATGATATTAAGAACACCACTTATTGTTCGCTTCTGTCACTGGTGTATGGTCTGTCTGTTTATTCTGACTGCGCTATCTGGCTTATCTTTATTTTTTCCATCTATAAAACTGTTTGGATTATTTCTTGGTACGCCGCAATTAGTAAGAGCATTGCATCCATTTTTAGGGTGCATTGTTTTTGTTTTACTCATGTTTATGTTTATAAAACTTGCTCACCATAATATTCCAAATAAAAATGATCTTTTATGGATTAAAAACTTTAAACATGTCATTTTGGGCAAAGAAAGAGGCATTCCAATAGGCAAATATAATGTAGGACAAAAGTTTTTATTTTGGTGCATTATGGGGTTAATTTTAGTTTTATTTGTTACAGGCCTCATCATGTGGCGCCGTTATTTTGCGGATAATTTTTCTGTTCCAGTTGTCCGTATTGCGATATTTTTTCATTCTCTTGCTGCAATTGGCTTAATCCTGCTTGCAATTGGTCATGCTTATATGGCTATTTGGGTTAAAGGTTCCATTAAAGGGATGATAACAGGCTATGTTTCGCGTGCTTGGGCACAAAAAAATCATTCAACTTGGTATGAAGAAGAAATGGAAAAGATCTATCAAAATGAACTAAGGTTAAAGGCCAAATCTGAAGAAGAATCTACAGATATTAAACATAAACCAGCATAGTAATTTTCCTGCATCTATAATGGTATTTTCCGCTGATAGTTACTATCAGCGGTGTCATTTTAATAGTAAAAAAATAAAAAGCAGTGATGAATAAAATCACAATCAATGAGCATTTATAATGAGTATAAAAATTATCCCCCAAGAACAACTTGAACAACAAGCTACAAACTCAGTTATTAGACAAATCCCGTTACTATTTTATCCATCACCTAAAACACTTTATGCTCATCGAGCAGAACGTTTAAAAACTCTTGCAAACAATAATGCAATTAGTGATTATTTGAATTTTTGTGCAATTATAGCTGAACAACAAGCCAATTTAATTAAACATCAGCCTATAGATATTGATGTAACGTGTTTATTAAATAGCGAATATCCTCCACTTAGTTTAGATAATTTACCTCTTAAAGATACTTGGCAAGATTACTTTACTTCATTACTCGACTCATTTTCTGATACCACGCAGCAAATCGCTATAGTCATTGAACAGCTTAAAAAAAATAGCACTTTAGAATTACAAAATAAAGCATTACATTTGCTTAAAGGAGAATTTGATAAAGTTGATGGTAATGAAGCAATATTTATTTGGTCATCATTATCTGTTTATTATTGCCAACTGGCTAGTCAAATTAAAAGTAAAGCTATCGCAGAAAATACAGATAAACTCTGGTTATGTCCAGTTTGTAATAGTATGCCTACTGCTAGCATTATTCAATTAGGCGGTAACAACGGATTACGCTATTTACATTGTAGTTTATGTGAAAGTGAATGGTATGTACCTAGAATTAAATGTACCTGCTGCGATAATATGAAAGACATACAATACCTCTCTTTAGAAAAAGAACTCGCTGCAATTAAAACCGAGTGTTGTGATGCTTGCCATAGCTATTTAAAAATATTTGATCAAGATAAAGATCCTCATATTGAAGTCATTGCGGATGATATTGCTTCGCTGATATTAGATATCAAAACCGAAGAAGAAGGGTTTGCTAAAAGTGGGGTAAATCCTTTTATATTTGCTCAATAAAAAAACAAAGATACTGATAATATAGTTTTATAGGCATTATATCGAATATGAAATAATTCATTCAAAGCTCATTAATTATTTAACTATTTTACAATAACGATTATTTTGTAACATGATCATCAATTAAATAAAATACAACTTCACATTTTTGATTAATAAAGCTAGAATTAAACTATTGTACTAGTTTGCGAGTTTAATTCATGAAACGTTTTATTTTATTGGTAACAATATTATTGCTTACACCTTTTTTAAGTTTTGCAGATACAATTAAAAATGTGGCCATTACGGCAATTGTTGAGCATCCTTCATTAGATCAAATCCGTGATGGTGTTAAAGATGAATTGGCAGACAGCGGCTATACGTTAAACAAGAATTTAACCGTCCAATACAAAAGTGCGCAAGGAAGTAGTGCTACTGCAGCTCAAATTGCAAGGCAATTTGTAGCAGCAAAACCTGATGTTATTGTGGCAATTGCGACACCAAGTGCACAGGCAACAGCTGCAGCGACCAAACAAATTCCTATTGTATTTGCTGGAATTACCGATCCTATCGCCGCTAAATTAATTAAAGATTGGCAACCTGCTGGCACAAACATTACTGGTGTATCAGATTATCAAGAAATTGGTCCACAAATCGAATTTATGAAAAAAATTGTACCTAATGTTAAATCAGTAGGATATATTTATAGTCCAAGTGAAATTAATTCAACCGTGGTATTAAAAAATCTACAAACTCTTTTATCTCAACAAAATATTAATTTTATTGCGGTACCAGCTCAACGAACTGCTGATATTTCAACTGCTGCCAATACATTAAAAGGTAGAGTAGACTTAATTTACACGACAACCGATAATAATGTTGTTTCAGCCTATGAGTCATTAGTCAAATTTGCAAATGAAAATAAAATTCCTCTTTTAGCATCGTTCCCTGATGCGATTGAACGAGGAGCCGTTGCTGCATACGGAATGAGCTACTATGATGTAGGACGCCAATCAGGTAAGCTTGTTGTGCGCATATTAAAAGGTGAAAAACCAGGAAGTATAACTCCAGAAATAGGGCAAGCATTACGCCTTGTTGTTAATACTGATGCAGCTAAAAAACAAGGGGTTGCTTTGCCTCCAGAGGTAATTCAATCTGCTGACAAAGTCATAGGAAAATAATTAAGCCCTACTTCACTAAAATTAATTAAAAATTTTGCTCACTTAGTAGTTAGGTGAGCAAAAAAATGTAACCTACAGTAATCCAATAACTGGATTAACATCAATTAATCCAGTTTACCAAGTTAACATCAAATCACTGATAATGTGTAATAAAAAATTTACACTCATAGCTGTTTTTATACTAGAAAATTATCTTTTTTTGCTTTATAGTAACTTAATATTTAGCTTGATTGTAAAAAAAACATTACAGGAGTGCTCTATGCGTAATTCTATCATTAAACTTTGTATGTTACTTAGTTTATCGTTAGCAACATTTTATTCTTTCGCTGAGGCTAAAACCGAACAAAAATTTGTTGCCATTACAGCAATAGTTGAACACCCCGCATTAGATAATGTGCGTAAAGGTGTTGAGGATGAGTTAAAAGATAGCGGTTATATTGCTGGAAAAAATTTAAAGCTACAATTTTTAAGCGCACAAGGTAGTAGTGCAAATGCAGCCCAAATTGCTAAACAATTTGTAGCAAATAAACCAGATGTTATTGTAGGAATTGCCACGCCAAGTTCGCAAGCATTAGTTGCTACAACAAAACTTATTCCTATTGTTTTCACTGCCGTTACCGATCCCGTAGCAGCTAAATTAACCCCAAGTTGGGATGCATCAAAAACAAATGTAACAGGCGTATCTGACGCCTTATCACTAGATTCTCAAATCGATATGATGCTAAAAATAAAACCTGATGCTAAAAACATTGGTTATGTTTATAGCCCTAGCGAAGTTAACTCAACAATCATACTAAAACAATTACAAAATGAGCTAGAAAAACGAGGTATGAAAATTATTGCCGCTCCTGCGCAACGCACTTCTGATATATCTACTGCGGCTAGAAGTTTAAAAGGTAAGGTTGATATGATTTATACTACTACCGATAATAATGTGGTTTCTGCTTATGAAGCTTTAGCAAAAGTGGCTAATGAAAGTAAAATTCCTCTTATTGCATCCAACCCTGAATCGGCAGAACGTGGTGCTATTGCCGCTTTAGGCATGAGTTATTATGATCTTGGTCGTCAAGCTGGTAAAATTGTTATCCGTATACTTAACGGCGAAAATCCTGGTGATATTCCACCACAAGTGGGTAATGTTACTCAATTAACAATTAATAAAAAAGCGGCTGAACGCCAAGGTGTTATATTATCTGAAAATGTATTAAAATCAGCTACCAAAATTGTTGAAAAATAATTTTTACTTTTTTTATAACTAAGCCGCCAACTTTGGCGGTTAACTTTTATGGATTTTTTTCATGTCTTCTGAATTTTTATTAGGCTCAATTGGAATTGGGCTTATTTATGCGTTGGTGAGTTTGGGCGTATTTATCTCGTTTCGTTTACTTGATTTCCCAGATCTTACTGCTGATGCAAGTTTTCCACTTGGTGGAGCGATATGTGGATTATGCATTTATATCGGTATCGATCCTTGGATTGCAACGTTATTAGGTATGTTTGCTGGCTGTCTTGCTGGAGCAATGACAGGAATACTGTATGTTAAACTCAATATTCTTCAATTATTATCAAGTATTATTGTAATGATAGGACTCTATTCTATCAATTTAAGAATATTAGGTGTTGGTCCGTATATTATGGATGAAACATCAAGAATGGCAGGATCCCCTAATCTTTCTTTACTTGATGCCAAAACTATATTTTCACCATTTATTGCTGAAGATTACAGCAACCAATATATTGTACAACCTCTTATGGCTTTAGGATTTGTCATTGTGTTTTGGGCTTTACTCAATGCGTTTTTAAATACCCAAATGGGATTGGCCTTAAGAGCAACTGGCACCAACCAACGAATGGCAAAATCGCAAGGCATTCCGACTGGAAGAGTCACAATTCTTGGTATGGCTATATCAAATGGTTTAATTGCTCTCGGAGGTTCATTATTTGTACAAACACAAGGTGGAGCTGATATCACCATTGGTGTTGGTACAATTGTAATCGGTCTTGCATCAATTATTATTGGTGAAAGCTTATTCCCCGCTAAACGAATTTGGGCTGTGATGCTAGCAGTTATTGTTGGTTCTATTTTATATCGTTTATTTATTGCATTTGCACTTAGTAATGAGTTTTTACAAGAAATCGGGGTTGGAACAGAAGATTTAAATCTAATTACGGCGATACTCGTTGTGCTGGCTCTTGTTGTGCCTAAGCAATTAAAAAAACACGCAAAAATAAGAGGTAAGTAAGCATGATTAAAGTTGAACAATTACAATTAACTTTTAATCAGGGTACACCAATTGAAAATCATGTATTACGAGGACTAAACCTGAATATTAGTGAAGGTGAATTTGTTACCATAATTGGTAGTAACGGAGCAGGTAAAAGTTCTTTATTGAATGTGATTAGTGGCGATTTACTTCCTGATTCAGGAAAAATTGCTATTAATGGTAAAAATGTCACTCGCTGGCCAGCATGGAAACGAGCTAGTATGGTTGCTCGTGTATTTCAAGACCCCATGGTTGGCACATGTGAAAACTTAACTATTGAAGAAAATCTCGCTATAGCTTATAACCGAGGATATCGTTTTACCTTATCTTCAGCTCTTAATCGAAATATCAGATCAATATTTAAAGAAAAACTTGCTACTTTAAATTTAGGTCTTGAAAATCGATTATCGGATATGATGGGATTACTCTCGGGAGGTCAAAGACAAGCTATTAGTTTGTTAATGTCAACTTTACAACCATCTAAAATATTATTGCTTGATGAACATACCGCAGCGCTTGATCCTAAAACTGCACAGTTTGTTTTAGAGCTAACCAATGAAATTGTTTCAAAAAAACAATTAACAACAATGATGGTGACTCACTCTATGAAACAAGCATTAGAATATGGCACCCGAACGGTAATGCTTCATCAAGGACAAGTTGTGCTTGATGTATCTGGAGAACAACGAGCTAAATTAACTGTAACGGATTTATTAGATATGTTTGAAAAAACACGTGGTGAAAAAGTTACCGATGATGCTTTGCTTTTAGGTTAATCATCAAAAAGCAATATTTCTGATAGAAATATTGCTTTTTATCTATAGCAATTAACTCCATTACCACTTAATTTGCTGTTGCTAGTGACGGGATATAACTTAAACCTAATTTATTAAGCTTATCTGTATAAAATTGCTTTATATCACTCCAACGATAATAAGGATATTGCACTGATTTTATAGGTAAATGCACTTCACGCTCGTTTAATAATACTTTAACTAATACAGGCTGATTTTCTTTCTCGCTTTTATAAAAAATCCATTGAATATTAGCTCCCATAGGAATAATTTTATCCGCTTGCCAAACAGCATAATAATCAAAAATAGACTCAGCAATAGAGGATGTACCTTCAATTTCAAGTAAAGTGGCTAAAGGCGAAATGGTTTCAGCATGGGCAAAACGCAAATTGGCATCAATATTATTATTCGCTATTGCAATATCGGCAGTGTTTAACATATCCCACAACAATGGAGCGGCAATTTTTATTTGGATACCATTGGCATCAAAAGCAGGACCAATTTCCAGATAGTTTTTAGCCGTAACTACGGTATTAAGCCAAGTATTTTCATCAACCGAAAAATACGGATCAAGGTCAAAATAATTATCCTTTAATACTTGCGGCGAAAATGCTTGTAGCTCTTGATACAATTGATAAACCGAAATCACAAAATCCCGTGTTTTTACTGATGATTTATCGACAACCTCAATGCCCTTATCTAGCTTTCGGATAAAATCATCAGCAAAAATCTTTTTTACTACCTGTTCGCTTATTTGCTGTGTTTTAGGCGCATTCTCTATCAATTTCACCGAATCTTTCACTACTTTACTGTGTTTATATTCATTATAAACTGATGAATAATCAAAAAAGCGCAATAACGTTTGTTGATCTTCGGGCTGCTGTGTAACATGGATATCAGGATATTTAGATTTGAAAGAACTAATGAATATTTCTGCGGTTTCTTTGGCTCTAGGGGTTCGAGATGAAACAACATCAATTTTATTTCCTTTAAAAACAGTTGGATTATTCTTCTGCATACGCTGACTAATAAAAGCAATATCTTTACGACCAAAATCAGTAAGCTCGCCGTAATGATTTTTATTTAACTCAGCAATACGAATTATCTGCCTAAATAAATCTTTTCCTAAGCTAGTCAATTGATTTTGCTTTTCAGCCATTAACAAAATTTGATAAGCAATATCTTCAGATTTTGGTTTACTGATATAACGTGAGCCATGTCGTCCAACATGATCAATGTAAAAAGCCATATACCCTGTCGGCGCTGGTGTAATCTTTTGTTCAGCATCATATTGATAGGCTGTTTTAGAACCCACACACATAGTTTGTTGAGCAAGACTTACAGAAGAAAACGCACATAAAAAAACAATAAACCACTTACGAAAACGAACCATAACCATTCGCTTTTTCCCTTGAAATAAACAACGTTAATATACCATTAAAAATGGCCTCAACATCACTATCTATAGTGTAGATTAGCATAAAAATCAAAATAAGCAGTACTTATAAAATGATAGTGTTAATAAAACAATATCTATAAAACTATTTCACAAAAAAGATGATTATTTTCATAACACTCTTTCATTTTTCGTAAAAAAGATTATCTTATTAGACACTCGATACAACTTCCTTTTAATTAATTAAACACAATGAAATTATATGGCCTTTCAGGTACAAAAATTAGCTGTGCATTTATATCTGCATGTATAAGTACCCCTTACAACACAACTCGTTTTATTAAAGATTTAATAGCTGGAATAACTGTTGGGATTATTGCTATACCACTAGCAATGGCACTAGCTATTGCTAGTGGTGTACCACCACAGCATGGTCTATACACAGCAATTATAGGTGGTTTTATCATTGCATTAACGGGTGGTTCAAGGTTTAGTGTTTCTGGACCTACAGCAGCATTTGTAGTTATTTTATATCCTGTATCATTACAATATGGATTATCTGGACTACTAATTGCAACATTGCTATCGGGTATATTTCTTGTATTAATGGGATTAATTCGATTAGGTAGATTAATCGAATATATTCCTTTACCCGTTGTATTAGGTTTCACATCGGGCATTGCCATAACTATAGCAACCATGCAAATTAAAGATTTTTTTGGTTTAACACTTGAGCACATGCCAGAAAGTTATATTGGTAAAGTTACGGAACTAGCTAAAACACTACCAACCATTAATATTGCTGACACTTTAGTCGGTGTAGTAACACTAATTGTGTTAATAGTATGGCCAAAACTTAGACTTAAAATATCAGGACACCTACCTGCTCTAATTGCTGGTATTGCTGTCATGTTTATTTTTAATCAATTTGGCTATCAAATTGAAACGATTGGTTCACGATTTATCTATACACTAGCTGATAATACGATAGGTCATGGTATACCCGCTGTTCTACCAGAGTTTATTTTACCTTGGCAGCACGCTGATTTTACTTGGGATTGGTCAACATTTACTGCCTTACTGCCAATTTCACTGACCATGGCAATGTTATGCGCAATTGAATCATTACTCTGTGCTGTGGTATTAGATGAAATGACACACACTAAACACCACTCAAATAGTGAACTCATTGGTCAAGGCTTAGGGAATATTATTGCACCATTTTTTGGTGGCATTTCAGCAACAGCGGCAATTGCGCGTTCAGCGGCAAATGTCAAAGCAGGCGCAACCTCGCCTATTGCAGCCGTTTTGCATTCTTTAATTGTCTTACTTGCTCTTATTTGCTTCGCACCAGCATTATCATTTATCCCACTTTCTGCTATGGCGGCATTATTACTTATCGTGGCATGGAATATGAGTGCAGTTCAACGCGTCATTTATATTATCAAATGTGCTCCTAAAGATGATATTTTGATTATGCTTATTTGCATGTCGTTAACAGTACTATTTGATATGGTGATTGCAATTACACTTGGGATTATACTTGCCTCAATCCTATTTATGCGCCGTATCGCCCGCATGACTCGCTTAGTTGAACTTAATCGCAGTAACGATAAAACATTAGTGCTACGTATTAACGGGCCACTATTTTTTGCTGCCGCTGAACGTACATTTTTAGAAATTTATCAAAAGATTAATGGATATGAACACATAGTGCTACAATGGGATGCGGTACCTATTCTTGATGCTGGTGGGCTCAATGCTTTAATTCATTTTATTGATGAACTACCTGAACAAGTTGATCTATCAATTTGTGAGTTACAGTTTCAACCATTAAAAACATTAGCTCGCGCAAAAATTATTCCAATTCCTAACAAACTAATATTCTATTCAACGCTAGAAGAAGCACTGAAAGATAAAGATTAATTCTAAAATTAGATTTATTATATTAACTAATTTATATGCACAGTAACGGTTTGAACAGAAACTAATTACTGTGCAATAAATTGTACCTCCACTACCTTTCTTTTCATTTACTAAATCACCATTGACAAACTATAAGTGTTAAAAAGTGATTTTAATTTGAAATCCAAAATTAACTTATAAAAATAGGTAAATAACATGATATCTAACGAAAACAATGTCTACAATCTTAAAGAAAAATCAAGTTGGTTTATTTTAGTTGGTGTTATTTTAATTATATTGGGGGGCTTAGCTTTAGGTTATCAGTTCATGGCAACCGTCTTCTCTGTCTATTTTATTGGTTCATTAATTTTAATTGCAGGTATTGCCCAAGCGCTACATTCATTTCGCATTAAAGATTTTGGTCAGTCAGCATTATGGGCAGTAATGGGGATTTTATACATTTTTATTGGTCTAATGTCATTTTTCCAACCTGTTGCGGTTTCATCAGCCTTAACATTGGTGATTTCATTCTTGCTAATTATGAGCGGCTTTACACAAATATTTGCGGCTATGAATAACCGCAATTTACCTCGTTGGGGATGGGTTTTAACTTCAGGGATTATTACATTAATTTTAGGCTTTATGATTATTACAGGTTGGCCATATGACAGTCTTTGGGTATTAGGTATGTTTTTAGGTATTGACCTTATTTTCCAAGGTTGGGCATATGTAGCTATTGGTTTTGCATTAAAAAAATAGATGTTAAATAGCACATTCGTTGCTCACAATCTAGCAATGACTTTCAAGATGTTACCACTAATTGTGAGCAGCAAGTAATTACAGTAATGACTCGAACACAAATACAACTTATTTAATTTTGTTATAAATGAATTAAGCTGATTATTTATAGATTTTGTTAGTTTTTGCCTTAACTTCTTGCATTGTCTGTAAAATCCGATGATAGTTATCAAGCCTTGATGGTGCAATTTTACCGTCTTGTACTGCTTTTTGTAGTAAACAACCTGGCGTATCAAAGTGATTACAATCGCGAAAGTGGCAACCGCCTAAATAATTATCAAATTCTTTAAAACCACTAATCACTTGTTCTGGCTCTAAGTGCCATAAACCAAATTCGCGGATCCCTGGTGAGTCAATAATATCTCCACCATTTGGTAAGTGGTAAAGCCGAGAGGAAGTGGTTGTATGTTGACCAAGTCCGGATATTTCTGAAATACCTCCAGTCATAACTGATTGTGATTGATGAGGTAACAGTAAATTAATAATACTTGATTTTCCCACACCAGACTGCCCAACTAAAATGGAAATCTTACCTTGCAAAGCTTCTTGTAATACAGCAATGCCTTGTTGATTTTGACATGAGACATACAAAACTTGATAACCGATATGAGTATAAATCGTCAATTTTTTTTCAACTTCAGTGAGTTGATCATCATTAAGTAAATCAATTTTGTTTAAAACAATAATAGGTTTTATATCAGTGCATTCACAAGCAACTAAATAGCGATCGATAATATTTAGTGATAATTCTGGCAAGACAGCCGAAATAATCACGATTTGATCAACATTTGCGGCAACGGGTTTAACGCCATCATAAAAATCAGGCCGGACAAGTTCAGAATGTCTCGGGTGAACCGCTTCAATAATACCATTGGTATTTGGCTCTAAACTTTCGCGCCATACTACTTTATCACCAGTGACTATCGACGGTAACGTGCGACGAATACTACAACGATAAATAAGACCTACACTATCTTCAACATCTGCAGACTTACCAAAACGACTTATTACTACACCGTCACGAGGTGACGAAAAATTTGCCAGACTCTCATCTTGCTTTATTGCTAATCGTTGCTGATGTTTTGCCGCTACACGTCTTTTTTGATTATTGGATAGTTTATTTTTTGCCATAGTACTCATTTTTTACTAAAACAGATTGTCAGTTATGCTACACTACTCAGTATCAAAAAGAAAATCTCTATAGCAAATTATGAACAAACAATCTCAAATTAATAGTAACAATCTTATTTGGATAGATCTTGAAATGACTGGACTCAATCCAATAACTGATCGCATTATTGAGATCGCAACCATTGTTACCGATTCTAACTTAAATATTCTTGCTGAAGGACCTGTGATTGCAGTTCATCAATCTGATGAGCAATTAGCATTAATGGATGAGTGGAATCAAAACACCCATGGCAAATCAGGACTTATTGAGCGTGTTCGCAAAAGTACTATTAGTGAACAACAGGCCGAACAACAAACCATCGAATTTTTAAAACAATGGGTACCAGAAAACAGCTCGCCAATTTGTGGTAATACTATTGGGCAAGATCGTCGTTTTTTATTTAACTATATGCCTAATTTAGAAAGTTATTTTCATTATCGCTATTTAGATGTCAGCACAATTAAAGAATTAGCTAAACGTTGGAAACCTGAAATACTAAAAGGGATTAGCAAACAGAGTTCTCATCAAGCTCTTGATGATATTCGTGACTCAATTGCTGAACTTGTTTATTACCGTGAACACTTTTTTGATCTAACCAACTTATAATTAGTATGCAAATTTTATATACTTTTTTATTGTATTTGATTCAACCACTGGTTTGGCTAAGACTGCTTTGGCGTAGTCGTAAAGCGCCAGCTTATCGAAAGCGTTGGCTTGAACGCTATGGTTTTTGCAAAAATAAAGTTAAATCTAACGGTATTTTAGTGCATGCCGTATCGGTGGGTGAAACGATAGCAGCCATCCCACTAATCAAAGCACTTAAACAACAGTATCCTAGTTTACCTATCACAGTTACCACCATGACGCCAACAGGCTCAGAGCAAGTTAAGTCATTACTTGGTGATAGCGTCAGCCATGTATATTTACCTTATGATTTGCCCTGCGCGATAAATCGTTTTTTAAATACGGTTAAGCCCAAATTAGTGATCATTATGGAAACTGAGCTTTGGCCTAATTTTATCTGTCAGTGTTATAAACGAAATATTCAGCTAATTATTGCCAATGCCAGATTATCAGAACGTTCAGCTAATCGATACAGTAAACTCGGGCGATCCATTAGCAATTTACTATCAAAAATTAGTGCAATTGCCGCACAAAATAAGCAAGATGGGGAACGTTTTATTTCACTGGGTTTACCCCGTGATCGCTTAACAATAACCGGTAGTATTAAATTTGATATTGATTTAACAGATCAACAACAGCAAAAAATCAAAACGCTAAAACAGCGGTGGCAATTAGACCGCCCTATCTTTATTGCCGCAAGTACACATAATGGAGAAGATGAAATCATCTTATCTGCCTTTAAGCGGTTATTACAAAAATATCCCAATTTATTATTGATTATTGTCCCCCGCCACCCAGAACGCTTTAAAACCGTCGAAAAATTAATTAATGATTGCGGATTAAATTATATAAACCGCAGTAGCGGTCAAATTCCTGCTAAACAAACCCAAGTCATTTTGGGTGATACGATGGGAGAATTAATAGAACTTTATGGTATTGCCGATATCGCCTTCGTTGGTGGCAGTTTAGTGAAACATGGAGGGCATAATCCATTAGAACCCGCACTTCACCACATTCCAATCATTAGTGGCGAACATTTTTTCAATTTTAAAGTGATTTGTGAGCAACTTATTTCAGCTGATGGCATGATCATTTGTGCTAGCACAGCCGATTCCCTTTATTCAGCGATTAATGGGCTTTTAGAAAATAAAACGCGTAGTCAACAAATTGGCGAACAAGCGTATCAAGTATTAAAACAAAATCAAGGCGCACTACATAGGCTTTTTAACATTATCAACTATTATCTTTGCTCAAAATAAGGATTACTTGTGAATAAAAAACAAGGGTTATTGCTGATTAATCTAGGTACACCAAACGCGGCAACACCAGATTCAATAAAACGGTACTTAACCGAGTTCTTACTCGATCGCCATGTCGTTGATTTACCGAAACTGTTTTGGTATCCGATTTTAAAGTACCTTGTAATACCTAAACGAGTGCCTTATATTATCCATCATTATCAAAAAATTTGGATAGATGGCTCATCACCTTTACTTCATTACAGCCAATTATTATGTGATAAATTACAACTCCACTTACCAAATATTCAATGTGAATTAGCCATGACCTATGGTGAACCCAATATTCAATCTGCATTGAACAAGCTTCAATCATGTTCAAAAATTACGGTATTGCCACTTTTCCCACAATACTCAACGACCACAACACTCGCTGTACTTGATAAACTTAAACAAGTTATAGCAACCGACAAAATCATAAATAGTATTGACTATATTCGTGATTATGCCGATCATCCAAGTTATATCAATGCACTTTATTTACAAATTAAGCAAGCATTTCAATGCCAAGGTGAGCCTGAAGTGCTTATAATTTCTTATCATGGTATTCCAGAGCGTTATATTTACAAACGAAAAGATGATTATATTCAACGTTGTGAAATGACCACACAGTTATTAATCGAAAAATGCCGAACAAATAACATAAATATACCAATTCAAATGGCTTATCAATCTAAATTTGGAAAAGGTAAATGGGTTACGCCAAGTACCAGCGATACACTACAAACATTAGCAAAAAATGGTGTTAACAATGTGCACGTCATCTGTCCCGGATTTTCGGTAGATTGTATTGAAACTATTTACGAAATTGACGAAGAAAATCGAGAAATCTTTTTAAATGCAGGTGGAAAATCATTTTATTATATTCCCACATTAAATGACACGGACTTACAGATTAATTTAATCATGGCATTAATCAACCAAACTCAGCCACCTATACTTAATAATTTATACTGAAACACATAGTTACCGGAAACTTTTTAACAAAAATAATACGACTAAAAAATTACACTAAACAAGTAATTGTTGATTTTCAAACGAATAAAATTTTAAATTAACGAATATTAATGCTAACTATCTATCACCAAGGTAATCTATGGGGTATGATAAGGTATTATTTTATAATTCAGTATCTGAGCACTGAGGAGAAAATTAAGTGAAAATAATCATCATTGGCGCTCAAGCCGCAGGTGCAAGTGCTGCTGCAAAGGCTAAAAGAATGAACCCTGAGGCAACCATCCGTATTTATGAAAAATCAGATATTGTTTCGTTTGGTGCTTGCGGTTTACCTTATTTTATTGGTAACCACTTTACTGACGCCAACGAAATGATATCCCGAACGCCCGAGCAATTTCAAAAAGATGGTATTGAAATAAAAACTTTACATGAAGTCATTGCTATTGATACTAATCAAAAAAAATTAACTGTTAAAGATCTCAATACTGGCAATTGCTTTGATGATAGCTATGACAAGTTACTACTTGCAGTTGGTGCAAGTCCCATCATTCCCCCTTTTGAAAATAGCCAACTAAAAAATATCTTCACATTACGCAACCTGCATGACGGGTTAGCTATCAAACAGACATTATCCAACTCAAATATCAAAAATTTGATTGTTATAGGTGCTGGCTATATTGGGCTTGAAATAGCTGAATCGCTTGTTGCTTTACAAAAAAACGTCAAATTGATTCAATTGGATGACAGAATTCTTATCGATGCATTTGATAGGCAAATTACTGAACTAATTGAAGAAAATATTAAACAACATTGTGATCTATATTTGCAAGAGCGAGTACTTGGCTTTGAAGGATCACACAATGTCACACATGTAATTACTGATAAATCACGATATCCAGCCGATGTTGTCATTATTGCAACCGGTGTTAAGCCAAACAATGATATCTATAAAAACCTTGGTATCAAGACACTTGCAAATGGTGCCATAATCACCAACAGCTTTGGACAAACTAATATGGCAGATATTTATGCTGCTGGAGATTGTGTTGCCCTTCACCATAGAGTTAGTCATTCAATGGTATATATTCCTCTCGCTACAGGGGCGAACAAGCTAGGCAAAATTGTAGGCGAAAATTTAGGTGGCGGAAATTGTGAATATCCTGGTACTATTGGCACCTCAGCCTTAAAAGTCTTTGATATTGAAGCAGGACGAACAGGTTTAACTGAAAGCGAAGCCAAAAAAGCTGGAATTCCTTATAAAACTGTTATAGTTAAAGATAAAAATCACAGCAACTATGTTGCAGGTCAAACAAGTGTAACAGCAAAACTTATCTATCATGCCGACACTCGAGTGATTTTAGGTGGTCAAATAGCTGGAGGAGGAGGTGCGGCATTAAGGGTCAACACTCTTGCAACCGCAATATGGACGAATTTGAAAATTGATGAATTAGCCATGATAGATTTTCTTTATGCTCCACCATTTTCCAGACCATGGGATATTTTAAATATTGCAGGCTCAATCGCAAAATAAGATAGGTATTAATAAATCTATCAATAAATATTTTACTAGATAATTAAATTTATTATTAAAGGGTGAGGATTAAATATGCCAGATGCCATTTTTCAAGGAGTCTTTTTTGAAAAGTTCTTATCTATTACTCATTACCAGACATTAATTGGTATAGGGTTATTGCTCATCTGTTTTTTTACAGTAATGAGACCATTACAAAAGCGAAAGGTTAATTTTTCAATACGTATGTTAGTTGGGTTAATACTTGGTGCCGTGCTAGGTTTAAGCATTCAAGCTGTAGCAGGGTTTCCTGACACATCAACAATCTGGATGCAAGAAACCGCAACTTGGTATGGACTATTTGGTCGAGCATTTATCGCTTTTATCCGAATGTTAGTGATACCACTCATATTTGTATCTATTGTTAAAGTAATTATCGATTTCTCTGGTAAAAAAAATCTACCCCAAATCGCATTCAGAGGAATTTTTTGGTTACTGTTTACAACAGCAATTGCCTGTATTGTTGGTATTTTGTTAGCTAATCTATTTGCATTAGGTGAAATAAGCTCAAGTTCTGTACATCAAGCTCAGGCAAAACAATACACTAATATTATTGATACCTTTATAAATCTAATTCCGAGCAATATTATTGCATCAATGGTAAACGAAAATATTGTTGGATTGGTCATTTTCTCTGCCTTAATGGGGATTGCCGCCAACAGAATGGAAAAGAAAAACTCACAACCGATTGCCCTATTTAAAACGTTTATCGAAGCACTTTATAAGATCATCATGTCGATTGCGATGACAGTCATAAAGTACATGCCTTATGCAGTAATTGCTTTACTTGCTCGTACCATTATTTCTAACGGAATACCCGCAATTATTCAGGTTTCAAGTTTTGTTGCTGCGATCTACATCGCCACATTGATTATGTTGATTGTACATGTTTCCATTGTTGTGATTCATGGTATTTCACCAATCATGTTTATAAAAAAAGCGCTAGGAACATGGTTATTAGCCTTTACAAGTCGCTCCTCTGTCGGTTCATTACCAATGACTATTTCAACACTAACCGTCCGAATGGGTGTTAATACAGGTACCGCAAATTTAGTTGGCTCTCTAGGTAGTACCATGGGAATGAATGGATGTGCCGGTTTCTTTCCTGCTTTACTTGCTGTTATGGTAGCTCATATGGTTGGCATTGATACTAATATCCAATTTTATATTATGCTTGTCATTGTAGTGGTTATTGGTTCAATTGGTATAGCTGGAATTCCTGGCACTGCAACAGTTGCTGCAACCGTTGTTTTATCAGGTATGGGCATGGCCGAATACTTCCCATTAATTGGTATGGTTTTAGCTGTTGATCCAATTATTGATATGGCAAGAACTTTAGCTAATGTATCTGGCGCTATGACAGCCGCTGTCGCAACCGATAAAGAAATTGGTCTTATGGATATGACAGTATATAACGACCCCGATGTAACTCTTGAAAACGAGCAGCCAGAAGCTTAACTGCAATGGCTGTTGCTATGAGTGAAATAGTACAACAAATTTTAAGTTAATAATAAATTTTTGTTTTTTTTGTGTTATTGGGTTTAGGTGTGATTTTAGTACCTTCCTATAATTCGAGCCCTAACAAATCATCTGTTGTAGTCACCTTGGTTGCACCACTACTAAACTTAAAATATGGAGCGATGCCATGAACAGTATAGGTTGTTGTAATTGTTAATGCATGAGATTGCAATAAATACAGCAATAACAACAACCGCAACAGTGACAGAATCAAACGTCACCTTTAATTGACAATACACAAATCTATGATTGTGTCAGATTTATTCATCTATATTCTTATTTATTTTATAATTAAACATTCCTATTACTTAAAAATGTCTAACAAAATTTAATTTATCTTTATCTAAAGTTATTGTTAATCAATTCGTTTAATAAAATGTTTAATCTTGAATCCCATTTTCTTCAATGACACAAAATAGACTAAAATGCCCACAATAACCAATAAAAATAATCGCCCGATACGAACCAACATTGAACCAGTTGACCAGTCAGGTAATAACTGAGAACCAAACCACAATGCTGCAGACATTAAAATTACCGCAATGAGGATTTTAATCAAAAAGTAACGCCAACCAGGTTGAGGTTGATAAAGCTGTTTTTTACGCAACTGCCAATATAATAATCCAGCATTAAAGCATGCAGCTAAGCCAATTGATAATGAAAGACCGGCATGTTGTAATGGACCAATAAAAGCAAGATTCATTAGCTGTGTTAAAATTAATGTAATAATCGCAATTTTAACCGGTGTTTTAATATCCTGACGAGAATAAAAGGCTGGAGCTAGCACTTTAATCAAAATCAATCCAAGTAGGCCTATAGAATAAGCAACTAAGGCTCGCTGTGTCATTAAGGTATCATTTAAGGTAAATTGTCCATATTCAAATAGCGTTGATATAAGTGGGCGAGAAATAACCCCTAATGCAACCGTACTAGGTAGAGCCAATAAAAAACAAAGGCGTAATCCCCAATCTAACAATTCACAATATTGTTTATGATCACCTTTTGTAAAGCTTTTTGCTAATGATGGTAATAAAATGGTGCCTAACGCTACACCAAGTACACCAGCAGGAAACTCCATTAAGCGATCAGCATAATACATCCACGAAACCGAGCCTGAAACTAGAAATGAAGCAAAAATAGTGTTAATAATTAAAGATATTTGTCCTACAGATACGCCTAAAATTGCTGGTCCCATTTGTTTTAAAACCCGCCAAACACCGCTATCTTTAAAGCTAATATGCGGTAATACTAGCATGCCAATTTTCTTTAAATAAGGTAGCTGGTAAAGCAATTGTAAAATCCCACCAACACCAACAGATACAGCAAGAGCCAATACTGGTGGATTAAAGTAAGGCGTTAAAAATAGGGTAAATACAATCATACTCACATTGAGTAGTGTTGGAACAAAAGCTGGGACAGAAAACCGATTCCATGTATTAAGGATGGCTCCAACAAGTGATGCCAACGATATAAAAAAGATATAAGGAAAGGTTATGCGTAGCATGGTAGTTGCAAGTTCAAATTTTTCAGCTGATTCTTGCATAAATCCAGGCGCAGTTAGCATAATGATAAAAGGCGCTGTGATAACTCCAATTAGCGTGACCAACGCCAAGACCAAAGTTAATAATCCTGCAATATAAGCAATAAATGTGCGAGTTGCCTCAGTCCCTTGTTGATTTTTATATTCAGCTAAAATTGGTACAAAAGCTTGTGAAAATGCCCCTTCTGCAAAAATACGTCGAAGTAAATTAGGAAGTTTAAATGCAACAAAAAATGCATCGGTGGTCATACCTGCACCGAAAAAACGTGCAATAATGGCATCACGCACAAAACCTAATAAACGAGACACCATCGTCATTGAGCTGACAGTAGCTAAAGATTTTAAAAGATTCATATTCAAATTATATACAAAGTATACAGCCTAAAACTGATAATGAAGTATAGTCTACAAACTATTACTTTAAATAACCATGCTTTTTTAATAAACTTAATTTTGTCGATACCGCCAGCATAATACTGGCGGATGTTTGGTTTAACGATCTTTTAAGGGGATAAACGACTTAATTTCACCGATATTTTTATAAGCAGGGCGAATAATTCGGCGATCATCAAAATTGAGTTCTTCAATTCGATAAGCACACTTGATATTGAAAATAGCATATTTAGGTAAGCCAATCATGTAATAAATAAAGCTAAAATAAAAATCAACATTTACACAAACTTGTTTTTTGTTCTGGTATTTTTTCGATTCAAAATGGCACTAATAATCCGTTCTTCAAACAAGTTTAGAATATAGGCTTTTTCACGTGACTTTTGTACTGGCTATGGTGTATTTACATAATTGTTCACTTTTTAGGTTATATTCTTGTAAAAGATTTTCAGGAGCCTATGCCGTTTCTCGGCTAATCGATAATTTTCTGTATTTATTTGTTAAAATAGTATATTTACTACTATATAAATCAAAAAATTAAGAAACTTGCCTACCGACAAATGAATAGAAAAGCGAAACGGGTAATAAGGCTTTAATGTAGAAGCGGCATAATCAGCAAATATTTAGTGACTCAAAAGATAGAAAACAAAAGCTTAAGCAATTTTTGGTAAAACACCTTATCAATTTTTAGAGAATCACTTTAATCATGACATGTAAATAATTCGAGATGTTTTCCGACATAACTCCTATACTAGGGAAATATTATGTACTACAAAGAAAATTCAAATTTGTATGATCATATAAATAATATAAAGGGTTTTAAGTTAATAAGATGGTATCTGAATATAAAAACACCTAAAAACCATGTTTGCCTGTATTATTAATCTATGCTACATTATTTTTCGAACAATATTTATACTAACTTTATTATGAATCAAACAACTAACAACTCGTCATCAATAAGAACGGGTGGCTTTTTAAATACTATTGAACGAATTGGAAACAAAATCCCAGATGTAACAACATTGTTTTTCTATGCTTTAATCAGCTGCTTTATTACCTCTTTATTACTTTCTTTTGTAAACTTTAATTATATTAATCCTGTCACTCAAGAAAAGCTCATTATTGTCAATATGTTAGCCCCTGAGCACATTGTTGCTTTTTTTACCAAGATGGTACCTAATTTTGTCACTTTTCCGCCACTAGGCATCACAATCGTGGCAACATTAGGTATAGGGATTGCTGAAAGTAGTGGTTATATTCATGTATTACTTAAAAAATTATTGGCTATCACTCCTAAAAATTTAGCAACACCATCAGTTATTTTTGTCAGTATGGTTTGCCATATTGCTGCTGACTCTGCTTATGTGATTTTAATGCCTGTATCAGCTATGATGTTTTATGCAATTGGTCGTCATCCGCTTGCCGGTATTGCCGCTTCATTTGCTGGATTAGCTGGTGGGTTTAGCTCTAGTTATACACCTTCAATTATCGATCCAATCATGCAAGGCTTTACCCAAAGTGCTGCACAAATTATCGCCCCATCTTATCAAGTTAATGTACTTTGTAACTACTTCTTAAGCTTTGGTGGCACCTTTTTTGTATTATTAGCTTGCTGGTTTGTTACCGATAAAATCGTCGAGCCTCGTTTACATGCAACTATGCCTTTAAATAATGATTTGAAGTTAGATAATATTGCCAATTCACCAGCAATCACGCCGGTTGAAAACCGTGCATTTAAAGTGGCTTCAATTATCTTTTTAGCTATTGCTATTGGTTTAGTTTTATTATTAATACCAGAAAATTCTTTATTGCGTGCTCCTAATGGAAGTATGACTAGTAATAAAGCACCAATTATGCAAATTATTGTGCCATTATTATTTATATTTTTTGCCATTCCAGGCTTAATACATGGGTTTATAACTGGAGCATTTAAATCCTCTCGCGATATTGTAAAATCAATGGAAAAAATTACTAAATCTCTTATTCCATTTATCGTTTTTGCTTTCTTTTGTGCTCAATTTCTATATGTCTTTTCTCACTCTCATATTGGAACATTAATTGCTATTGGTGGCGCTGAGTTTTTAAAAGCACTACATTTGCCTTCTGTTGTCACAATCTTCGGTGTGATAATTCTAACGAGTATGTTAAATGTACTAATTACCTCGGCATCATCAAAATGGGCTATTTTAGCACCTATTTTTGTACCAATGCTTATGTCTGTTGGCATTTCACCTGAATTAACTCAAGCGGCTTATCGTATCAGTTCTGCAGTTAATGTTAGTACCCCTATGTTTGCTTTTTATCCTTTGATTATTGCCTATTGCCAGCAGTACTGCAAAAATACTGGTGTCGGCACATTAAGTTAGATGATGATTCCTTATACCGCAGCTCTACTCATTGCATTAACTATAAATTTATTGTTATTTTGGTTACTAGGTCTACCAATTGGTTTTGATAGTGGTTACATCTATCCGCCAGTAAGTAATTAATTAATCATCGATAAGGAGCCAAAATATTATGAATATTACTGAACAATTAGTTGAACGTTTCTTACGTTATGTCAGTATCCCAAGCCAAAGTTCTCTTGGATGTATGCATGTACCTTCAACACTAGGGCAAACAGAATTAGCCAAATTACTTAAACAAGAATTGCTTAAACTTAATTTAAGAGATGTTCACCTTGATGAACATAGTATTGTAACGGCTAAACTGCCAGGCAATACTCCAAATGCACCTAAAATTGGTTACGTTGCTCATCTTGATACTGTCGATGTTGCTTTATCAGATAAAATCAATCCACAGAGAATTACTTTTACTGGTCAGGATATTCTACTAAATAAAAATAAGAATATCTGGTTTAAAGTGGATGAACATCCTGAATTAAATAAATATCTAAATGAAGAATTAATTGTTACTGATGGTACAAGTGTGCTTGGTGCTGATAATAAGGCTGCTATTGCTGTTGTAATGACAATGTTAGATCAATTACAACAACGAAATTTTGCACATGGCGACATTTATGTCGCATTCGTACCTGATGAAGAAGTAGGATTAAAAGGCGCTAAAAAACTTGATTTAAACCGTTTTAGACCTGATTTTGCTTACACAATTGATTGTTGCGAACTAGGCGAAGTCGTTTATGAAACTTTCAATGCCGGTTCTGCAACCATCGATATCACTGGAGTATCTGCTCATCCCATGTCAGCTAAAAATGTTTTAATTAACCCAATCCGAATAGCTAACGATATTATTAACTGTTTTGATAGTTTTGAAACCCCCGAACATACTGAAGGTAAAGAAGGTTACTTTTGGTTTAATGATATTGTTGGAAATCAAAGTACCACAACATTAAAAATGAGTATTCGTGACTTTGATTTGGCTCGCTATGAAACACGAAAAGCTTATGTACAAGAAGTCGTAAATTTTATTAGCCGCAAATACCCAAAAGCTACAATTAAATGTAAAATTACCGATGTTTATAGCAATATAGCCAACCATTTAGGAAATGATCGTCGCTGTATTGATTTGATTTATCAATCATTTGAGCATTTCAATATTCAGCCAAATACAATAGCTATGCGGGGTGGAACAGATGGCTCTGCACTTTCAGCTAAAGGTCTTACTACACCTAATTATTTTACTGGTGCTCATAACTTTCATTCTTGTTATGAATTTTTACCATTATCATCATTTCTGAAATCATTTGAAATTACGATGAAGATTATTGAACTTTCGGCTAAAGACCAATAATATTTTAAAATTGAGAGGAGGATTACTCCTTCTTTTTATTTTTTACTATAATAAATAGTTTGCAGCCTATAAAAAGGTCCTTTATGTATCTAGCATACTATTTATACGCCTATTGAATATAAATCACAAAAACAAGTAACATAATTTTCTAGGTAAATTATGTACTAACTAAGGTATAGCTACAGGATCATTATTATTCCTAATTGTCGCAACAACCTTCATAGGATCGACATCTTTTTCTTCTCGCGCAATTGTAATAAAAGACTCTGTACTAAATAAGCCTAGTATCATTAATTGATTAATTTCATTGTTTATTCTATTATTTGCAGTTTTACTTTATTTAATTTTAATTAATCGCATATTGCTTGACTTAACTTTTGGTATCATGACTACTATATGCTATGCTGTTTGCTATACTTTGGAAAAATTTGGTTGACTTGTTGATTGAATTGTGAAAATCAAATATGGTGGGTCGTGAGCGATTCGAACGCTCGACCAACGGATTAAAAGTCCGCTGCTCTACCGACTGAGCTAACGACCCATTTGATAATAACTGTTATGCTCTTAATAGTTAAAAACACAAGCAATTTCGGGTTGGTATAATACTCATAATCATAGCGCTACGCAACCCTTTTATTGCTAATTTTATTCGATCGATGTTTATTTATGCGTTTTACTTTAGTGACGCTAACTTTTTATTAGCAAGTGCTACCGCATTTTTATCTTTTGAATATTTATTTACCACTTGTTGAAAAACAGCTTTAGCATTTTTAGTATCTCCTTTATCAAGTAAAATTAACCCTACTTTATAAAGACTATCAGCTGCTTTGGGGGAAGATGGAAAATCTTTTACCACAGTAGCATAATAAAATGAAGCATCGTCTTTTTTGCTTTGTTTATACGATAATTGACCGAGCCAATAATTAACATTAGCTCGATAACTAGACTTTGGATAAGTTTTCAGATATTTCTGGAATGCTGTAATAACCTCATTATTTTGTTTACTATCATTAATAAATTGCATTATAAAATTATAATCAACTTTATCATCACCTGAAGTTACCCATCCCAATAAATCTGATGAAGATATTAATGAAGTAGAATCCTGAGATGGAATGAAACTCTCTTCTTGAGAATTAAAATTAGTATTCAGCGAAAATCCAGAGCCATTAGCCATTTGCTGAAGTATCATTTTTTGGCGTTCAATTGTCTGATTAAGTTGATATATTGTCTCTTCCAATTGCCCACGAAGAGCGTCTACATCTGCTTGCAAATCGCTAATTTTTTGTTGGTTTTCAATCAATAACTGTCCTTGAGCTTGAACAGTTTGATCAATGCCAGAACTACCTGCTGCACAACCATAACCAGTAAATAAAAGAAATAAGAATAATGTGGGTATTTTTTTATGCATATTATTAGACTCGGCATGAACTTAGAAAATAAGAACGGCTGAATAATCAGCCGTTATAATATGGCTATTAGTATCCAACATAGGTTACTACAGCACGTCGATTTTTAGCATAAGCTGCTTCATCATGGCCTAACACAGCTGGTTTTTCTTTACCATAAGAAACAATTTCCATTTGGCTTGCAGGAGCACCATTACCTTGTAAGTATGATTTAACTGCAGCTGCACGACGTTCACCTAATGCAATGTTATATTCTGGAGTACCACGCTCATCGGCATGACCTTCAATAACAACTTTGATATTACTAGTACGAATAAATACAGCATGTGCATTTAATAATGTTGAATATTCAGATTTAACGTTGTATTTATCAAAATCAAAATATACTGTATTGATTTGTTGTAATTTTTGAAGTTGTTCTAAGGCTTCTTTTGATAAGGTACCATTTAAATTACCACCAGCGTTGTGACTGCTATTAGATGAACAAGCAGTTACAGCGATTAATGGCAAAGCAACCGCAGCTACTTTAAGAAATTTAGAAAATTGCATTGTATAAACTCCTTTTGTTTGAATAAATTATTATCTATATTTTATGTATCTAACCAACTTCAAAGTAACTCCCGTTACCAACCTGAAAGATTAGAAGTATATATTATAACGACCTTAAACTTTACACAATTTTAATAATCGCAAAGTTGTTGCTTTTTTAAGCTATCTTTACAAATATGGTGACCATGCAGGGAATTTTACTTGCCCATCAGTAGCTGGTAACCTTGCCTTAAAATTACCATCTGTAGAAACAAGGTTCAAAATTGTACCTAACCCTTGAGATGAACTATAAATGATCATTGTACCATTTGGAGCAATACTTGGCGTTTCATCTAAAAATGTATCAGTTAAACGTTGATAGGTTTTTGTATCCATATCATATCGAGTTATATGTTGTTCGCCATTATTGCTTGATATCATTGCAATAAAAGAACCATCAGGTGACACTCTGGCATTCTGATTTTGCGTATTATCCCAAGTCACCCTCTGCGATTCACCTGTATTTATATTAATACTATATAACTGCGGGCGACCTGCTTGATCAGAAGTGTAAACAATAGTTTGATTGTCCGGCATCCAAGATGGTTCTGTATTATTACTACGGCTAGAAGTAATCTGAGTAATTTGTTTGTTACTTAACGTCATCATATATAAATTTAAGCTACCGCCTTTAGATAGAGCAAATGCTAATTTACTACCATCCGGAGAAAATGCCGGCGCCCCATTATGCTGAGGGAAAGATGCAATTGTTTGAACAGCACCACTATCCAATGTTTTTAAAACTAATGAGGAATGTCCACCTTCAAAAGTTACATAGGCTATTTTTTTGCCATCTGGTGACCAAGTAGGAGACATTAATGGTTCCTTAGAACGATGAACAGTGATTTGATCATAACCATCATAATCAGACACTCTTAGTTCGTGTGAAAAAGGCCCTTTAGTCGTTTTTACAACATAAGCAATTCGTGTTCTAAATGCTCCTTTAATACCTGTTAGTGATTCAAAGATTTCATCACTTGCAGTATGGGCGGCATAACGTACCCAACGTTTTTCAATTGAGAATTGATTTTGTGCTAGAACTGTACCTGGTCGATTAACTGTATCGACTAATTGATAATTTATAAGATATTTTCCTGACGCATCTGGTTGTATTGATCCAACCACAACAGCAGAAACACCAAGTTTGTTCCATACGGCTGGAGTAACCTCTGAAGCAATTGTTGGTTTCTGAGGCATTTGATTAACATCAACAGGATTGAACTTACCACTGTTACGCAAATCAGACGCAATAATTTCTTCAATAACTTGTGGGGGTTCTCCTCCTCCAGCCCATTTAAATGGAGCAACCGCGATAGGTTTAGCTGAACTCACTCCATCAGTAATAATAATTCTAACTTCAGAATTAGCCATTGAGGTAAAAAATAAAATAAAACAAGTTGTCAAAAAGCGAGAAGCGAATTTGATCATCTTAAATTCCTTAATAAAAATAAGATAAATAGAGTTAAAGTAAATATAAACTCATAAAAAACAGAAAACAAAGTCTTTAAAAATTAATATCCTGTCTCTGATTAATTCCATATATTAAACTTTACAAATCATCAACAATCATAAGATGGAAAAGATAGCTGATATCTAGGTACAAGTCTATAATCTTTAAAATAAAAAGATTTTTATAATTTAATTGTTTTATTATATATAATAATCAAAGTGATAATAAAAATAATTATTCTAAATCTAGTTGCCTATACTAATCCTATTTAGGTAAGGTTTAAAGAGTTTCGTAAGATATTTTTATATAAGGTGATAGATGTGATGTATTAAAAATATTATTGCTTGGAATGGCAACACATTTTCAAACAAAAAAATTAAGGGGTAAGTGTTTTTTAAATTCAACGGGAGGCAAGTAGCCTAACGAAGAATGCAATCGTTTATGATTATACCAATAAGCATAAGCCGAAAAAGCGCGTTGTAACTCAGCTGTTGAGTTGAAACGTTGGCCTTTTACAAATTCTGTTTTAATTGTTTTAAATGTCGCTTCCGCTACCGCATTGTCATAAGGACATCCTTTCTTGCTTAATGAATGCTTGATATTAAATGTCAATGTCTTAAAACACGCCTCTAATAACCGATTATCAAACTCTTTGCCTCGGTCTGAATGAAATAAATCCAATTTTGATAATGGCAGTTTAATTTAGCTTAATGCCGACATAACAAGCTCTGCTGTTTTATGTTGACCAACATGATAACCGATAATTTGCCTATCGGATAAGTTCACTAAAACACATAAATAGTTCCAACGTTGCTTAACTTGAATATAGGTTAAATCTGCAACAACAATTTGTTTTTTATCACCTACATCAAATTGTCGTTGCAGGTGATTTTCTGTGGCGGTTTCATTCACTTCCGTATTGTGAGATTGATAAGGTTTAACGGGTATTTTGATACCAGCAATGAGGCTTTCATCAACCGAGCAATGTAACGGCGTGACACCCAAATATTCTCTTTCTGTAAATCAAAACGAATTCGTCTTGTACCATAAGACTGATAGCTCTGATTAAATAACGTCACGATTTTATTGGTATAAAGCCCTACTGATTTTTGTCTATTCAATTTACACTGATAATAAGCATAATGTCTTGATAATCCTAACTTTGTTATGCTATAACGATGTCGATTTGCTTTTAGGATAGCGATTTTCGTCCTATTATCAGTGCTGCGTGCTTTAGAATATCGTTTTCCATACGCAGCTGTTTAAGCTCTTTACGCAACGCGATTAACTCTTGTTCTTGTGGACTGCGATTATCTTTTGTTTTAAATGAGCCGCTTTGGCTTGCTTGCGTTATCCAACGGTCCAATGCTGATGGTGTCAAATCATATTCGGCAACAATTTCACTACGTGATTTACCATGTTGATAAAGACTGACCATTTGGTGTTTAAAATCATCTGTGAATGTTCGTTTTTTGCATTTAATCTTATTCATATTTGTTCCTTTTTTAGTTGTGATAAGTTTACCTTACCCTTAAAAAAGTTGTATGAATTAGTGTAGCCGATCCAGCTTTTTAACAAATAACCCAAAGTGGTAATCTTAGCTTAATAGGTATCTTTATTTTTGACAATATTCACAATAAAAGGTATTACGCTGTCCAATTTTTTGTGATTTTATTTCTGTACCACAAATCAGACATTGTTTACCTTCGCGTCCATAAACTTGTAACTCCTGTGCAAAATATCCAGGTTTACCATTAGATTGCAGGAAATCCTTGAGTGTTGTTCCTCCTTGTTTAATTGATTTAGTAAGAACTTGCTTAATAGAAGCTACAAGCCTTTCAAATTCATTTAATTGTAAGGAGTTTACTTTTCGGTTAGGGTTGATTTTTGCCATAAATAGCGATTCAGACGCGTAAATATTACCGACGCCAACCACAATGTGGTTATCCATAATCCAACTTTTTATTGGAACTTTTCGATTCCTCGCTTTTCTTAATAGATATTCCGCAGAGAATTCATTACTTAAAGGCTCCGGTCCCAAATGTTGTAATTGAGATATTTCATCTAGCGAATTTGCCCAAAGCCAAGATCCAAAACGCCTAGGATCGATATAACGTAGAGTGACGCCATTTTCTAAAACTAAATCAATATGATCATGCTTTTCTGCTTTTTGTGGATTTTTTAAAATACGTAAACTTCCAGACATTCCTAGATGAATTACGATCCAATTGTTGGGTAACTGTAATAATAAATATTTTGCACGACGTTTTATATCTAAAATAATTTGCCCGTGCACATTACTTATAGCCTTATCAACGGGCCAACGTAATTTAGGTTGTCGAACAATAATTTTATCAATAATCTGTCCTTTCAAATACGGCAAAATACCTCGACGACTTGTCTCAACTTCCGGTAATTCAGGCATATTGTTTTCACTTAGTTATTTAATAGGTCAGTAACCCAAGTCGGTGCTTGCTGAACCGGTATAGACTGGTTATTGACAGAGCATAAACTCTGAGGGTTAATCGTCCATACAGGTAAAGAGCGAATACCACTCCCATTACATTGCCACTGCCCATCACTATCAATAGGTACCATAAAAATATTTTGAGGTAGTGGCAATACTAATTTCTTTGGTGGATTATTTTGTAAATATTCACTATAAATTTTTAAGGCGCCAGTTGCTCCTGTTAATTTCATTGGAGAATGATCATCTAAACCAATCCAAACAACAGCAACATTTTTACCATCTATTCCTGTAAACCAACTATCACGAGAATCATTACTTGTGCCTGTCTTAGCTGCTAAATTAAATGAACCATATTTAGCTTTTAATGAACGAGATGTTCCCGAATTAACCACTTGTTGCATAGCATAAGTAGTTAAATAAGCTGATTGTTGAGATACAGCCTGAAGTTGTTGCGGGTAACTTTGATAAACTAATTCACCTTTATCGGTCAATACATATCTTAAAATAGAAAGTGGAGATCGTTGACCATTATTAGCTATCGTTTGAAACATCTGCGCAGTTTCTAATGGTGTTAATTCTAAAGCACCAAGTAGTCTTGATGGTAAATTGGGTATATGCTCTGCAGGTACACCTAATGACTGTAAAGTATTCTTTGTTGCATCAAGTCCTAATGCCATTCCTAAATTAACAGTAGGTACATTAAGTGAAAGCGCTAAGGCATCTACTAACATAACCCGATCACGAAATTTACGATCATAGTTTTTCGGTTCCCAATAACCATTACCATCAAGCTTTATCGATAAAGGTTTATCATCAAGCCAAGTATTAAGTTGATAATGATCAGGTTGTCCAAGTGCAGTTAAATAAGTTGACGGTTTAGCTAATGAACCAATTGCTCGCTGAGTTAACCAAGCACGGTTATATCCTGGATAACGGGGTTCAGCACTACCAATGATAGAGCGAATTTCTCCAGTTTCTCGGCTAACTATAACCATTGCTGTTTGTAATTCTTTATTAGTTGATTTTCGCAGTTTCTCAATTACGTTAGTTACCGCTTGCTCTGCAGCTGATTGAGCTACAGGATCAAAGGTAGTAAAAATCTTCATACCAGATAAGTGATCTGCTTTATCACCTAATTGTTTTCGAAGTTCATTGCGTACAACCTGCATAAATGCTGGTTGTGGTGAAATCACACCACCTTTGGGTAAAACTGATAGTGGGCGCTGACTTAATAAATTATATAACTCATCATCTATAATACCTTGCTGCTGAGCAAGTTTTAAAACTACATTACGGCGCTCAATAACTTGTTGAGGTTGTGTCCAAGGATTATATAAAGAAGCTCCTTTTACCATACCAACTAGTACTGCTTGCTGATCTAATGTCAGTTCATTAACTGGGCGGCCAAAATAGTAAAGACTTGCTAATGGAAAACCATGGATCTCTTCACTACCCGCTTGTCCAAAATAAACTTCGTTTAAATAAAGCTCTAAAATACGTTCTTTGCTATAGCGTCCATCCAAAATAAGAGCCATATAAGCTTCACGTATTTTGCGACTTAAACTACGTTCGTTAGTTAAAAAAAGGTTTTTGACTGTTTGCTGAGTTAATGTACTCCCACCTTCAGTACGACCTGTTGTTAGATTAACAAAAATCGCACGACCAATAGAATATAAACTTACGCCATGATGATCATAAAAACGTTTATCTTCCGTTGCGACTAATGTTTGTAATAATGAATCAGGAAACTCTTTTAATGGAACAAACAGACGTTGTTCGCCATTTGGAGAATGCATCATAGTAATTAATTTAGGATCAATCTTAAGCAATCCAAAATCACGTCCTGAATCTAGATTAGTAATACGATCAATACGATTTTCATAAAAAGTTATTCTGACTCTAAAAGCTTGCTCTTCACCATCAGGAAAAGTAAAAGGCCGACGATAAATTTCAACCGCATCATTTTTTACAATAAATTCACCAGGACGAGTAGCTTTGGTATCTTGTTGGCGATATTGCGCACCAACTAATATTGTTACCACATCATTTAGACTATATTCGCTATCTGGTTCGAGATCAATAATTTGTCCATAAACAGCCGCTGGTAACTCCCATACATTCCCATCAATCCGTTCTTTAATTTGTTGATCAAGATAAACACCATAAATAATAGCCACTGCAGCAAAGACAAGAAACAACTTGAATAGTAGTATCAAAAATCGTCGCCAAAGTGTAGTTTTTTTATTTTTTCTGATCTTTTTAGAAGAGCGTTTTTTTTCTGTTTTAGTTGATGTTTTCAAACTGCACCTAACATTTATTATTAAATAATAATTAGCTTATGATAACATAATTTTTTAAGGACACCTTGACTACCTTTTTTAAAAATTCAGCTAAGTAAGGAGCTAAGTATAAAACCAATGTATAACTTTAAAAGTTTAGCTGAGAGCTCATACTTTTAACTTTTGACAAGAATGCCTTTTTCGACTTACCTGTTAAGCCTTCCGAAATAGGTAAGCTTGCCGTTAATGGATTAACAGGCTTATTATTAATATGTAATTCAAAATGTAAATGAGGCCCCGTAGAACGCCCTGTGTTTCCTGATAGGCCAATTTTATCGCCTTGCTTAACTTGCTGACCAGGTTTAACTAAAATTTTATCCAAGTGCATATAAGTTGTCATATACTGACGACCATGCCGAATAGCAATATAGTTGCCCGCTGAACCACTATATTTTGCAATTACTACCTCACCATCACCAACCGATAATACAGGTGTGCCACGAGACACCGCAAAATCAACACCATTATGAGGAGCTATTTGACCTGTAACAGGGTGTAAACGACGGGGATTAAATCCAGAAGAAACACGCGCCTTTTTTGCTAAGGGATAACGGAAAAAACTCTGCGATAAGCTGTTGCCATTAATATCATAATATTTACCATCATCAGCTAAAATTGCATAATAATCTTTAGTTCCATTTTTAATTCGAACCCCCCGCAACTGACTATTGGATAAGCTTTTACCATGCATTTCTCGTGTTATAGCAACTGAAAATTTATCACCTACTTGTAATCGGCGAAAATCTAAACGCCACTGTAAAGCGCGAGTAATAATACCTATTTCATTACTAGTTAGACCGCTCTTTCGAGCATCAGCAACAAAACTAGATTTAATGTCACCTTTTATAACAATATCTTGTGGGACGGCTTCAACTGTTTCAGAACTTTCTACAAATTTATCGCCAGATTTTTCATAGATTCGGATGTTATTGCTTGATATTGTCCAACTAAAAGTTTGCAAGTTATGATTATCATCAGTCGTCCAGCTAATCTGTTGACCAATCCTTAAATTTGCAAGTTGCTTAAATTTTGACGTTAATAGATAGATATCATTTTTATTAACATTATAGCGAATTAGAATATCATGCAGAGTATCACCACGAACAATAGTATATTGTACTGCATTATCTTTACCATCAACGATATCATCTAATTCATCTTTAACAATTTCATCTTCAGGAACATCTGATGATTCAGTGACAGTAGCAATTTTACCATTTACTATCTCGACTCTTCCATCACCATCAATAGAGCTGGAATCATCATTTACAGTAGTTTCAACTTGAGGAGTTAAAGGAACATAAACCGTTCTCTCCAAATTGAGTGGACGCCACAGAGTAGTAAATAAAATAACAATAAAAAGAACTCCCAATATTGAAAAATAGGGAATTTTAAAATTATTTTTTTCAATACTGAGGGATTTTATTTTTCTTGCCAAAATTAACCTTAACTATTTATTACTAAACTAGTTTTTATCTAAACAATCCAACAGTTGCTGTGTTAAATTTGTTAAAAATTGTGAATAAGCACTTTTTGAAAGTATTATACCCGTTCCTAATGGATTCAATTCTCCAATTTGAACATTTGTTCCACTCACTAATTTCTCAATAACTGCAGGGCTAAACTGTGGCTCACGAAATACACATACTGCTTGATGATCCTTGAGCTCCTGTTGAATAGCATAAACTTTTTGAACACCGGGTTGAACTGCTGGATTTATAGTAAAACTGCCTAGCTTTTTTAATCCGAACTGTGCCTCAAAATATCCATAAGCATCATGAAACACAAAATACCCTCTATTTTGTACGGTAATTAGTTTTTTTGCAATGTTTTGTTCTGTTTCTGTGAGTTTGGTAATGAATTCGTCTAAGTTTTCATCAATCAATATACTTTTATCTGGATACAAGGTAACAAGCCTATCATGAATTGATTGTGCGATAATCTTAGCAATTTTAGGTGAAAACCAAATATGCTCATCATATTCACCATGGTGATGGTGATCTTGATTGATCTCATCATGAGAATGAGCATCTTCCGGTTCATGCTCGTCATGGCTTGTTCTAAGTAACGATTTAATTTCCGGTACAGCCATTAATTCAATTTGCTTTTGCTTATCGATACTTTTTAAGATAGTTGGCATAAAAGCTTCCATATCTTCACCGACCCAAATCACAAGTTCGGCTGATTTAAGTTTTGCCAAATCAGAAGGTTTTAAATAATAGGTGTGAGGAGATGCACCATCAGGAAGTAAAATATCAGTATCAGTTACTCCTGAAGCAATAGCTTCAGTGATAAATCCTATGGGTTTCACAGAAGAAATAACTTTCGCATTAGCAAAATTAGCGATAGTTTGCATAAATATCAATGAACTAAATATCATTAAAAAAGAGATTAATTGTTTATTATTTTGTGTAATATTTTTTTTCACACCATTATCCTATATTAAAAAGTATGATAGAATAAAACCAATAATTGTTATAATATAACATAACATGATTGTAGGCAAGGCTCTTAGCGATATGACACCACTAATCTCTCTTGATAGTGTTTCGGTGGAAATTGACCATCAAAAAATATTACATGACGTTTCGTTAGCAATACATCTTAATCAAATTATTACATTACTTGGCCCCAATGGCGCAGGTAAATCAACTCTAGTAAAAGTTATTTTAGGTTTAGTTCCATATACTTCAGGAACAATTAAACGTTCAAGCAATTTAACAATTGGCTATGTACCACAGTCAATCAATTTAAATACCACACTGCCTATTACTGTTAAACGTTTTATGCGCTTAAATAAACAATTAAATACCGAAAAGATTTTTAGTACGTTATCAATGGTAAAAGCAGAATATTTGATTAATAAATCTATGCATCAATTATCAGGTGGGGAATTGCAACGCGTATTATTAGCTCAAGCCTTAGCAAAGCAACCTCAATTATTGATTCTTGATGAACCAACTCAAGGCGTGGATGTTAATGGTCAAGTATTATTATATGATCTAATCGCTGATGCAAAAAAACAGTTTAATTGCGGTGTATTAATGGTTTCTCATGATCTTCATTTAGTTATGGCAAAAACAGATGAAGTAATTTGTTTAAATCATCATATTTGTTGTTCTGGCACACCTGCTATTGTATCTAACGATCCTGAGTTTATTTCTCTATTTGGCCAACATGGGGCTTCACAAATTGCTGTTTATAAACATCATCATAATCACCAACATGACTGTTGCTCCCCCTCGATTGATCAACATAGGCAAATTGCTATGTCTTGTTATGGAAAAAAACATAATGATTGAGTTATTATTACCTTCTTTATTAGCAGGATTATGCTTAACGAGCATAACAGGTCCTTTAGGTACTTTTGTTGTTTGGCGTAGAATGTCCTATTTTGGTGATACTCTATCCCATGCGGCTTTACTTGGTATCGCTTTTGGCTTTTTACTGAATATAAATTTATTTTATGCAGTCATTTTTGTAACTCTTTTACTAGCCTTAGGGTTACTTTGGTTAGAAGCCCAAAAACAACTTCCAATTGATAGTTTACTTGGTATTTTAGCTCATAGTGCATTATCTCTTGGTTTGGTTGTAATTAGTTTAATGAATAACATCCGTATCGATCTAATGGGGTACTTATTTGGTGATCTATTATCAGTAACATATTCTGATCTTTATCAAATTACCACTTGTGTAGCATTTATTGGTGCCTTATTGCTTTGGCGATGGAATGACATTTTATTTATTACTGTCAGTGAAGAGTTAGCTTTTAGCCACGGTATTAATATACAAATAACAAAATTACTTTTAACTCTACTGTTGGCGCTAACAATAGGTCTATCAATGAAATTTGTTGGAGCCCTAATTATTACATCTTTACTTATTATTCCTGCCGCAACAGCCAAATATTATTCAAAAACACCTGAAGCTATGGCCATAATTGCAATAATAATTGGTATGTTATCAGTTTTTATCGGATTGATGTTTTCATTTATTTACGACACCCCGACAGGGCCTTCAATTGTATTAAGTAATACTTGTTTATTTTTTATATCATTATTTATTTCAAAAATAACTTTAAATAAAAAAAATTAAGATTATTGCAAAAGCGGATTATTTATTGCGTGACAGATCCCATTAATAAACCGACTTTTATAGTTTACTCAATATTTCTAATACTATAACAATACAATTCAATATGTTGATAATTAGAAACTATGTCACTTGCAATTATTTATACTCGAGCATCTATTGGAATACAAGCACCGTTAATAAACGTTGAAGTTCATATTAGTAATGGGTTACCAGGTTTTGTTTTAGTTGGTCTGCCTGAAGCAACGGTTAAAGAGGCTAAAGATCGAGTTAGAAGCGCCATTATTAATAGTGGTTTTACCTTTCCTGCAAAAAAAATAACTGTTAACTTATCTCCTGCAGATCTACCAAAGGAAGGGAGTCGTTTTGATTTACCAATAGCTATCGCTATTCTTGCCGCTACAGAACAAATTCCAACAGATAACCTATTACATTATGAATTTTTAGGAGAATTGGCTCTTTCAGGAAAAATTAGAGCAGTGAAAGGAGCAATCCCCGCTGCTATTTCTTCTAAAAAGAAAAATCGTACATTAATAATTTCAGCAGAAAATCAATCTGAAATTTCTTTAATTCACCAAAACAATACCTTAATCACTAATAACTTATTGGAGTTATGCCAATATTTATATAAAGAAATTGACTTACAAGCAGTTCAATACCGTGAATATCAAGATGTTGATAATAACTTAGCTAGTTTACAAGATATAATCGGACAGGAACAAGCCAAAAGAGCGTTAGAAATAGCAGCCGCCGGAGGTCATAATTTACTATTAATTGGTCCTCCAGGGACAGGAAAAACTATGTTAGCAACTCGCTTGACATCGCTGTTACCTCAATTATCTGATGAAGAAGCGCTTGAAAGCGCTGCAATAACTAGTCTAGTTAGTCCAAATGGTTCAATCAAAAACTGGCGTAAAAGGCCATTTAGATCGCCACACCATAGTGCATCAGCGGCAGCATTAGTTGGTGGAGGAACAATACCTAAACCTGGCGAAATTTCACTAGCACATAATGGAGTTTTATTTTTAGATGAATTACCAGAATTTAACCGAAAGGTATTAGACGCTCTGAGAGAACCAATTGAGTCAGGTGAAATTATCATTTCGAGAGCAAACGCAAAAATAAAATTTCCTGCTAAATTTCAATTAATAGCAGCAATGAATCCAAGCCCTACAGGACATTATCAAGGAACACACAATAGAACAACACCCCAGCAAACAATCCGCTATTTAAATCGACTTTCAGGACCTTTTCTCGATAGATTTGATATTTCAATTGAAGTGCCTTTATTACCTAAAGGCACCTTAAGTCAAAAACCGACTTCAGTAGAATCAACCGAAACGGTAAAACAACGTGTTTTACAAGCAAGAAATATCCAGTTTAGAAGAAATAATAAATTAAATAGTCAGTTAAGTACAAATCAAATACAATGCTACTGCAAATTATCAGACGAAAATAATGAATATTTAGAGCAAGCATTGATAAAATTAGGGCTCTCTGCTAGAGCATGGCATCGTATTCTAAAAGTATCTCGCACAATTGCAGATTTAGACTTATCAGAAAACATAGAACGAAAACATATTTCAGAAGCATTAGGTTATCGTTCTATGGATCGGTTATTAATTCAATTACACAAAAATATTGGTTAAAAAATTAGTCATCCCCATCAACAAAATCATCAGTCGTATCAACTTGAGGTTTGCCACCAGATAATGTATGAAAGCGTTTTGGTTTATTTATACGAGAAAGATATTTCAGCCACGTTTTTTCAAAATCAGTTGATGGTTCTTTTTTGCCTTTGCAAACATCAACAAATGATTTTTCTTCCGCTGTAATAGGTTTTCTAACTTCAGCATCAAGATCTTTAAAAGCACAACCATATTTTTCTAATATAAGTGCTTCTTTAATAGTAAAGTCACCGTGACGAGAAAATCCTCTTGGGTAATTCTTATTATCAAAAAAACGTTGTTGATTTACAAAACTCTCAGCCATGTTCTATCCTCTAGGTTGTAAAAGTACTCGGGCGGGAATTATAATTGACTAAGTTAATCTGTAAACAAAATTTTTTTATTTGTTCGGGTAAAAATAACCAAACGATTAAATTTAAAACAAAATCATTATTCTTGTGGCAGGGGCGGAGAGTCTCGAACTCCCAACACCCGGTTTTGGAGACCGGTGCTCTACCAATTGAACTACGCCCCTAAATAAGGTGGCGGAACGGACGGGGCTCGAACCCGCGACCCCCTGCGTGACAGGCAGGTATTCTAACCAACTGAACTACCGCTCCACCGTATTTGGTATGTATATATTAAATTTAAAAGTCTGGCGGCACCCTACTCTCACATGGGTAATACCCACACTACCATCGGCACTACGGCGTTTCACTTCT
>NZ_JBIDFB010000008.1:5317-119736 GCF_046635565.1 Gilliamella sp. BG7 | reverse complement strand
TAAGTCGGTTTTTTTATGTCCAAATTTACCCCTATGCCACTTTCTAATAATTCACTAACAATGGATTTATAGATACGTTCGGGGTCTTCTACAGAATCGACAGCAAAGCTAGACACACACATAACTAACATTTAGAGCTAGTACGCTGTCACATCATTAACTAACAAGAAGAATTAATTATGCCAATCAAAGATCCTAATAATTATGATTGGCTATACCAGTTAATAGCTGCTGTTGTCGGCTCTATTGCGAAAATAGCGTTTGATATTTTAAGCGGTAAATCATTCACGCTAAAAGTAGTCATTTGTCAAGTGATAGTCGCACTATATGCCGGGCAGCTAATGGCTTGGATAGCTACGAGCAGGCACTGGATAGATGAAGAAAAGTATTGCGCTATAAGCATTGCAAGCTGGCTAGGTGCTGAAATGATAAAGAATATTGCTGATAGATTCAAAGATAAAACAGGAGGGAACTCATGAAGCTAACAAGATTAAAAACAAGTGTGCGCGGTACGTTTGGTAAAATACAATTGCCGTCGGGTGCGGTTTTGTCAACTTTAGAGCTACCGTGGCTAAATAATCAACGTCAGATTTCATGTATTCCAGCTTCTATATATCAATGCGATATTGTTAACTCACCAAAATTTGGTCGAGTATATCAAGTTAAAGACGTTCCTAATCGCTCACACATTTTAATTCACGCCGGCAATTGGACCAAAGATACACAGGGCTGTATTTTGGTAGGCATGAGCAATAACGATACTCAGTTATTTGAAAGCAAAAAAGCATTAAATTTGCTGATGAATGAACTTAACGGAAAGTCATTTAAGTTGGAAGTTATAGAAAACTATGAATAAAACAAATGTAGCATTGATTAGCGCGTTGATATTTGCTTGTTATTTTGCATATAACTGTTGGCAAGATGAAAAAACTGCGGTTGCAAAAGCGAATAAAGCCGAAGCAAAGTACGAAAAGTATATACAAGATAATAATGAAGTTAAAAAAATTGAATCAAACATTATCGAGGCTATTAAAAATGGGTATGCTAAAACAGATGCTTTACGTAATGATATCGATAACGGTCTTGTCGAGTTGCGCGTCAAAGTCGAATCCGTCGAACGAGATAGTACCACCTCCAGCAATATTGCTAACAAAGCCTTACGACTTGCAAGAACTTCTCAACAAGATTATTACAATCTCACCAGTGCAATCGAGTACAACAAAGTAATGATTGAGGGTTGGCAGAAATACTATTGTAAAGAGATTGCACCAAAGAATAATACTGAGTTTATGTGTAATTAGATTTAACGCCATGATAAACGTATATAACAATACTAGATGGCGTAAAGCCAGATTAACCTATCTACAGCGTAACCCGTTTTGTGTTATGTGCTTAAAGCAAGGCAGATATGAACCCGCTACAGCAGTAGACCACATTATCCCCCACAAACTCGAACAAGCATTAATATCGAAAGACCCGATAAAGATAAAGAAAGCCCAGAAACTGTTTTGGGATTCATCAAACTATCAGGGCTTATGTAGCACTCATCACTCAAGCACTAAACAACGTATTGAGAATAAGGGTACAGAGATAGGATGCGATGTGAACGGTATGCCGTATGGCGGACATTGGAGTAAAGGAAAATGAAACAAATTCAATTAGCTCATTTATATAAGAATGGTGAATTTTATGGCTACGGTATTGCAGTAGATGGACAGCTTTTAACTAATCAAGTAGCTGTTAATATCGAGACAAAACCCAATCAACTAACAATTATACATGTTGATTTTAAATTAGATAGTAAAGCGGTTAGCAACCCGGTTGATATTGAATTGGATAACAACAGCAATAGGGAGGGGGTAGGTAATTCCTCCAGCTAAATGCTTTGAAAACCACCCGCCTCCTTTCATTTTAACGCTAACCCGATTTTTTTAGTTTTTTTAGGATTGATTATGGCTGCAAAAAAGAAAACACGCTCAGATAGCACCGCGGCGGTTATCAGGGTGATGAATAATGCCGCTAAAAACACAATTGAACCTCCTGAGCACGCGGGGCTAATGGCTAAAGCTCGCCCTTTTTGGGATGCTAACATTAAATCTAAATCGCTAGATTTATGGACAGATACCGACCTTATCGAATGTGCTGATTTATGTAATAACCAGTTAAGAATTCTCGAATTACGGAAAGAGCTGTCTAAGGAGAATAAAAAAATTGGCGAAGAACGAAACTCTAACGAGATAAAGCGAATTGATAAGCAGATTACTGATTTGGGTCGGTTAGTTGCCGCACAAAAAAGAAATCTGCAAATACACTCTCATGCAACAAACGGCGAATCACGAGATCAAGTTAATCATAATAAAAACGAGCAAGAAGCTAGAAGATATTTGGGTAAACATGATGATGGCTTGCTTGCCACTCCCATACATTAAGGTGGAATATGACGAGAGGTGAAAAAGTAATAGCCTTTATTGAGCGATATTGCCGAGTCCCCGACGGCGAACACCTTGGCGAGCCGATGCAATTAGCTGATTTTCAGAAAAGGTTCATTTTAGATATTTATGATAATCCGCACGGTACGCATTCGGCGTATCTTAGTATCGCTAGAAAGAACGGTAAGACTGGTTTAATTGCTGGGTTGTTGTTGGCGCACTTGGTTGGTCCCGAAGCTGTACAGAATTCGCAAATCGTAAGTGGAGCAATGAGCCGAGAGCAGGCTGCAATAGTCTTTGATTTAGCCGTTAAAATTGTGAATTTAAACCCTGAACTACAAAGAATTGTAAGGGTTGTACCAAGTGGGAAAAGGCTCTATGGTTTACTTTGCAACGTTGAATATAAAGCGTTAGCCGCTGAAGGAAAAACAGCACACGGACTATCACCAATTCTTGCTATTTTGGATGAGGTAGGGCAAATAGTTGGACCAAGAAGCGATTTTGTTGATGCAATTACAACATCGCAGGGTGCACATAAAACACCATTACTCATTGCGATTAGCACACAAGCGGCTAATGATGCGGATTTATTTAGTGTGTGGCTTGATGATGCAAAAAACTCTAACGATCCACATATTGTTTCCCATGTGTATTCTGCTGAAAAAAATGCTGATGTGTTGGATGAGGATGCGTGGAAAGCAGCAAACCCAGCCCTTGGTCTGTTTCGTTCCTATGACGATTTGAAGCGGCTTGCTAATGCCGCTAATCGAATGCCGAGCGAAGAAAACAAGTTCAGAAATTTAAACTTAAATCAAAGAGTATCCGTCGTTAGTCCTTTTGTTTCCCGCAATGTTTGGGAATCTTGCTCAGCTAAGCCGACGTCAGAAGATATCATTAGCTTTGCTGGACTTGATTTATCACAAAAGAATGACTTAACCGCATTCGTTGTTATATCAAAAACAAGTGATGGGCACTGGAACGTTCACCCGTATTTTTGGGCAACAGAAGTTGGCATACATGATCGTTCAAAACGGGACAGAGTGCCATACGATGTGTGGGCTAAACAAGGTTACTTAAGAACAACGCCACGGGCATCTATTGATTATGAGTATCTAGTTAAAGAACTAGATGAAATCATCCAAGAATATAACATTTCTGCTATCGCCTTTGACCGATATCACATTGATTTTTTAATCAAGGAATTTGAGCGAATTAATGTCAACCCACCACTGGTTAGGTTTGGTCAAGGCTTTAAAGATATGACGCCTGCTTTGTCGATTTTAGAAGATGAGCTTTTAAATGGAACTATCAGACACGGTAACCATCCAATATTAACTATGTGTGCTGCTAATGCTGTTGTTACAAGGGATGAAGCGGACAATAGGAAGTTCGATAAGCACAAAGCAACAGGGCGGATAGACGGAATGCAAGCGTTAGCTATGGCTTTTGGTGTAACAAATAAAGAAGATGAGTTGGAAAACAATTTATCAGATCACATCCTAAACGTAGGAATACGGTCCTTATAATGAAAATTTTTAATTTATTTAAACGTAAATCGCAAGCTAGCACCTCTTCTCAAGAGGTATCCGATTACATCGGCTTTTCACTAGATACTTACGCGGGTCGCAGAGTTAGCCCTGCCCTAGCTATGCAGTTAACGGCGGTGTTCGGTTGCGTGAGGGTATTAACAGAATCAGTTGGAATGCTACCTTGTTTTTTATATCAAGCGACCGATAACGGGCGCAAGAAAGCACCTAAAGAAAAACTGTACTCGCTTTTGTACGTTGCACCAAACAACTATATGACGCCCCAAGAGTTTTGGGAATACTTGATTGGTTGTCTCTGCTTACGAGGTAACTTTTATGCTTACAAAGTAAAAGTATTTGGTGAAGTTGTCGAGTTACTCCCGCTTTTACCTGGTAGTGTACAGCCTAAGCTTAATGAGAAATGGGAACCTGTTTATCAAGTCACATTTCCTGATGGCTCTTGTGATGTTTTATCGCAAGATGAAATTTGGCACGTGCGCACATTCTCAATGGATTCTTTGGTTGGACTAAGCCCGATTAGTTATGCGCGGCATGCGATAGGGCTAGGCTTAGCAACGGAAGAGCACGGATCTAGACTGTTCAGTAATGGCGCAGTATCAAGCGGCGTATTACAAACTGACCAAGTATTAACGGATGAAGCGTACAAACGATTAAAAGACAATTTTCAAGAGCGTCATCAAGGTTTATCAAATGCACATAAGCCAATGATTCTAGAAATGGGTTTAAAGTGGAACAACATCAGTATGTCCGCCGAAGATGCCCAATTTCTAGAAACAAGGAAATTTCAATTAGAGGAAATATGCAGAATATTCCGAGTGCCGATGCACATGGTGCAAAACACAGATAGGGCGACATTCAATAATATTGAAAATCTCGGCATGGGTTTTGTTAACTACTCATTAGTGCCATACCTAACACGTATTGAACAGCGCATAAATGTTGGTCTGGTTAATAAAGAAAAGCGAGGGCAATTTTATGCCAAATTCAATGTTGGAGCGTTATTGCGTGGCGATATGAAATCACGTTATGACTCATACGCCACAGGTATTAACTGGGGCATTTTGTCACCGAATGAGTGCCGAGATTTGGAAGAGCGTAACCCTAGGGAAGGTGGAGACATCTATCTAACCCCAATGAATATGACTACTAAACCACAGGATGATAACAAAAATGCTAAACAAAAAGAGACTTGATATACCCTTTGAAATTAAGTCAATCAGTGATACAGGTGCGTTTACGGGCTACGGCTCGGTGTTCGGTGTAAAAGATAGTTATTCCGATATTGTGATTAAAGGTGCTTTTGCTAATTCGCTTAATAAGTGGAAAGAAAAAGGACGTTTACCTGCACTCCTTTGGCAACACAAGATGGACGAACCTATCGGCTATTACACAAAAATGGTTGAGGACGATAACGGATTATACCTTGAGGGGCAGTTATTAATTGACGATGACCCACTCGCAAAACGAGCACATGCTCATATGAAAGCAAAATCATTATCGGGATTGTCAATTGGCTATATATTAAACGATTATGATTATGACAAGGAAAAATCTGCATTCATTTTAAAGGATATTGACCTTTGGGAGGTTTCCGTTGTCACGTTCCCTGCCAATGATGAAGCAAGGATTGATAACGTAAAAAGTATTTTCGAAAGTGGTGATATACCGCCGCCGAAAGAGATAGAAAGAGTACTGCGCGACGTTGGACTCTCCAGAACTCAGGCAAAGGCGTTTATGTCTGAGGGATACTCTTCACTAAAACAGCGAGATGTTAGTAATAGCGAAGAAAACGCATTAAAAATTTTAAAATCTATTTTTAACTAGGAGATTATATATTATGGCAGTAGATCAAAAAGATGTTGAACTGGTCGCGCAAGAAATTAAAAATCAATTTGAGCAATTTAAAGCAACAAATGACAAGCGATTAGACGCTATCTCACAAGAAAAAAGTGCATTAGCTGAAAGGGTTGAAACCTTAAATGGCAAATTATCAGAATTAGATAATGTAAAAAATGTACTAGAAAACGAACTAAAAGAGGTCAAACGCCCTGCAGGCGGTAACAAACAAGCCTCAGCACATAAAGAAGCGTTTGCTATGTTCATCCGCAAAGGTGACGAACAAGGATTAGCCGAACTGGAACGAAAAGCGATGCAAACTGGCGTTGATACTGACGGTGGTTTTGCAGTACCAGAAGAACTAAATACTGATATTTTAGCCGCATTGCGTGATGAAGTTGTGATGCGTCAAGAGTGTACGGTAATGACGGTTGGCACACCTGATTGGAAAAAGCTAACCAGTAAAGGTGGCATTGCTAGTGGTTGGGTTGGTGAAACCGATGAGCGAACAGAAACAGGAACACCAAAACTCGGTGTTATTTCTCCTGTTTGGGGGGAAATTTACGGTAATCCGTACGCCACGCAAACCATGCTTGATGATGCCTTTTTTAATGTTGAATCTTTTATTGTGAATGAGCTTTCTCAAGAGTTTGCAGAAAAAGAAGAAGAGGCATTTACATTCGGTGACGGCAATAAAAAACCGAAAGGCTTTTTAGCTTACGAAACTACAGCGCAAGCAGATAAAGATCGTGACTGGGGTAAATTGCAAAATGTTGTAGCAGGTGCGGCGAATTTAACAACTGATGATATTGTGAAGTTAACTTACACACTGCGTAAAGTCTATCGTGCAGGTGCTAAATTTATGATGAACAATCAATCATTGTTAGCCGTTCGTTTACTAAAAGATTCTAATGGTAACTACATCTGGCAACCGGGCTTACAAGTTGGCCAACCATCACTATTATCGGGTTTTGCTGTTGCTGAAAATGAGCAAATGCCTGATATCGGCGACAGCTCAGGCAAAGCACCAATCGCGTTCGGTAACTTCAAGCGTGGCTTTTATATCTTTGATCGCATTGGTATTCGTATGTTACGAGACCCATACACTAAGAAGCCATTTGTTGGATTCTATACAACCAAACGTGTTGGCTCTATGTTGAATGATAGCAATGCTATTAAAGTGTTAACTATGCCAGCGGTTCAATCACGTTCAGCAAAATCTTAACTGAAAAGACAAGGCCCTTTATTAAATAAAGGGCTTAGAGGTATATTTATGGCTTTGCCCACAATTGAAGAGTTAAAAACTCATATAAACCTTGATCATGATGAAGATAACGCTTTATTGGCCACATATGCAAATGCCGCAAAAACAACAATTGAAAGTCATCTAAATCGGAAATTATATAATGATTCCGTGCCTGATAGCGATTCAAATGGAATTGTTGTTAACGATGCAATCAAAGTTGCAATCTTGATGCTTGCCGGACACTGGTATGACAATCGAGAAGCGGTAACAATTAACGGAAATGCGAGTGTTTTACCATTAGCTTATCAAATGTTGATTAACCCATACAGGATTATACCCATATGAAAGCAGGTCGATTACGCAACGAAGTAACTTTTCAGAAGCAAATTAAACGTACAGACGAACTGGGACAACTAGTTAATGAATGGGTCGATGTGTGCACTGTACGAGCCGAAATTCGGGACGTGTCGGGGAAAGAGTATCAAAGCTCACAAGCTGAACAGGTGCAAACAGATTGTAAAATCTTAATTCGGTATAGAAACGATATTACTGCTGATATGCGTGCGCTGTGTAATGGAACTTATTACGACATTAAAGCGGTGCTTGAAGACGTAAAAAGGACAAGGCTTGAATTACCATGTCAAAAGGGTGTACGTTATGATGAAACCCTCGTTATCAATAGCGGGATTTAAAGAGCTTGAAGCTGATTTTAAGTTGCTTTCAAAGTCGGAACAACGCAAAGTATCAAAAAAAGCGGTTCGTGCTGGAGCAGTGGTTTTTCGTGACGCTATTCGTGCAAGTGCGCCTGTTCGAACTGGACGATTGAGGCGGTCTATTTCTGTGGATACAGCAAGAGGTTCGCTAACTTCTGGCGTGAAGTTTAAAAAAATTCGAGTTACAAAGAAATCAAAAAAAGGTAAAAGTAAAAAAACTTTGCCATTTTACTGGTGGATGATCGAAAACGGAACGTCAAAAATGTCAGCACGTCCTTTTGTCCGCCCTGCTTTTGATGCAAATGTAAAAAAGGCAGAAGATGCAGCATTTAAACAGTATTTAAAAGATATCGATGAGATTTTCTTAAAATGATAGAAGCTAAAATTAACAACACACTAAAAACATTGTGCGACGGTCGTGTTAGTCCACTAGTTGCACCGTATGGGACTAGTCCGCCATATATGTGTTACACAAAAGTTTCAGAAGTTTATGACGATGTTATGGGCGGACAATCATCCGTTGAGTATTGTTTTCAAGTTGATATCTACGCAAAAACACTGCTCGAAGCTGAAACCATTAAACAACAGTCATACGAAAAACTGAAACTGTTAAAACCATTCAATATCACTAGTCGCCAAGACTATGAAACCGAAACCGAGCTTTATCGCTCAACGTTAGAATTTTACATTCAATAATAACCCATTTAACCATTTATGCCGCTTAACTGCGGTTTTTTTATTTTTGGAGATATTAATATGCCAGAAGTTCAACAAGTACAAAGTGAATACACAAAAACAAGGGATGTCGGTGTTTTTGTTAGTAAAGATCCATCTCTTAAATTTATCGTATCAGCAACAGCAAAACTCAGCTTAGAATGCACTGTGACAGATTACTCAATGACAGCGCCTGAGGGTGAAGAAATTGACGTATCGACACTTTCATCAATCACAAAAGAAACTATCAGCGGCTTACCAGCGGAAGCGACTGTTTCAATGAATGCAAACTTTGTGATCGGCAATGCTGCACAGCAAGTATTACGTAAATCGTACGATACTGGGGATAACTACGCATTCCAGATCAAATATGAAGACGGTAGTTCAATCGACTGGATTGCGCGTGTAACTAGCTACGAGTTCAAAGGCGCGAAAAATGGTGTCGTAACAGGTTCTTTCTCATTCAAAGTGAAAGGGAAATTTGTGTTTAATGCTCCGTCTGTTAATCAAGGACAAAAATAATGAATTTAAAACAAATTATTACAGCAAAAAATTCAGGCTTTCGTACAAAAAAGATTCGGGTTGAAGAATGGGGCGTTGCGGTTACTATTCGTGAGCCTTTGCACACTGATTTTAATCGGTATATTAAGACAATCAAAGATATCACAGATAATGAAAAACTAACTGATCACGAAAAAGATTTACTAAACATTAAAGCGGAAGCAACGCTATTTGCAACGGTTTTGCTTGATGATAACGGTGATTTTGTTTTCAGCAATGATATTGATGATTTAGTAAAAAGTTATGGTCCTGTTCATACTCGATTAGTCAATGAGGCTTTTAATCTGCTTGGCTTGAAAAGCGAGCCGATAAAAGAAGCTGAAAAAAAGTAGAAAGCGATCCTGAGCTGTTTTTTAAGTTAAAGCTTGCATTAAGGCTCGGTAAAACTCTTGCCGAGCTTGAACAAACGCTATCAGCAAGGGAATTTTACTACTGGGTCGCATTCGACAAATTAAACCCGATTGGTGATGAAAGACACGATTGGCACGCCGCACAAGTCGCATCAGCTATCTATCGGTCACAAGGTGCAAAAGTCGAGTTTGAGGACTGTTTACTTAAATTCAAAGAAGAAAAGAAAGAGCCTGTCAGCATATTTGACGCGCTATCAAATTTACTTGGGAAATAAATAAAATGGCAACATTGCGAGAATTGGCAATCCGAGTTACAGCCGACTCATCATCATATCAACGAGAAATGAGCCGCGCATCACGACTTGGTACAGATTATTACAAAACGATGGAAGATCGCTCAAAGCGGTTTGATGCATACATTGCTAGCAATAATCGCTCAGTTCAAGCAATGAACATGCAATTAACACAGCTAAAATCATCGGCTTTAAGTGTAGCTACAGCATTTGCAGGTGGTTTTGCATTTACTAGCATTGTAAACATGGCGGACGACTGGGGGCAAATGGCTGCTCGTATTAGAATGGCTATTACATCTGTCGAGGGTTCAGCAGATAATTATGAGCAGGTGCAAGGTCGCTTGCTTGAAATTAGTAATCGTAATGCTAAAGCGATTGAAGATTCGCAAGAGCTGTACGTCGCCACAGCATCATCAATGCGTGATCTGGGTTATAGCACAAATGACACGATCGACTTTATCGAATCAATGTCAAACAGCTATACCATAAATGCGACTTCTGCAGATAAAGTATCAACAAGCATTAACGCAATCACTAAATCGATGATCACAGGGAAAGTTAGTAGTAACGACTGGAAGTCGATCATGGCATCAACGCCAAATGTTGTTACCGCTCTGGCAAACTCAACAGGTAAAGCCGAAAAGGTCATAAAACAACTTGGTATGAGCGGTCAAATATCAATGCGACAGCTTGCTGATGCCATGATCAAAGTTAAAGATGAAACGGGCGAAATGGCTGATGGCATGGGTAATACCGTAAAAGACGGTTTTACTCAGATATCAAACAGCTTTAAGTCGTTAATTGGCGAACTAAATAGCAGTACCGGTGTTACTCAAAATATCGCAAGCGGCTTGAAATTCGTTGCAGATAATATTCATTTAATAACTGGTGCTGGCACAATTCTTGTTAGCATTGGTCTATCTCGATATTTCAGCGGACTTTCGCTATCTATTTTCAATGCTACAAAAACAACACTAGCAAACCGAACAGCACAAATATCTCAAGCTCAAGCACAACTAGAAGCAGTTAAAAGCTTGCAATTAAAAGCTGTTGCCGAAGTAAATGCCGCAAGATTTGAAGCGCAACGTGCTGTTGGTTTAAAAGCCAGTCTTGTTGCGCAAAATAATTTAACAGCAGCTATTAATCGTCAAACACAAGCAAATAATGCGCTAGCTGCCGCACAAACAAAAGTAAATGTACTAACTAGTAAATTTAATTTGTTATCGCGAGCTGGCAGTGGTTTATTAGGTCTACTCGGTGGGCCTGTTGGATTGCTGACTACAGCGGTATCAGTCGGTGCGGCATTTTTTGCAATGGGCGACGGCGCAGACAAAGCCAAAAAGCCGCTTGAAGAATTACAATTGCCTGTTGACGAACTTCTCGCTAAATTTAAAGAATTAGATAAAGGTAAGCAACAATCAATAACATCAGAATTGACATTAAAAGTTGATGCAGACTCTAAAAGAGTTGATGATGAAATAGATAACCTACAAAAACAACTTGAAAAAAAATTTAAAACGGCCTGGAAAGCTAACGGCAATTATTCAGTTCAACGGATTGTTACAAAGGAAGACCAATCTGCCATACATGACTATATTGATCAATTTAAAGCGCTAAAAAAATCATATGACGAAGGAGCTATAAGTAAGCATGATTTTGGTAACAAGGTCGGTGAGCTTAATGAAAAATTTGCAGATGCGGTTGGAAAAGGGCAGGAATTTAAAACAGTATTGGGAAGTATGACATCGGCTGTGCATTCATCAATAGATGCTTTGGCAGAAAGCAAAGAAAAAATGGACGCGGTGGGCAAAGCCTCGGCTGAAACAGCAACAGAAATAAAGTTACTTGATGTAGCTGATTTTCCAAATTTAGAAAATCAACTTGGCGTACTTAGTCAGCAACTTGATGTAAACAAAGTTAAGTCAGAAAGTGGAGCAGAGGCGGCATTTGTGCTTGCTGGTTTACAACGTGCTGCCGGAGATGCAGCTATTGAACACGCTGCTGATTTAATTGCATTAGCAAAAGGACAAGAGTTAACTGGCAAAATGTCAGAAGAACTTACTGAAAAGCTTAGATTATATACAAAAAATCTACGTGAAAGCTTCAAGCTACAAGAGGGCTTCAAACACTCAAAAACGATCAAGAGCGCAGCAGAGCTGTATAAGTCGCAGTTAGACAAACTAAATAGTCAGATCAACGCTTACACTGATATCACTGAGCTACAAAAAATCCGCAGGCAATTAGCGGAAGGGGAATTAAGTAAGCTAACTGATATTCAAAAGAAAGTATTAGAATCAAAAGCTATCGAGTTAGATAAGCTAAATGCGCAAAAAGAATATAAATCAATTATGGATTCTTTGCGCACTCCTGCTGAGCAACAACTAGACACTTACAAGCAACATTTATCGATTATCGAAAAAGCAAATCTATCACTAAAAGAACGTGAAGAACTGCTTAATAGAATGGCTAAAAAAGCCGCTGAATCCGCCCCGTCATTTAGTTATCACAACTCTTACAACGGCTTAGGTAGTGATTTACTGAACGTTGCAGAAGATGATAAAAAACTTCAAGATTGGCATGAGCAACAGTTAAAATTGTTTGATGATTTATTGAAAAAAAAGGAAATCAAACAGCAAGAATACGCTGATGCTATTGTTAAGATAGAAGAAACTATGCAACAAAAGCAAAAGGATATTCAGTCTGCATATACACTCGCAACACTTGGCACATTCTCATCATTAACTGGCTCGATTGCTGATATGTTTAAAGAAACTGCTGGTGAATCATCTGCAGCATACAAAGTGATGTTTCTTGCTAGTAAAGCCTCGGCTATTGCACAAGCAATGATTAGCACCGAAGTTGCTGCCGCAAAAGCATTAGAATTTGATCCAACAGGTATTATGTCTGGAATTACAAGAGGTCTTGGCTATGCATCGGTGGGTATGATAGCCGCTCAAACACTAACTGGTATGGCGCATAGTGGTATTGATCACATTCCAGAAGACGGTACTTGGCTACTTAAAAAAGGTGAGCGAGTAATAGATGATAGAACAAACGCTGATTTAAAAGACTTCTTGCAAACATCGAATAAATCGGGAGGCAATATAACTGTAAACGTGCCTGTAAATGTTGGCAATGGTGGTTTATCAGAAGAGGACGGAAAAGCGGTCGGAAATATGATAAAACAATCGGTACTAGCAATTCTTGATGAGCAAACGCGTCCAGGAGGAAAACTAAATCGTCGTTGATTTAATGGCTGAAATTTCATACCATTAGCCAAAAATTAATTAAGGAGAATGGTATGAAAAAGATCATTTTGATTAGCTTAGTTGGTATAGCTTTGGTTGGTTGTGGTAAAAAAACTTGCCCAGATGTAGTTACAGACGCTTGGACACAAGCCCAACATATAGTCAAATCAAGATTAAAATCACCTTCTACAGCGGATTTTCCATACCCCGGAAAGAGCGGTTTAATTGAAATTGGTGAGCTTCAGGGGGTGTGCCATTATTACATTGAGGGCGATGTTGATGCTCAAAATAGTTTTGGCGGCATTATTAGGAATCGCTATTCAATGAACCTTAAGTACAATACATCTACAGAAAAGTGGGTTTACGAAAATCTAGAAATAAAATAAAAAACCTATTTATTATACCTATGGTGAACTGGAGTGCGACTAATATAACACCTTTAAGGGGGGGGATACGTCCGCTGTCTCTTTGCAGTTTTGAGCTCCCTATCGTCCCGCTAAATCTTTTGCATAATTACTATTATTAATAAGTTAATTTTAGATCAAATATTATTAGATCCTAACCCGCTTCGGCGGGTTTTTATTAAAAATCTAACAGTTCAGGCTTGATTTGTAGTGCTTTGGCAATTTTAATTCGTGTTGCTTTTCTTAACTTTTGGCTTTTTTCATATTGAGAATAAGCTGATTGGCTAATACCTATTTTATTCGCAACTTCAACTTGAGATAATTTTAAATACTCACGCCATGCTTGTGCAGGAGAATAGTTATTATCAAAAACCATATTAACAACTTCGTTTGGTACGCCTGTTTCAACATCGATTGTTTTTGCGTTTGATAACTCTAAGTATTGGTTGTAAGGCATAACTACAAACTGTGGTTGTCCTTGTTCATTATTAATAAACTGTATATTAGTAAGTGCGTTCATCGCGTTTTTTCACCTCTTCAATAGAAACAATATGAATAACACCATCAAAATTAAAAAACACCCGATAGTTACCCACCCGTAATCTGTACTGATATTTATGATTAGTTAAGGCTTTTACATTAATGCAATTCGGCATGTCAGCCAGTTCATTAATTTTATTACGGATTAAAGCATTGCTTTGAATTTTCCGTAACTGCTTTAATGCTTTAATTTGATAAATAATTTTATTCATTTTGTTTTTCTAACTAATCTTGATATAAGTATTATATAAGATATATAAGTTTTAGCAAGTAAAAATACAAGTAAATTAGCTTAATCATCTGGAGAAAACTATGGAAACATTTCACTGGCAAGTTTCGCCGAATATGAGTGAAAAAGCCGAGCCAAAAATAAAAACCATTAAATTCGGTGATGGCTATGAGCAACGAATTCGGGACGGTATTAACAACGACTTGCGCTCATACAGCGTTACGCTAAAAGTGGCACGAGAAGATGCTCAACACATCAATGACTTTTTAACACGGCAGGGTGGGCTTCATGCATTTAAATGGATAGAGCCGAACTCGCACAGATTAATAACAGTTAAATGCCCAAGCTGGACATCTAACGTTATGAACACTGCAACAACAATAACAGCAACATTTGAGGAGGTAATCGCATGATCCCCCCCAAAATGCTACTCGATATCACAAAAATAGCACAAGATGCGATAGTTGATTTGTATGAAGTCGATTTAACTAAAATTGTCGGCAATAAAACAATATTTCGCTTTCATAATGGATTAAATGAGCTTCGGCGATCAATTACATGGCAGGGTAATATCTATGAGCCGTATCCCATAAAAGTAGAGGGTTTTCAAAAAAACGGGCAGGGTACTAGTAACCGTCCAACCATGAGCGTCAGTAATGCAATGGGTTTTATCACTGGTCTGATTGCTGATTTTGACGGCCTACTTGGCGCAGTTGTCACACGCCACGAAGTGCCCGTTAAATACTTAGACGCGGTGAATTTTGAGAGCGGCAACCAATATGCTGACCCGTTTTGCGAAATCATCTCAAATTATGTTATCGAACAAGTCAAGCAACAAAACTCGATGGTTGTTACGTTTGAATTAGCGTTACCGTGTGAATCAGATGGTGCATTAATACCTGCCCGTGTTATTATCGCTAATACCTGTAGCTGGATATATCGTTCGTCAGAGTGTGGTTACACTGGTGGACCTGTAGCTGATGAATTTGATAAACCGACAAACGACATCACAAAAGATAAATGTAGCCGTTGTCTAAATGGCTGTAAACTGCGTTATGGGCAACACGGTATTCTTCCTTTTGGTGGTTTTCCAACTGCTGCTAAACTCTCTTAATTAATCATGAAAACACAAATACTTAATCACGCTAAACAATGCGGTGAGGCTGAGTGCTGCGGATTTGTTATTGATAATAAAACCTATCTGCCATGCAACAATATCTCATCCACACCAACCGAAACATTCGAAATAGCAACCGAGGATTGGATAACGGCAGAACAGCAAGGAGAGATAACCGCTGTAGTCCATTCTCACCCAAACGGTTTACCGATACTCAGCCAAGCCGACCAGTTTTATCAGCAACAAACGGGGGTGGATTGGTGGCTAGTTTGTGATAACAAAATTCACAAATTCAGATACATTAAGCCACTGCTTGGTCGTGAATTCAAGCACGGCAAGACTGACTGCTTAACACTAGTACGAGATGCGTACATGTTAACGGGTATCGATTTACCGGATTACGAACGGCAAGATGATTGGTGGCATAACGGGCAAAATCTCTACTTAGATTTACTACCTAAAAATGAGTTTGAACAAGTTGAAGACGTTCAAGAAGGCGATGTTATCTTGGTTTGTCTTGGCTCAACAACACCTAATCATGCAGCCATTTATATCGGCAATCAATTCATCCTACATCATTGCCCAAACCGTCTCTCGAAAAGAGATTTATATGACGGGTTTTGGCTTAAGTACACACATTCAATATGGAGGCATAAGAAATGGCAATTGTCAGGCTTTACGGCAATCTTAAACAATATGGCGATAAGTTCAATCTGAATGTTGAAACGGCAGCAGAAGCGATGAATGGCTTGTATTGTCAAATCAAAGGATTAAAGCAAAAAATCATGGACGGCTATTTCCGCGTGCGAATTAACGGCGTAGATATGAACGAGGGCAATTTACAGTTCGGGCTACACAGTCGAATACCTCAGGACGCTGTTATTCATATTGTACCTAAAACAGAGGGCGCAAAAGGTGGAGCATTCAGCTTTATCGCTGGTGCGGTGATGTTCGTTGTAGGGGCTATTTTTTACTGGACACCTGCAGGTTATCCATTAATGGCAGCAGGATTGGGCTTAATGATTGGCGGTGTGGCCATGATGTTAACCAAGCTACCCAAAACAGATAAATCAGCAGACGGCGGTACCAATAAAAATACCTATTTTTCTAATCTGGACAACACGATAGCGCAGGGCGCACCTGTGCCACTTTGTTATGGATTAACAAAAATAGGCTCTAAAGTTTTATCACAAGGGTTGGATACAATAGATGGGTAAAGGTTCAAAAAAGGCAAAAACGCCTAGCGAAGCTCGTGACAATCTTAAGTCACATCAGCAACTTAGTATTATTGATTTACTATGCGAGGGGCAGATAGAAGGTCCATTAAACGGGCTACAAAGCGTATTTTTAAACGACACGCCAATTCAGGCGTCTGACGGCTCTTATAATTTTAAAGGTGTTGACGCCGAATGGACGGCGGGTATTCAGTCACAGGCGCCGCTTGAAGGCTTTCCTGCTACTGAAAACGAAGTACCTGTTAATTTGGAAGTGAAAGCAACAACGCCGATTGTGAGAACCATTACCGACCCAAACATTGACCGAGTTCGAGTTACGGTTGGCGTGCAATCGTTAAGTTCAACAGATAATAACGGCAATATCAACGGAACGTCGGTATCAATGGAAATTCAAATCGGCACAGGAGATATCTGGAAAACGGTAAAAAGGGTTGATTTGATCGATAAAAAAACACGCTCACAGTATTTAACTTCGGTCATTTTAGATGATTTGCCGCCAAAACCATTTAACATTCGAGTTGTGCGTAGAACGCAAGATAGTACATCATCACTGTTAGTTAATAATACGCTATGGAGTTCGTACACTGAAATTTACGATACTAAATTTTCATACCCGAACACCGCAGTGGTTGGCTTGAAGTTTGATTCATCGCAGTTTAGTGGTGTGCCTCGCCGTAATTATCTTATTAAAGGTATGATAGTTAAAGTGCCTGATAACTACAACCCTGAAACGAGAGAGTATAAAGGCTTTTGGGTGGGTAACTTCAAATTGGCTTGGACCAATAACCCAGCGTGGATATTTTACGACATACTAACTAATACACGTTACGGCATGGGTAATCGAATCAGTCGGTTTGGTGTCGATAAATTTGCATTATATACAATTGCTCAATATTGTGACCAGTTGGTTGACGATGGTTTTGGCGGTAAAGAGCCAAGATTTACATGTAATTGCTACATTACTGAGCAACGACAAGCGTATGATGTTATCCACGACCTGTGTTCAATATTCCGAGCTATGCCAATTTGGGACGGCACGCAGTATACAGCAGTGATGGATAGACCAAGTGACCCTGTAGCAATTTATGCAAATGCTAATGTTGTGGATGGGCAGTTCAACTACACATCAGCAGCACAAAAATCACGGCATACGGCTGTTCATGTGCGTTATATTGACCCTAATAACAATTGGGAAACAACAACTGAATATGTTGCTGATGATGAGCTAATTAAACGATTTGGGCTGAATGTAGCGCAAATCGATGCGTTTGGTTGTACGTCGAGAGGTCAGGCTCACAGAGTTGGTAAATGGTTAATTCAAACTGAAAAATTGGAAACACAAACCGTTACATTTAGCGTGGGTCGTGAAGGTATCCGTCATTTACCAGGTGATATCATTGGTATCGCTGACAATGATTTTGCAGGTACTACAATCGGTGGGCGAATTTTAGAAGCAAACGGCAGCACGATTACGTTAGACCGTGACATTGACATTAAAAACATGAAAAGTGCGTATTTAAGTGTGACTGACACAAATATGCAACTACAAAAAGTCAAAATCCAAGCACAAATTAAACCTAATCAAGTTGTTTTGGTGAGCAGCGTTAGTGTTGATGAGTATTCTGTCTGGGGTCTATATGACAATAAAATCAAACCACGCTTGTTCAAAGCAATAACCATTGCTGAAAATAGTGACGGTACTTATTCAATCACTGCGTTGCAACATGAACCGCAAAAAGAGGCGATAGTAGATAACGGGGCAAAATTTGAAGCGGAAAGCGGCACTATTTTCGGATGGTCAATTCCACCCGTTGAGCAACTACAAGCTGAAATAACCCCCGAATCAGACTTATATCAAGCTCGCTTGTCATGGTCTACACCGAGAACAATTCAAAACTTGAAGTTTGAAGTAAAAGTGTATCGTGATGATAAATTGATTAGCAGGGAAACGGTTAACGATACCGAGTATTATTTATCAGACTTGCAACAAGGCAAGTTTATCGCAACAGTTAGAGGGGTAGCGGAAGATGGACGATTAGGCGATGAAACCACGATTGCATTTTCTATTCTGCCGCCAGCTAAACCATCGGGTTTAGTGTTAACACCAAGCAGCTTTAACGTAGCAATTCGACCAGTAATGACTTCTGTATCGAGTTTGGGTACACAATTCGAATTCTACAAAGGCACAACAAAGGCAGAGGTTGAAGCAAAAACTAATTATCTTGGTCGAGCCATGACACTGACTGATGTTGATTGCCAACCCGATACCGAATACTGGTATGGCGTGAATGCAGTTAATGTAGTTGGTCGTTCAGAGATGTTCATAGCTAACACTCGGACGCTAATTGCAGAAAATGGCGCTGGGGGAGTATTTAGAATTCAAACTCACGACGGTAGATTTCCGCAAAATGATGATGCAACTCAAATGTTTTATCGTGAATTTGGGTTTTATCCGGCCCGTGATACCACGTTAATTATCTACTCATTAAATGGCGTTGGCAAAGTAGCACACTCTGAGGCAAGAATGTACAACGGCGCTTATTGGGTTGAACCTGCTATGTTTTTGGACGGTGATTTAATTGCTACTGGCACAATGCGAGGCGATAGGTTAATCGCTGGTACAGAAATCAAAGCACCGTTAATCACAGGCGGCAAAATGGTTGCCGGTAATGTTATTAGCTCAGGCAATCCGCCCGCATTTGAACTGCTTGAGGACGGCACGCTAAACGCTAGACGAGCTAATGTCTCGGGTAATATTTATGCAAATTCAGGGCAATTAAACAATGTTGTCATTAATGAAAATTGTCGAATTAACGGTAAGTTGACGGCAACGCAAATCGTTGGTGACATTGTAAAAGTCGCGCAATTAAATACGGGCGGTGAGCTAAAAATTTCTGCCGAGCCATTTACTCGTATTGTAAGCACATCTCAAATTTTTGTTTGTGCGCTTTACGGCTCAAATTCTGGCGGTATGAGTTCATTTTATGACATAAAAATAGACAATAAATTGGTTTTTAGTTTACGCGCAAGAACTAATGATTCACAACACAATACAGATATTCACCAGGGATGTATGATTTATGAAATTCCAGCAAACAAAGACATAATAATTGAAGCGACCGGCTCAAAACGCGGCTGTCCTCGTACAGTTAATTTATATATCACTAAAAAATAACAACCGCCTAGTGCGGTTTTTTATTATCTGGAGAAAATTATTATGGCAAAAATATCAGGAGTATTAACAGACGGTGCGGGTAATATTATTAACAACTGCACTATCGTGTTATACGCAAAAAAAACAACAAGCAAAGTACTAACACAAACGCAAGCATTTCAAGTAGCAAATAATGGTAGTTACACGATGAACGTATTGCCGTGTGACTATGAAGTAAAGTTAATTATAAATGGATTTCCGCCAAAGAAGCTTGGCACAATTAAGGTGTTTTCTGACTCAAAAGACGGTACATTAAATGATTTTTTACTGAATCCCGCTGAGAGTGAAATTACGCCCGCAATACTGAGAGAGGTTATTGATGCCAAGAATCATGCGGGTAAATCTGCTGAAAAAGCAGCGAATTCAGAACGTAATAGTAAAACATCTGAAACGAATACAAAAATTAGTGCTGATAATGCAAAAAACAGTGAAACGAAAGCAAATAATTTCGCACAATCTGCAAGCGCATCAGCTGCGACAGCAACCAACGCTAACACTTCAGCTAAATCGTATTCGGATTCAGCAAAAAGCAGTGCAGATAGTGCGAGTTCATCAGCAACAGCGTCACGCAACTCAGCTCAACAATCTAGCAATAGTGCGAATGCAGCTAAAGCATCAGAGAATAACGCTAAAACATCAGAGCAAGAAGCTGCAAAATCAGCTGTTAATGCTAAAAACTGGGCGTCTACTGTTGACACTTCTAAACTATTGAAAGTTTTAGGTAATTTATCGAATACAAACATAAACAATCTAACTGGGATGAATGAAGGTATTTATTTTCAAGGCAGAAATGTACAGGCGATTATTGAGAATGGGTACCCAATTAATCAGGCCGGTACGTTGCAGGTTTTTAAAAACGGCGCTGACGGAGCTGGATGTTGTCAGATTTATACAACATATAAAAATTCTCGACAGTTTATTAGAAATTATCTGGGAGCCCCAAAAACTTGGGAACCATGGGTCGAATTATACACATCTGCAAATAAGGAACTATTGAATTTAACCGATAAATTCAAATCGCTGCCGTTTGAGTCTGTAATGTTTTCGCCTAGCAAACGATATCACGCGACAGTTCGTGATGACGGGGTTTTCGGTTTTTTTGATAAAAATTCAGCTAATCAAAACTTATCTTGGGCGGTAGACTCAACGGGCGGACTAGTTCACGGTTTTGTTGATGCAAATAAAATTCGCGGACTAGATGATTTTATTAATAACTTTATTCCGGTCGGAGTTCCTTTACCGTATCCGTCCGTTACGCCGCCAGAGGGTTGGTTGATTTGCAACGGTTGGCGGTTTGATAAAACAAAATATCCACGTCTTGCTAAGGCATACCCATCCGGTTTTTTACCAGACCTGCGAGCAAATGTTATACGAGGTTTAGACGCAGGGCGTGGCATTGACATTGATCGCGCAATATTGAGCGAACAAGGTGACGCAATGAGAAACTTAACTGGCACATTTGGTTTTGAATCAAATGTAGGCGGAGGCACCGGCAACGCTAATGTCAGCGGTGCTTTTTACTTAGTTCAAGATTCGCGTAAACACATAGGTGGAGACGTTGCAGAAGGGAATTCACTAATAGTATTAGATGCGTCAAGACAAGTTCCGACTGCCAATGAGTTTCGAGCTCGGAATGTCGCATTTTTATATATAGTTCGTGCAGCATAATTTAATATAGGAGTAATATTTATGAAATATCAATTACAACCACAAACAGCAGAATTTGGTGAGGACGGGTTTGCTGTTAAAGCTGGTTACGTGTTAGTTTATAATACACACCCGACAACGGGCGAGTTCATTAACGCAACATACGAATACATTTCTGTTGGCATAGGTTTGCCTGATTATCTACATTTAGACGCTCCGCAGGCAGTTGAAGATGATAAAGCGATTGTTAGTGTTGACAATAAATGGGTATACCCTGCAGATCACCGAGGAAAAAAAATCTACTCAATAGAAAACGGTGCAGAATCAACAGTAACAGAAATCGGCGATATTCCGAATGATCACACGCTATTAAAGCCGTCTAGCGAGTTTGACACGTGGAATGGTGAGGCGTGGGTATTAGATGAAAATAAACAGCATCAACACGATGTTGACGTAGCAACAGCACAAAAAAAACAGCTATTAAATGAAGCTACTACGCAAATTGATTATCTACAAGATGCAATTGATACAGAAATAGCAACTGATGAAGAAAAAGCGTTGTATTCAGCATGGAAAAAATATCGTGCTTTACTAAATCGTATTGATGTTGATACTGCGCCAGCAATAACGTGGCCAGAAAAACCACAATAACATCAAAACACACTATCAATTTTCAACTTACAATACTCAACAGCGTCTTCTAACATCACAAAATCAGCGATATCGTATAGTGCTTTCTGCGTTTGATAGAATACATAATTGTGCTCGTCGTCGCTGTTGATAATGTAGCACTCGCCCGTGATTTCAATTTCGTAATCTTCTGGCGCCATTCGTATGTAAATTGGTAGTGTGTAGTTTATTGTTATCATGATAAGCGAAGTTAGAATTTTTTTGGGTATTTTATATTGATTGTATTTTGATGTGAATTTATGATGTGAAATTATGGAGAGCAGATCACAAAAATGTTTGCGCCATATTTGTGCCGTAGATAATGTAAAATAAACTAAAAAATAGTGAATAAATGAACAGCAATTAGTTTGGCTAACCTCTTATCTGATTGATTTATAATAAATTAAAATTACGCTATAAAATAATACGTGTCACTCATAATCGATTGGTCACTGGTTCAAGTCCAGTAGGGGCCACCATTAAATGTTTTATCAACTTTTATCAACTTTTATCACTTTTCATTTTAATAAATAAAATCAGTAAGCTATATAAAATAATTCCTATAGATCGTTATCTCATGCACACATTTCTATCAGCAAACTTGCCAACCACTTAGGAATAGGCAAATCAATCTTAGATAAATGGATTAGACAACTAGCCCCGAATAAAATTAGCCATCGAGAGTTAACGACTGAGCAACAGCGGATTATGGCGTTAGAAGAAAAGATTAAAGAACTAAAAATGGCCAATGATATACTAAAAAAGACGCTTGTGTATTTCATCAACAATTAACATATATTATTCATGACTGTTACTACAAAACAAGGAAGATAGCTAATAAAGCACTGTTGAATATATTAAAATCTATTTTAATTGTGTATGGGCTTTGTGAAAATTGAATAATCGTATATAATTTGTTTATTTTCTGTGTATTAAATAGGTTGTAAACGATGAAAATTTATTCAAAAGATACTATTAAAGATGGCAAAACATATATTGAACTTACTGATGATAATGAAAAGGCCCAATACTTTGGTCCATATATCAATAAAATATTAGATGTTGAGAATCTTATTATCCTTGCAGGCTCAGGAACTTCCTTAACCTTCAATACTACAGAAGAAACGAAAATAGCTCCTAGTATGCAGGATTTGTGGGATTTGTGCAAAACTGGCTATGAGCATGGATTTGATGATATTTTAGCACTTACTAACTATGAAAAACTTCAAGAAGTTAAAATTGATACTAATGTAGGTGCAGGTAAAATATTTAAACCAGATATAGAACTATTATTGTCAATATGTGATTCAATTATAGCTCTGGATAGTGTTAAGGAAGATGATAAAAATAAGATTCAAAATTTTGTAAAGATCGCTAAAAATACAATTTTAAGGGCAACAGACTTTACTAAAAAAATCAAAGAAGAAGACTGGAAAACACATAATAAATTTATTCGAATATTCTCTCGTAGGGGCATTAAACAGAAAAGATTAAAGCTCTTTACTACTAATTATGACCTAGCTTTCGAAACTGCCTCATCAAATACAGGAACTATTATTATAGATGGTTTTGAGTATGCTAATCCTTCCTATTTTAACCCAATGTGGTTTAGCTATGACATAGTAAATCGTAGATTGACCCAAGATAGAGTTGCTGGATATATACCAAATGTGATGCAACTCTATAAAATTCATGGTTCTATTGATTGGTTCAAAATTCAAGGTCGTGTGGGTAAAATAACTGGGACATCACTATTAAATATTGATCAAAGTTATGATCCAGTTTTTATTTATTCAGGTATTAATAAATTCCAAAAATCTTATGAATCACCATATTTGGATATGATGAGTGCTTTTTTAAATGCATTACAGAAACCGAAAACTGCATTGTTGTGCTTAGGATTCGGATTTAATAACAAATATATTAATGATGCTATTACTATGGCATTAAGAACAAATCCTGATTTCATGTTAATGGTTGGAACAAGAAATATTTCAAAATATAGAAGCTCAATTAATTCACAAATTAAAAAACTTCTAGAAACTTCAATTGAGCAGGGAGATGGACGTATTGCATTAGTGGATGCAACATTTGAAGAATTCGTTAATGCTATTCCAGAACGAGCAATTAGTAATCCAGAAGAGCAATTATTTGGAAAATTTGAAAATGTTTTATCCCTTATGAATTCGGAGACTACTACAAATGTAAAATAATAAAATGATTTTCTTCTTATGATTCTTTCTATTTTTCACCCATAATTTTCATTTATATCATAGAATCGGCTTCTGTATACTTTTGGGAACAGGGATTAATTAAAAACGCAAAGTGGTCTACAGACTAAAAATAAATTTATGTTTGAAAAACATACTGCGGTTAGTTGATAAATGATTTATACAAATATTTTTAATTAATGATTAAAAATTAAATAAAGATAAATATTTTTTAATCGTTAACACATATAACAGTATATATTTTATTGCGTATTTAAGTGTTTGGCTTTATATTATTTTCAATACTAATATTGCAATTTTGCTTTAACCTTTATAAGCCCAATTTATGCATAAAAAACGTTTCTCTTTGATTGTAGCGATCATTGCTGTTATTGCTATGGTTGTTATTATATATTTTGCTTATCAACCTAGTACTATTATTTTGCAAGGTGAAGTTGAATCTAATCGTGTTGATGTTGCTGCCAGAGTTCAAGGTCGAGTAAATCAATTTAATTATGATGTTGGTGACGATGTTAAGCAGGGTGAAGTTCTTCTTACTCTTTCAAATCCTGCATTGTTAGCTCAGCTTGCAACAGCAGAAGCGCAATTAAAAGTAGCAATGGCGAGTCGTGATAATACTTATAGCACTAGACCAGAAACAATTGATGTGCAAAAAGCGCAGTTAGATAAAGCTAAATCAGATTTAGATTTAGCTCAAACTAGCTATGAAAGAATTAATCGCTTAGCTAAAAATGGCACTGTTTCAAAGCAAAGCTATGATGAATCCTTTAATCAATATCAAGCGGCCATTAAAGCTTATGAAGCCGCTAAAGCTAACTTATCACTAGCCGAAAACGGTAGCAGTGTAGAACAGAAAAAATTAGCCGATGTGCAAGTTGAACAATCAGAATCAGCATTGGCGCAAGTAAAAGCTGATGTTAATGAATTAACTTTAGTTTCTCCAATTAACGGTCAAATTACGACTCGAGTTGCTGAAACAGGGCAATTATACAGTCCAGGTACTCCGCTTTATTCTATTATTGATTTAAATGATATTTGGTTTACTTTTAATATACGTGAAGATTTGCTGGGAAACCTTAAAGTTGGTGATACGTTTCAAGTAAGAGTACCGGCATTAAATAATCAGATTATAGATGTTAAAGTCACTGTATTAAATGCTTTAGGTCAATATGCGAATTGGCAGGCGACTAAAGCAACGGGTGATTTTGACTTAAAGACTTTTGAAATGCGTGCTAAACCAATTAATAAAGTGTCAGGTCTCCGCCCAGGAATGAGTGTTACTACAAAGTGGCAATCTCGCTAGCTTGAATAATATCGAGATTTTAGACAAAAAGGAACGATATTAATGTATCACCGGCTATTTCAAGTAATTGGATGGGAACTTCGTAAATTAATTAAACAACGTATTTTGTGTTTATTAGTTTTCATCTATCCTTTATTATTTATTTTTTTATTTTTTTATATGTACCATGCCGGTGTTATTACTCAGGTACCTATTGCTGTTGTTGATCAAGATACAACCAAATCATCTCGCTTATTGATTCAACAAGTTGCTGCTTCACCTCAGCTACAGGTAGCTGAACGTTATCAAGATCTTACCTCAGCTAAACATGCGTTGATTAAAGGTGATGTTTATGCTGTGCTTTTCATTCAGCATGAGTTTGAAAAAGATCTTATAGCTGGTCATCAGCCAGAAGTTGTCGCTTTTTATAATAATCAGTATATGTCAGCTGGAACGATTATTTTTCGGGCGATGAGTTCCGCATTGAAAACAGCAAATAGTCAAATAGTATTGCAAGGATTATTAGAAAAAGGAATTGCTTCACCAGTTGCACAAAGCCAAATGCAAACTATACCGACAAGTTTACATCCTTTATATAATCCAACTTTAAATTATCTATATACGTTAATTAGTGGTTTAATTCCTACTATATTACAAATCATTATTATGATGGCCATGGTTACTAGTATTACTCGTGATCGTTTTACTGGAACGGGGTATCAGCAAATATTAAAATTAGCTAATCATAATATTTTTATCTTTTTATTAGGACGCATTATTCCTTATTTTATCTATTTTTTATTTTGCTTGATTCTATTTGATACGGTTTTAATTGCTAATTTTAATTTACCTTTAAATGGACATTTAATATTGCTTATACTTGGTGATATAGGCTTTATTTTGACTTCATGTTTGTATGGCATTTTCTTTGGTTTAACGGGATCAACACTAGCACAAGCTTATGGCACTGCAAGCTTAGTAGCATCACCTGCGTTTGGATTTACTGGGCTTATTTTCCCTCGGATTGCAATGAATACCTTTGCTTATATTTGGAGTGCTTTATTACCTGTAACATGGTATATACAAATTCGTCTTGATCAAACATTAAGATCGCCAAATATAGTAACTTCCTTACAACCGTTTGTTTATTTAGTGATCCAATTAAGTGTTATGGCTATTCTTGTTTATCTTTTTTTACGAAAGATCCGTAGGCGGTTGATATGATTAAATCTTTACTATTAATTTCCTATGATGAATTAAAACGAATTTTCCAAACCAAAGCGATAGTTAGCGTTATGTTTGTGGGAATATTTATCTATTTCATCTTTTACCCACAACCTTATTTACATGAAGCAATCCGAGATGTTCCTATTGCTGTTATTGACCAAGATCATACCAATTACAGTCGAGATCTAGTAAGACAACTTGATGCTAATAAGTCCATCAATATAGACTTACATATTGCAGACTTAGAAACGGCTAAAAAACTTATCGAAGAACGTAAAATATATGGAGTTGTACTCATACCTTACCGTTTTCAAAAGAATATATTAGAAGGAAAAACTAGCCCAGTGTCATATTATGGCGATGCGAGCTATATTTTAATTTATAGTAATGTTGCTACCGCCATTAATACCGTTGCCAGTAATTTTGGCGCTAAAATTTCAATTTCACGCAAAATAGCGCAAGGTGTCGACCCTGCAGTGGCAAATAATAATGTTTCTCCTTTTAATAGCCAGTTAATTAGTTTATTTAATCCTCAATCAGGATATGCAACCTATATTATTCCAGCCGCTTTTATTTTGATCTTAAATCAGACATTATTTATCGGTAGTATTTTATGCCGTCTATTTAGTAAAAATTCTGATTTTGAAATAGCCTTTATTAATAAACAGAATCACACGGTTTCATCGGCATTATTCCTGCTTTCTGGTAAATTATTGACTTATTTAGTGCTTTATTTAATCTATTTTATTATTTATACCGTATTTGCTAACTATTGGTATGACTTACCGCGCCTAAGTCATCTATCTGTTTCCTTACTATTTATTCTTCCTTTTATTTTGTCCACTTCGTTATTAGGTAAAATTGTTTCATATTTTGTCCATACGGTAAGTGATGTGTTTTGCTTAATTATACCGTCAAGTATGATTATCTTTTTTGTTACAGGATTATCTTGGCCAAAAGAATTGATGCCTCCTTTGTTCCATTTTATTGGCTATATATTTCCAGCTGTACCAGCTATAGTAGGGTCAGTAAAAATAAATCAAATGGGAGCAAGTTTTTCCGAATTTAGTCAGCAATATTGGCATTTGTGGATATTAACCATTGTCTATTTTTGTATCGCATTTATTTTAGAAAAACGTTATGTTCAAAAGATAATGTCGACAAATGCTAGGAGAGAAAATTAAATTAGCAATAGTTCATTTATTATAAATAATCAAATAAAAATTGATTGATACAACAACGTCAGCAATGGCACTAATTTGCAGCTGTATTAATATGTTTGAATTTCTTTTTTAGCTTTATGATAAACCTCATTTGTTATATATAAAAATATGTCAGTTTCATAAAGTTAGATATAGAATTTTAGTTTTTTCCTTGAAGGTTAGTGTGTATAGCTATATCATAATTGGCCGACTAAGATCTTAGTTAGCTAGACCCCAAAAAATAGAAAACAAAATAAATGAGTCCCCATGTTAATTAATGCTAAAAATATTCTCGAAAAATTAAATCCACATAATAAAGTAAATTACGATTCTGTTTTAAAAGAAGTGATTAATAATTGGCAATCAGAATCAGTTCGACCAAAGTTATTAATTCATAGTTGTTGTGCACCTTGTAGTACTTATGTTTTAGAGTATTTAGCACAATATGCAGATATTACGATTTATTTTGCTAATTCTAATATCCATCCTAGAGTTGAATATGAGCACCGTAGTGTGGTGCAACAGAAATTTATTGCTGACTTTAATCAAAAAACAGGTAATAACGTTCAATTCTTAGAAGCACCTTATCAGCCAGCAGAATTTATTAAACAAGTTGGTCATTTGCGTGATGCGCCCGAAGGCGGCGAGCGTTGTCATATTTGTTACAAAATGCGATTAGATCTGGCCGCAATTAAAGCACAAGAATTGGGCTTTGACTATTTTGCAAGTGCTTTAACACTAAGCCCTAAAAAGAATAGCCAAAAAATAAACGAACTGGGGTTTGAAATTCAAGAGATCTTTTCGGTCAATTATCTACCTTCTGATTTCAAAAAAAATAACGGTTATAAACGCTCTATTGAATTATGCAAGGAGTATGATGTGTATCGTCAATGTTATTGCGGTTGTATTTTTGCTGCCAAAGCACAAGGTGTTGATTTGAAAAATGTGATTGCGATAGCTAAGCAAGGATTAGAGAAGGACTTGTAACATTTATTTATAAAAATATACTGAAACGTATAGTTACCGGAAACTTTTTGACACTGTTATTATCTACTGAGAGATATTTTTTAAACAGAACTATTAAAAAATTTAAACATTTAGCTATAATTGTCATTTATAAAAATAAAATTAATTTTTTAATAGTTAGCTATATTCTTGCTAAATGTGAGTTTATTATGTCAAAACTATATAAGTTAGGATTGGATGTTGGTTCTACAACAGCTAAATGTGTGTTACTTGATGAGCATGATAACTTTGTGTATACCAATTATGTTCGCCATAATACCCATGTTATAGCAACTGTGTTGCGATTATTAGATGAGATAGTACAAAAACTTGGCAATAATATTATCTTGTCGGTGAAAGTGACTGGTTCGGCAGGAATGGGGATTTCGGAAAAAGCAGAGATTGCTTTTATTCAAGAAGTGGTAGCTGCTTCAGAAGTTGTGCAACGAAAATATTCCGAAGTAAGAACATTGATTGATATAGGGGGAGAAGATAGTAAGATGATCTTCTTCTTCCCAGATCGTCCACCAGATATTCGTATGAATGGCAGTTGTGCTGGTGGAACTGGAGCGTTTATTGATCAGATGGCAACGTTACTTAATACTCCAGTTCAACAATTCGATCTTCTCGCCCAAAATCACAACAAAATTTACCCAATCGCTTCTCGTTGTGGTGTTTTTGCTAAAACCGATGTCCAAAATCTGATTAGTCGTAACGTTTCAAAAGAAAATATCGCATATTCTGTTTTGCATGCCGTTTGTATTCAGTTAGTTAACACCTTAGCGCGTGGTTATGACGTTGTACCAAAAGTGATGTTAATTGGTGGACCATTTTCATTTATTCCAACACTTGGTAAAGCGGCTTTAGAGACTTTAAAGCTAACTGAAGATCAAATTGTAAAAACTGAACATCCCACCTTATTGTCGGCTTGGGGAGCTGCAATTCATTTTTTGGATCGTACTGAACTTTCAATTACTGATTTTATTGCAAAATTAAATGCCTCAACAAAAATAACCACTAAACAGTCTTTTAGATTAAATCCATTATTTAATAAATTATTGCCTTTTGATGATTGGAAAAAACAAAGAAAATATATTGAAATTCCTAAAATTGAGCTAGCTGATTATCAAAAACAAAACGCTTTTTTAGGTATTGATAGTGGATCTACAACTACAAAAATTACCTTAGTTGGTGAAGATGATGAGTTGCTTTTTACCTATTATGCACCAAATAATGGTCACTCTATTGGTGCTTTAAGCAAAGGTTTAACACAATTAAAGCAAGAAATTGCATCATCAAGTAAAAACATTGTTATTGCTCGCACAGGTGTTACAGGTTATGGCGAAGAGCTATTAAAAGCAGCTTTTGCTTTTGACGATGGACTTGTTGAAACGATGGCGCATTTTGCCGCTGCAAAACATATCGATCCTGAGGTAAGCTTTGTAATGGATATCGGCGGCCAAGATATGAAAGCTATTTTTATATCCAATGGTGTTGTTAATCATATTGAACTTAATGAAGCTTGTTCATCAGGATGTGGGTCGTTTATTGAAACATTTGCTAAATCACTTAATTTTAATACGATCGACTTTGCTGATGCGGCTTGTAAATCAACAAGCCCTTGCGATTTAGGTACACGATGCACTGTTTTTATGAATTCTAAAGTTAAACAAGCTTTGCGCGAGAATGCTACCGTTGGTGATATTTCAGCTGGGTTGGCTTTTTCAGTCATAAAAAATGCGATTCACAAAGTATTAAAACTCCACGATATGCGAAAACTAGGTGATCATATTGTGGTACAAGGAGGAACTTTTAAAAATCCAGCAGTTTTTAGAGCGTTAGAACAATTAACTGGTGCACAAATTACGAGTTCTAATATACCTGAATTAATGGGGGCTTATGGCTCTGCATTAGTAGTAAAAAATCACTATCAACAAAACCCAATAGCATCAACATTTATTGGTTTAAACAATTTATACAAAGCCGAAGATAACAAAGCTAAACCTTCGCGTTGTAAAGGGTGCGAAAATAAATGCGATATTGTAATTTATCGTTTTGCTAATGGGAAACGCTATTATTCAGGCAATAAATGTGAACGTTTTTTAAGTAATAATCCTCAAAAAGATAACAATTCATTTAATATGTTTGATTATAAAAATGCGTTGTTATTTGATCGTATTGCAATTTCAACCTCTGATGTAAAAATTAATATTGGTATTCCGCGAGTGTTAGGGCAATACGAAAATTTTCCTTTTTGGCATACGTTATTAACTCACAGTGGCATTAAAGTTACTCTTTCGCCATTTTCGACCAATGCTATTTATGAAAAAGGGGCAGGAACAGTCATGTCTGATAGTGTTTGTTTTCCTGCTAAGTTGGTGCATGGGCACATTATGGAACTTATTGAACAAAAGGTTGATCGTATTTTTATGCCCATGGTGGTTTTTGAGTTTGCGCAGTTTGATAATGCTGTGAATAGTTATAACTGTCCAATAGTCAGTAGTTATGCTGAAGTGGTAAATAGTGCTATTAATCCCGAAATTAAATATGGCTTGCCAATTGATCATCCGGTTATTAATTTCACCAATATTAAATTACTTAAAAAAGGCTGTATTAAATATTTAACTTCGTTAGGTATTAATAAAGCTGTGGCAGAGAAAGCATTTTCTAGTGCAATAATTGCTCAATCTGAATTTAAAAAATCACTTTATAATAAAGCAATTGAAGTCTTAAATAATGCTAAACAAACAGGACGTTATGTATTTGTTTTAGCGGGGCGTCCTTATCATAGTGACAGTTTAATAAACCATAAAACTCCCGAAATCTTAAATGCACTTGGTTGCGATGTGATTACTGAAGATTCGGTATTGGGAGCGATCAATCAATTGTCACCAGAACTACAAATTTGTTCACAGTGGAGTTATCCAAATCGTTTATATGCTGCGGCAACCTTTGTGGCACAACAAGCAAATAATATTCAATTCGTTCAACTCAATTCATTCGGTTGCGGACCTGATGCGATTGTCACCGATGAATGTAAAGCGATATTAGAATCAAAAGGCAAAACCTGCACGATTATTCGTGTTGATGAAATTTCAGCAACGGGATCCGTTCGTTTACGTTTGCGGTCAATAATTGAATCTATCCGTATGAATCACCAACAGCCATTAAAATCTCTTGAACGTAAAAAAATAGATATTTTTAATAAACAAGATAAACAGCGTAGGACGATACTAGCTCCGTTTCTTTCTGACTTTTATTCGCCAATTTTACCGTCAGTATTTGCATTATTGGGCTATAAACTAGAAACATTGCCAAAACCAGATAAAACTTCGGTTGAGTGGGGATTAAGATATTGTAATAACGAGATTTGCTATCCAGCAACCATTATTGTTGGCGATATTATCAAAGCTCTTCAATCTGGTAAGTATAATCGTGACGAAGTTGCGATTGGAATTACTCAGACAGGGGGACAGTGTCGTGCAAGTAGTTATCTATCATTAATTAAAAAGGCCATGATTAGTAATGGTTTTGAAGATATACCAATCATATCACTTAGTCCTAAGAACATGAATCAGAGTGAACAGCCAGGTTTTAAAATTAATTGGCTTAAAGCACTGCCAACTTCTTTTTTTGCTATGTTGTTTACTGATTCATTAGCTAAAATGTATTACGCTGTAGCGCCTAGAGCAAAGATAAAACAACAAGTTGATCAACTCAAGGATCTTTACATAAGAAAATTAGAGCAGGCTATTAGTCAGTATAAAGGTCATAAAGCAATTTATACACTATTAGCCGAAGCAGTTGCTGATTTTAACCAAGTAGAAGTTCTAAACAAAAATTGCCCACAAATTGGTATTGTAGGTGAAATCTATGTTAAATATAATAATTTTGGTAACCAACACAGTATTGATTGGTTAATTGATCAAGGCATTGAGCCAGTGATACCTCCAATGCTCGAATTTTTTGTTCAAGGCTTTGTAAATTTTGATAGTAATATTGATAATCACCTTGAATCGAAAAGGTATCTTTCCTATTTATTACACTTTTTTGAGAAGATTGCACAACGTTATATTGATAAAACTAATCAAATTCTGGCTAATTTTAAATATTATCAACCATTTCATAATATCCGTGATATAGCAAAAAAAGCTGAACAAATTCTTAATTTAAGTAACCAATTTGGAGAAGGCTGGTTGATTCCAGCAGGCATCATGAGTTTTGCTGAGTATGGTATTAACAATGTCATTAGTTTGCAACCTTTTGGCTGTATTGCTAATCATGTGGTTTCAAAAGGTGTTGAAAAACGTATGCGTGACTTGAATCCTAAACTTAATTTATTGTATTTGGATTTTGATGATGGAGCGGGAGAAGTGAACGTGCTAAATCGTTTACATTTTATTGTTAGCTCATTAAGGTATACCCAATTACAACGTATTTTTTAATCATTATAATGACATATAACTATGTGATAATGTATAAAATTATTCATAGTAATGCATTTACAAGGAGGATCAGTTAGTTGTGTTGTCGATTTATCAATTAAAACCAAAATTTCAAGCATTACTTAGACCATATGCCAATGCTCTTTATAAAGCAAATTTTACCGCCAATCAAGTAACATTAATAGCTGGATTTGGATCGATTTTTATCGCTTTGATTGTTGGAGTATTAGCCAAATATCAATGGATTTTTTTTCTTATTCCAATATGGATGTTTATCCGTATGGCACTTAATGCCATTGATGGTATATTAGCAAGAGAATATTACCAAAAATCAAATTTAGGTGCTTATTTAAACGAAATTTGTGATGTTGTGTCTGATAGCGCATTGTTACTCATTTTTACACAAATTGAATGTGTCAATAACTATTTAGTCATTTTAGTGGTTTTATTGTCGTTATTAACAGAATACAGTGGCGTGCTAGGTGTTATGATTGGTGCTTCACGGCGGTATGATGGACCAATGGGTAAGAGCGATCGAGCATTTGTGCTTGGTGGAATTAGTCTAGCGATTGCCACTTATTTATTACCTTTAAGTTACATCAATGCGCTATTATGGATCATTAGTATTTTGCTTGTTTGTACTGTAATTAACAGAATACGAAATGGCATTCAAGAAGTCCAAAAATAACGAGGGGAAATATGCGTCAACAGCAACAAAAAACATTTATTAGTTATGATGGCTGTCAGTTATTCTATCGCTATTGGCCTGTTATTGATAGCAATGCTAATCAACCTAAAGCAATAGTCATTTTTCATCGTGGGCATGAACATTCAGGACGTGTTGCACATCTTGCTGATGAATTAAATCTACCAGATTATCAAATCTTTGCTTGGGATGCTAGAGGTAATGGTCAATCAGAAGGTGAGCGAGGTGATGCTCCTAATTTTGCAACATTAATTAAAGATGCTAACTGTTTCATTGAACACATCATGCAGGAGTATAACCTCCGTCAAGAAGATATTGCTATTATAGCCCAAAGTGTTGGTGCTGTGATTGCTTCGGCATGGGTACATGACTATGTGCCAAATATTCGTGCCTTGGTATTAGGTTCACCAGCTTTTAGCGTAAAATTATATGTACCATTAGCGGTGCCAGGATTGAAATTACTATATAATTTGAAAGGGAATTTTTTTGTTAATAGTTATGTCAAACCTAATTTATTAACGCATGATTTAGAAAGAGCAACTTCGTTTACAAAAGACCCATTAATTACTCGACCTATTTCTGTACGACTTTTGCTTGATTTATATTCAGTATCAGATCGTGTTGTTAAAGATGCAAATGCAATTACCGTCCCAACACAATTGTTAGTTTCTGGATCGGATTATGTAGTAAGACGAAAACCGCAAAGACAGTTTTACGATAATTTGGGCACACAACAAAAAGAATTTCACATTCTCCCAGGGTTTTATCATGATACATTTGGCGAAAAAGAACGAAAATTCGCTATCGATCGTGCAAGACGATTTATTATTGGTTGTTTCGCCAATCAAATTTGTGTACCGCCATTAGTTAATGCTGATCTTGTAGGATATACTAGGCAAGAAGCAGATAATTTAACGATGCCTCCATCGGGTTTGATTAAACCTATATACTGGAAGTTTATTAAAGCCAATTTAAAATATGTCAGTAAAATATCTGACGGAATTAGGCTTGGTATCGATACGGGATTTGATTCGGGTAGTGCGCTTGATTATGTTTACCGTAATGAACCATCGGGAACATCAAAATTGGGGCGTTTTTTTGATTATGTTTATTTACAATCTATTGGTTGGCGAGGAATTCGACAACGAAAAGTACATCTTGAAGAGCTATTAAAACTAGCTATCAATAAATTATATGATCAGAACTATTCTGTCGATATTGTTGATATAGCAGCAGGGCATGGGCGTTATATTTTAGAAACGATTAATCAAATTGCCAATAAACCCAATTCGATTTTACTACGAGATTATAGTGATATTAATGTGCTTGCAGGTCAAACATTAATAGAAGAGAAAGGATTAGTAAATATAGCACGTTTTGAAAAAGGTGATGCTTTTAATCGTGAGCAACTAGCCCAATTATCACCTAAACCAACTTTAGCTGTTGTATCTGGTTTGTATGAGCTGTTTAGTGATAATCAGTTGCTACGTAACTCTTTATCTGGCCTTGCTGACTCAATACCTGAAGGGGGATATTTAATTTATACCAATCAGCCATGGCATCCTCAATTGGAATTTATAGCAAGAGCGTTAACATCACATCGTGATGGTCAACCATGGATTATGCGAAGACGAACTCAACGTGAAATGGATCAGTTGGTTGCAACTGCTGGGTTTAAAAAAATAACAATGCGTATTGATCAGTGGGGGATTTTTACTGTATCGCTAGCACAACGAATAAAATAATGGATAAAGTAAAACTAGGATTTAATAAGCTAACTATTTATAAGTTTATATGGTTAATTTGTTTAGCTATTTTCTTTTTTACTAGCTATAATTTTGCCAATTGGTTTACCTCTACACGTAGTGATGTAGGAAGTATAGTTTTTAAATGGGAACATTCAATTCCATTGTGGTCTTGGTCTATCGTACCTTATTGGTCGATAGACCTTATGTATGGACTAGCAATATTACTTGTTTGCTCTCATCGAGCTCTAAAAATACTTTGTCTTCGACTTTTATCCGCTCAGATTATTTGTATTATCTGTTTTTTGATTTTTCCGCTTAAGTTTTCTTTTGAGCTCCCAACATTAGATGGATTATCGGGATTATTATTTGATATTTTGATGGGATTTGATAAACCTTTTAATCAAGCGCCATCGCTTCACATTACATTATTGGTTATTTTATGGCAATTTTATGTTGGCTATTTTCGTGGTGTGAGGCGCTATATTTTACATATTTGGTGTTTATTAATTGCTTTATCTGTATTAACAACTTGGCAACATCACTTTTTTGACGTCCCTACAGGGGTCGGAGTAGGGTGTTTCTGTATTTGGTTATGGCCAAATGATAGTCTATCACCAATAAAAAATTACCAATTACCTAAGCAGTATTTTTGGAGTAGCGTTTATTTTTTACTGTTTGCATTTTCCTTTTCTATTGCTATTTACTTTTATTCATGGGCATTATGGTTATTATGGTTTTCTGTTGCATTTTTATTAGTTTCAGTAAACTATTTATTAGTTGGTACAGTCGGTTTTCAAAAACAGACTAATGGAAAATTTAATCTTGCAGTTACTATTTTATATCTGCCTTATTTTGTGATTATATGGGTTAATTCACGATTGTGGACATTTAAAAATAAGTCGGTAGATTTGATTTGTGATAATGTTTATTTAGGTAGAATACCTTCCAATAATACTTTGCGCACAAATCATTTTTTCTCAATTGTTGATCTTTGCGCTGAATTACCAATTCCTCATTTTAATGGTCAGTACAATCTCATCCCTGTATTAGATATGACGCCACTGACGATTGAACAATGTCAGCAAGCAGCTGAAATTATTAATCAGCATTACAAAAAAGGTAAATTATTAGTCTGTTGTGCTTTGGGATATTCGCGCAGTGCTACCGCAATTATTGCTTGGTTATTGTTAACTAAAAGAGCATCGAACTTAGATGAAGCAATAAGTATGGTAAAAGAACGCCGTCATACAATTGTTATTACAGCCAAGCAACGAATAATTTTGTTAGACTGGTTTTTACAAATAAAAAAAGGAAGTCAGTATGTTAAATCATGATGAACCCAAAAAATTTACAACAGATTGTCAAACATCACTTGTGACATTTTGTAGTTTACTGACTATCAGTTTATCAATTGGTTTATTATTGTTATTTTTCACTATTACAGCATTATGCTTTGGATTGATCTCTAATTGGATGATTAACAATGCTTTACCATTAACCTTATTTTGTTTTGCTGCTTTTATTATGGGACTGATTGGGATTTATTACACATTACGAATTCAGTTTGATAAACAACTGTTTAAATATTTGTCTACTCGCAATAAACAACTCGCCAATACACTTATTGAGTTAGATAATGCACTGTTAACCCTTCATTTAATTAAGTCCAATCAGTTAACAAAACGGACTATCATTGAACGCCAACAAGGTACGTTAAGGTTATTTAGAAAACAAATAACATTACTGATTATACAAATTATATTGTTAATAGGAGCATGGTTTAGTGGCATTATCTAGTCTTGATAATAAAGTTATAGCAAAAAAGCTTTACGTTAATAGCAAATAAATAAAAAGGAGAAACAACAATGTCTAGTCATCAAATTGATATTTTATTACTATTTTTAGGTATCGGTATTTTTCTTGCCATTGCCTCTACTGTAGGTTGGCTATTAAAACGGCATCTTGGTGGTTCAAATAGTGTAATTGATAATCTCAACACTCGCATTAATGCATGGTGGGTAATGGTAGCAGTTATTAGTATTGCTTTTTTTTTAGGCAAATTTGCTGTAATTTTTCTGTTCTTTATATTATCTGTCATTGCTTTACGTGAATTTTTAACCATAACGCCTGTTAATCATTATGATTCTTATGCTTTGATGTTTGCTTATTTTATAGCTTTACCTTTGCAATATATTTTAGTAGCTATGTCGTGGTATGGATTGTTTTGCGTTTTTATTCCTGTTTATGGTTTTTTATTATTAGCCATTTTGGCGGCAATAACTGGTTCAACCAATAATTTTTTAGAACGAACGGCTAAAGTGCAATGGGGACTAATGATTACAGTTTATAACATCTCTTTTGTACCAGCACTATTAATATTACCAATCGACAATTATCAAGATCGTAATCTTCTTTTGACTGCTTTTTTATTGTTGATTATTGAACTTTCAGACACCTTTCAATATGTGTTTGGCAAATTATTTGGTAAGCACAAAATTATCCCAAATTTATCACCATCTAAAACGGTTGAAGGGTTTATAGGGGGAACCTTATTAGCAAGTTTAATAGGTGCGTGTCTATTTAAGATAACACCTTTTAGTTGTGTACAAGCAGGTTTAATTTCACTTATTGTTACGTTACTAGGTTTTTTGGGAGGCCTGGTTATGTCAGCCATCAAACGTGATAAAGGTATAAAAGATTGGGGAAATTTTATCAGTGGTCATGGTGGAATGCTTGATCGTTTAGATTCTGTGTGTTTTGCAGCACCTATCTTTTTTCATGTTGTACGTTATTTTTGGGTGTAACTTTCATACCAAATTTAGACAAACATATGGTTTATATAAATTATACAAATTTACTCTTAAAAAAGAAGCATAGTCGATTAATTTATGATATAAATACAGGTATTGTATTAACTTTAAGATAAAAATAAGGACTTTATTATGTTAAAAGAGCAAATGGTAGTAAAAAATTCAACAGGTTTGCATGCTCGCCCTGTAACAACACTAGTTAAATTAGCAGGTCGTTATCAATCATCAATTGAGCTTGTGTATAATGATAAAGCAATTAAATTAAAAAGTATGATGGGTTTGCTTGGTGCAGGAGTTAAAGGCGGGGCAACTGTTGAAATTATCTGTGATGGTGAAGACGAACAAGCTGCAATGGACGAAATTCGTGAATTATTTGCGACAGGTTTTGGTGAATAATTAACTCAATTAATAAATATTTCAATAATTCCGTCGACTAAGGTCGACGGAATTATTAAAAAGGGCATAACTAAATACTTTTAAGTAGACCTGTTTAAAAAGATTAAATTAATCTTTAATTATTGAATTCAATTCTTTATGATCAATTGATGGTAATTTTTTGGTAAAACCTTTCGTTAGATAAATTAAATAAATAAATCCAATAGATAACCAAACTAAACCAACAATCATCGCTGTCGCATCAAGACTTGTCCATAACCATAATGAAAGTAATACACCAATGGATGGCAACAGCCCATATTTAAATAGGACAGAAACTGTTTTTGCCTTGATATCGCTTAAGTAGCTTTTAATTACACACAAATTAACAAAAGTAAATGCAACTAAAGCACCAAAGCTGATCATAGAAACAACCAAACTCAGTTCTAACACTAATGATAATAGTGAAAAACAGGCGACAAAAATAATCGATAAATAAGGTGTTCTAAAGCGGGGGTGAACCTTATAAAAAATTTGTTTAGGTAACACGCCTTCTCGCCCCATGGCATAGAAAATTCGTGATACACTGGTTTGCGCAGTCATTGCCGAGGCAAAGACACCCGTTAAATAAGCCGCTTGGAAGAAGTTATACATAAAATTTCCCCCTAGCTGACTAATATCACCAACTCGACGAACCACGTCTAAACTTGCAGTATCCTTATTATCTATAAAATCCTGCCATACGGGATAAGCTAAGTGAGCACAGTAAGAGACAACTAAAAAGATACAGCCTGCAATAAGAACTGTCCATATAATCGCTCTTGGTAGTGATTTTTGTGCATCATTAGACTCTTCAGCTAGGGTAGCAATGGCATCAAAACCTAAAAAGGCTAGGCATAAAATTGCTGCGCCAGAGAGCAAACCGTTAAAATCACCAGCATTAACTTGCAGAGGCTTTATCATCGCTTCTGGAGTTAGACTTACATTAGTTAAGATTAAAAAGATAAATAATCCAATAAAAAAAATCTGAATGATAATCAATGTAAAATTTACTGAATTAATTAATTTAATACCTAAATAGTTTAATAAGCTAACACTACACAATGAACCAAGTACAAAAACATAAGCAGGAATACTTGGAAATGCTTCATTAAGATAAATACCTAATACCAAATAATTTAATATTGGTAAAAATAGGTAATCAAGGATCTGTGCCCAACCTACTAAAAAACCAACTTTTCCACCAAAAGTACGTTGTACATAAGAATAAGCAGAACCAGCAATTGGAAGCTTATTTGCCATTCGGCAATAGCTCAATGCTGTAAAGAAGATCATAGCAAGAGTAATAATGTAAGCTACAGGTAAGTGTCCGTTACTAGCAACGGTAACTTCCCCATAAGTGGTGAAGATTCCTAAAGGAACCATATAAGCTAAACCAAATGCAATTAATGCAGGAGTGGTTAAAACTCGTTTCATTTTTATTGCGGACATGACTTATTTTGCTCCTCTGTCCAAAAAACAATAAAAAACTACTAAGTATAGTTTTGCCTTTTTACCCGCTTAAAGCGGCAGGGAATTCTGCCATATTATAATAATTATGCAAGCTAATTTTTTGTAAAAAACGCCAGAGCGGGTAAATTATAAACTTTAATGCAATATTACGAGTTATTTCTGATCAATTTAATCTAGATGGATTGATTAAAACTTTGAGTTAAACTTTTCATATTTGTGATCCATCTATTATTTGTCAGACAAAATAAATGTCAGCATAAATCAATTGTTGTACATTAAATGCAAAGAAATGAAAATTAATTTATCTTGGGCAGTTATCATTAATAAAGAGGATCTATTTATGCAGTCAATCCCTGTTTTATCGGTTGATTTAACCAGTGAAGTTACGAATCAGAAATCATCCATCATTAATTTAATGGCTCAAACTAGCCAACCTTATTTAATAGATGTTAAAAGTTTTTTTGAAGATGTGATGGATCATGAGCAAGAAATGGAAACAGATGTGTTGCCAGATATTGCATTGCCTCATGCTAAAAGTACAGCGGTTAATACACCATTTATTGTTGTCGGTAAATATATTGATGGCATAGTTTGGAATAATGGTAATAAAGTTAAATTAGTTATTTTAATTGGTGCGCCAGAGCATGCCAATAAAGAGCATTTATCCATTATTGCTAAATTAGCATCGAATTTAGCTAATGATGATTTTGTCGAAGATTTGCTCAAAAGCGATATTCAATCTGTGGCAAATAAGATTAGAGGTTTATATGATTAGAAAAAAAATTGTTGCGATTTGTGCGTGTACCGCAGGGATGGCGCATACATATATTGCTAAGCAAAAAATTGAAAATGAAGCGAAAAAACGCGGTTGGGATTATAAAGTCGAAACCCAAGGTGCTGCAGGTATTGAAAATTCATTAACTGAACAAGATCTTAAAAATGCCGATATAATTTTATTAGCGACTGATATTTCAATTGAAAATGCTGATAGGCTTGAGCCTTATAAAAATGTCATAAAAGTAAGTACGGGTGAAGCAGTTAAAAATACTGCCAATATTTTTAATAATGCTGAGAAAACATCGGCAAAGGTTGTTAAAGATAGTATCGGTAAAGAGATATTTAGAGCTTTAAATACGGGGATCAGTAAGTTTTTACCTGTCATTCTCACATCGGGAATTCTTTTTTCAATTGTGTTAATGACAGGAAATGTGACCAATGGCAATATTGAGCCAAGTAATCAATTCTTTATTGATTTAAAGCAAGTTGCCTTATATGGTTTTGCTATGATGGTTCCAGTACTTGCTGCGTATATGGCTTACTCTATTGGTGGCAATGCAGCTTTAGCGCCTGCATTTATTATGGGCTATGTGGTTAATAATCCGGTTGGTTATAATCAAGTTAGTACAGGATTTATTGGTGCAATGATTTTTGGTATTTTAATCGGCTATTTCGTGAAATGGTTGAAAACGATTAAAGTCCATCCGGTAATTGCCTCGATTATGCCAGTGATGATCATCCCTACGGTGACGATATTAGTGATGGCACCACTTTACATTTATGGATTATCTTATCCTCTCGATTGGTTTGTTAAAGTTATGGTCGCTACTTTAAAAGGGATGTCAGAGGTGAATGCCGCATTTTTAGGTATTGGAATCGGAGTATTAGCGGCGCTTGATATGGGAGGACCATGTAGTAAAGCGGCGACTGCATTTACCCTAGCAGCAATGGCTGAGGGAGTTTATGGTCCAAATGGCGTGTTTCGTATGTGCTGCGCTATTCCACCATTAGGTTTAGCGGTGTCATCATTGATTATTTCACGTTCAAAATATACTAAAGAAGAAAAAGAGTTTGGAATAACAGCTTTTTTCTTATCGTTAGCTGGGATAACCGAAGGTGCCATTCCTTTTGCCGCCAAAGATCCTAAACGCGTTATCATTGCAATTGTTGTTGGTACAGCGGTTGCAGGTTTGTTAGGCATGATAAATGGCATAGATTCGCTTGTCGCATTCGGTGGTCTAGTAGCGTTAGGGGGAGTGACTAAGGGAGCCATATGGTATGTGATTGATATGTTTATCGGAGCATTGATTATTGCTGCTATCTTACATTTCACAAAAACGACAGCGGTGGAAACAGAAAAATCAAAAGCAATTGAAGTTGATTAAAGCTTGGATAATTATTTATGCTACACCACTAATAATTGTGGTGTAGTAATTTGACATAAAAAATTTAAATTTTAAATTACATCATTTTGATAAACCGTTTTACCGCCAACAATAGTTGTTAACACGTTAACGTTTTGGATATCATTAGTTGGTATGGTAAATGGGTTGCGATCTAAAATAATTAAATCAGCAAATTTACCTTTTTCAATTGAACCAATATATTCATCTTGATTTAATACATATGCAGCATTGATAGTAGCACTACGCAATACTTCAGTAATGGTTAAATTACGATCGCTGTCTAATCGTGGATGATCAGCATCAATTTGTCGAGTCATAGCAATTTGGAAATCATACCATTCGTTTAAAGGATCAATTGGCCAATCGCTACCAAACGCACAGTTTACACCAGCATCAATGTATTGCCCGTGCGCTTCTAATCCATTATAACGCTCTGGACCAAATAGAGTTTGATACTGCTCAACCATTGCTGAACTACAACCAGCCCACTGGAAAGAAAATACTACGCAAGCATTTAATTGTTTATATCTGGCAAACTGGTGTGTTGCGCTTAGTTCGTTATGTGCAGTGCTTGGACGGATATCTGCATCAGGTAAGGCTTTTCGCATTTTTTCAATAGCATCAAGTACCACTTCAATTGCCCCTTCACCAACAGTATGCATATGTGGGTGAAAACCTGCTTTTGCGGATTCAAGTATTAATGCATTTAACATTTCAGTGGAATAATAAAGATCACCGTAACGATCTTTTTCGTTTTCTAACTGATATGGTTTAAGTAATCGTGCAGTCATCAAAGGTGCTTGCATTACGCCATCTACAAATAACTTAGTATGTGATATTTTAATGCCTGGTTTAGGTTGCCAGTTTTTATCATCATAACGAGCGGCAAACTGTTTTACTTTCTCAATGACATTTGGAATATCGGCGATTGATGATACATCATCAGGTGGCAATTCCCGAGCGCCAAACAGGCGGATAGAAAGCCCATCTTGTTGCTGTAGTCTTAAAAAGGCATCGGCTTGAGTTTCAGTAATTCGAGCATCCATAACAGCAGTAACGCCTTGTTTATTTAATTCTGCTTGCGATAATTTAGCAATATTAAGTGCTTGTTCATCTGTTAGTTTAGAAATACTATCAAAAGCACGCATGGCTGGGGCATCTTCTAATATACCATTTAATTCGCCGTCATCAGTACGACCAATTTTACCATCCGATGGTTCAGGAGTGTTTCTATCTAAACCAAATTTTTCTAATGCTATACTGTTAGCAACCAAAGTATGGCAATCATTTGAAAACAAAATAACAGGGCGTTTTGTATTGAGTTTATCAAGATCAAAACGAGTAATATCTGTACCAATTGGCAACACTTCTTGGCGTAACCAACCACGGACTTGCAACCAATTAGCGTTATGATTGGGATTATCTTTATCTAAATAGTCTTGAATAATAGCTAAAGTCTCATCAATAGTTAAACTTTGGTAATTTAAATTACATGATGATAATTGCATGCCACCCCAAAAGGTGTGTAAATGTGAGTCAATAATACCTGGCATCATTGTTTTGCCTTGCAAATCATAAATTTTTGTATGATTATCAACATAGCGACTGCTATTTATTTCTTGCGTGGAGCCTGTTGCAATAATATAGCCATTTTCGATTGCGATAGCTTCACACACGTTGTCTTGTTTATCTGCGGTGTAAATATAGCCATTAATATAAATAACATCAGCTTTAGCCATTATGTAGGATTCCTTAAATAAAGATCGAAATGAGAGGCTCACGATAACAGATTTATAAAAAATTTGTCAAACGCAATAATTTTCTTTATTGTGTGAGCAGATTATGCTACAAATAGCTATTTAGTTACAGCGTCACAAGGTGAACAGATGAAATATCAACAGTTAGAAAACCTTGAATGTGGTTGGAAATGGAATTATCTAGTTAAAAGGCACTTAGAAGGCGAGTTAATTACACGTTATATTGAAAAAAGCGCTGCGCAGCAGGCGGTCAATGAGTTATTGTTATTAGAGCATAACCCAACTGGTGTCGTTGATTGGATAAAACAGCATTTAAACCCTGACTTAGATAATCGCCTTAAGCAAACTATTCGTGCAAGGCGAAAGCGCCATTTTAATGCAGAACAACAAAATACTCGGAAAAAATCCATTGATTTGGAGTTTTTAGTTTGGCAACGATTGGCTAATTTAGCTAAACGCCGTGGATGCACGTTGTCACAAACCATTACTCAACTAATTGAAGATGCAGAGCAGAAAGAGCAATATGCAACGAAAGTATCAACAATTAAAGATGATTTACTATCACTCCTAGATGTAAATATTGATAGTAAATAATACAAACAACAGAATAGAAAGGTTTAATTATGGGAAAATTCCTTGTTATTGTCGAATCACCAGCCAAAGCAAAAACGATCAATAAATATCTTGGCAAAGATTTCGTGGTTAAATCAAGTGTAGGTCATATTCGCGATCTACCTGTGAGTGGTAGCAGCCAACGAGCTGAAAAATCAACAAAAGACAAAAAAGATAAAGTTGAGAAAAAAGTTAAACGTTCAGAAAAACAAGTATTGGTTGATCGCATGAGCGTTGATCCATATAACGGTTGGAAAGCGCATTACGAAATTCTACCAGGTAAAGAAAGGGTAGTATCTGAACTGAAAAAACTGGCTAAAGATGCTGACATGATCTATCTCGCAACCGATTTGGATAGAGAAGGGGAAGCCATTGCATGGCATCTTAAAGACGTGATAGGTGGTGAAGATAGCAAATATCGTCGTGTTGTTTTTAACGAAATTACCAAAACGGCGATCAAAAATGCTTTTAATGAACCATCGATGCTTGATATGGATCGGGTTAACGCCCAGCAAGCACGTCGATTTATGGATCGGGTAGTTGGCTTTATGCTATCGCCATTACTTTGGAAAAAGGTTGCTAGGGGGTTATCAGCTGGTCGTGTACAATCTGTTGCTGTACGTCTTGTTGTTGAGCGTGAACGCGAAATTCATGCTTTCATTCCTGAAGAATACTGGGATCTGTTTGCTGATTTGAACACGGCTAAAAATGAGCCATTAAGTTTGCAAGTTACTCATTATAAAAACGAAGCATTCGAACCTAAAGATAAAATTGCCATTGATATTGCGCTAGCTGAACTTAGTAAAAACCAATATCAAGTAACTAATATTGAACAAAAGCCAACTAAAAGTAATCCAACAGCACCTTTTATTACCTCAACTTTACAGCAAGCAGCAAGTACTCGTCTTGGTTTTGGTGTTAAAAAAACCATGATGTTGGCTCAAAGATTATATGAAGCAGGTTACATTACCTATATGCGTACTGACTCGACCAATTTAAGTCAGGATGCGTTAGCGATGGTACGTGATTATATCGGTAAAAATTTTGGCGATAAATATCTACCAAAATCGGCTAATGTATACAGTAGTAAAAAGAACTCGCAAGAAGCACATGAAGCGATTCGCCCATCAGATGTTACTATCTTAGCTGATAATCTTAGTGATGTTGAAGCTGATGCCACTAAATTATACCAACTAATTTGGCGCCAATTTGTAGCTTGCCAAATGACATCGGCTGAATATAACTCAACAACAATTACGGTTAATTCAGGTGATTTTACTTTAAAAGCCAAAGGTCGGACATTGCGTTTTGATGGTTGGACTAAAGTGCAGCCACAGCTAGCCAAAAATAATGAAGATAAAATATTACCATCACTATCGATAAACGATAAGCTTGATTTAATTAACTTAAATCCAAATCAACATTTTACCAAACCACCAGCAAGATATAACGAAGCATCTCTTGTTAAAGAGCTTGAAAAGCGAGAAATTGGGCGACCATCGACTTATGCAACCATTATTTCGACAATACAAGATCGTGGTTATGTACGTTTAGATAATCGTCGGTTTTATGCTGAAAAAATTGGTGAAATTGTTACCGATAGACTTAGTGAAAACTTTAATGATCTAATGAGTTATGATTTTACAGCACGTATGGAACATGCTCTGGATGAAATTGCTCATAAAAAACAAGAATGGCGTGAAGTGCTGGATCAGTTTTTCAGTGACTTTAGTCAGCATCTTGAGGTTGCTGAACAAGCACCAGATAAAGGCGGAATGCAGCTTAATCCATTAGTGCTAACACCTGAAATTAAATGTCCAAATTGTGGGCGTGAAATGGGTATTAAGACTGCTGGTACCGGTGTATTTTTAGCTTGTTCAGGCTATGCGTTGCCACCTAAAGAGCGTTGTAAACAGACCATTAACTTAATTCCTGAGCACGAAACATTAAATATTCTAGAAGAAGCTGAAACAGCAGAAACTGATGCTTTAAGAGCCCGTAAACGCTGTCCAAAATGTCACACGGCTATGGATAGTTATCTACTTGATAATGAAAGAAAACTGCATATCTGTGGCAATAACCCGATTTGTGATGGTTTTATTGTTGAAAAAGGTAACTTTAAGGTTAAAAGTTATGAAGGGCCAATTATTGAATGCGAAAAATGTGGTTCAGAAATGCATTTAAAATCAGGGCGATTTGGCCTATATATGGGCTGTACTAATCCTGATTGTAAAAATACGCGTAAGATCTTAAAAAATGGTGATGTTGCACCACCAAAAGAAGACCCAGTTGATCTACCTGAACTAAAATGCACCAAGTCAGATGCACATTTTGTATTACGTGACGGTGCTGCGGGTATCTTTTTGGCGGCGCATAATTTTCCAAAATCAAGAGAAACACGCGCACCTTTGATAGAAGAGTTACAACGTTTTAAAGAGCGCTTGCCCGAAAAATTCATTTATTTGACCGAAGCACCAAATAAAGATCCTAATGGTAATCCATCAATTGTTCGTTTTAGCCGTAAAAATAAACAACAATATGTTACTTCTGAAGTTAATGGAAAATCGACGGGTTGGGTGATGCAATATGTGAATGGCAAATGGATCAATAGTAAAAAATAGGTAAGCACGTCTTAATTTTGTGAAAAACTTTCAGGAAAGTATACGTTTTAGTATAAAATAATTATTCTTTTGTGCTAGGCTGTGAAATGACTTACCTTAGCAATTCTTCCTTTTGTAATGTTATTAAAAAGGAAGAAAGGCATACAGTTAAAGGAGCGTTTGAGTGTTATGAAATTGCAACAATTACGCTATATTGTTGAGGTCGCAAATAACGACCTCAATGTATCGCTAACATCCGAAAAACTGTATACCTCTCAACCCGGTATAAGCAAACAAATAAAATTATTAGAAGGCGAGCTCGGCGTTCAGATATTTACTCGAGTGGGTAAACACCTTTCTCAAATCACACCGGTTGGTGAAAAAATCATTGCTCTTGCCCGAGAGATCCTCAATAAGTCCAATGATATTAAGATTATCGCCAAAGAGTTTAGTCAACCAAATCAAGGCTCATTAACAATTACCACTACCTATACTCAAGCTCGTTATACATTGCCAGTTGTGATTCAACAGTTTATGCAGCAATATCCAAATATTACATTGCATATGGAGCAAGGATCATCTCCTCAATGTATTTTACAAACTCAAGCAGGTCAGGCTGAATTTGCTATTGTGACCGATATCTCACAGCTTAGCGATGATATGATTGCCTTACCTTGCTATCACTGGAATCAAGCTGTGATTGTGATGAAAGATCATCCGCTTGCCAAAAGTAAATTAATTTCGATTGAAGAGCTTTCAAAATATCCGTTAGTTAGCTATGATTTTTCTAATGATGGTTCAGATTTAAATCAAGCTTTCTTGCGTGCTAACCAATCACCTAATATTGTTTTTAGCACAACGGATGCTGAGTTAATTAAAACTTATGTTAAATTAGGTGTCGGCGTTGGTATTGTGGCAAAAATGGCGGTGATCAATACTTCAGATGACGATTTAGTTGTACTTAATGCTGGACATATTTTTCCTTACAGCACGACCTATATTGTTTTTCCTCGCTCATTATATTTACGCAGTTATATGTATGATTTTATCAGTCAGTTTTCGGCTCATTTGAATCGACAAGCTGTAGACAAACTTATGTTATGTGAAAAAAATTCCGAAGTATTAACGATGTTTAACGGGGTAAAATTACCAGTTTACTAATTTATTCTATCTTTTTTATGAGAATAAAAAAATTGAAACAAAGTGCGATATAACTCGCACTTTGGATGGATTATAACTATTTATGTCTTGCTTTTAAAATACCAATGACATCTTGTAAAGACAGATTCTGGTCTTGGAGTAAAACTAATAAATGATAAATTAAATCGGCAGATTCATTTTTTAGTTCCTCTCTGTCATGAACTGTTGCAGCAAGGGCTGTTTCAACGCCTTCTTCTCCCACTTTTTGGGCTATGCGCTTAGTGCCGTCATGATACAGTTTTGCGGTATATGATGATTTAGGATCGGCATTTTTACGCCCTGCAATTATCTGTTCTAATTCAAATAAAAATCCCCATTGGGTTTTAGTCGAAGCAAAACAACTTGTTGAGCCGGTATGGCAAGTTGAGCCAACTGGATCAACTAAAATCAATAATGTATCATTATCACAATCAGTTGAAATACTCACAACATTAAGAAAATAGCCAGAAGTTTCACCCTTTGTCCAAAGGCGCTGTTTGGTTCGTGAATAAAAAGTGACTTTGCCGCTATTTTGTGTTTGTGCTAACGCTTCTTGATTCATATAGCCAAGCATTAACACATCGCCCGAAACATAATGCTGAATAATGACTGGCATTAAATTATCCACTTTTTGCCAATCCAGTTGTTGTAAATCTAATTGGGTATTGCAATTTTGCGTTAACATAATCGAATATTTACTCCATGTTGTGCCAAATATTGTTTAAGTTCACCAATATTAATAATCTGTTTATGAAAAACTGAGGCAGCTAATGCTCCATCAACTTGTGCTTCATTAAATGCCTGTAGAAAATGCTCAATAGTACCAGCACCGCCTGAAGCAATTAGTGGCACGTTGCATACTTCTCGAACGGCGTTTAGTTGAATAATATCATATCCATTACGAACGCCGTCTTGGTTCATCATATTAAGAACAATTTCACCTGCACCACGTTTTTGTACCTCCTGTACCCAGTCGAGAGTGTTCCATTTTGTGGCAACGGTGCGTTTTTCGTCACCAGTAAATTGGTAAACATGATAATTGTTTGACTGTTTGTCATACCAGCTATCAATGCCAACTACAATGCACTGTACTCCGTAACGATCTGCAAGTCGTGTAATTAAACTAGGATCAGCAAGGGCAGGGGAATTAATCGAAATTTTATCAGCTCCAAAGGTTAATATTTTACCTGCATCTTCAACCGTTTTAATACCACCAGCAACACAAAAAGGGATATCAATCACTTCGGCAACTTTTGAGATCCAACTTTTATCGACAACACGGCCATCTGACGAAGCGGTGATATCATAAAAAACGAGCTCATCTGCGCTTTCTTCTGCATATCTTTTTGCTAAGGGGACTATGTCTCCAATAATTTCATGATTACGAAATTGTACACCTTTAACCACTTGTCCATCGCGAACATCTAAACAGGGAATTATTCTTTTGGCCAACATGAAATTGCCTCCTGAACTGTAAATTTTTCTTCAAGTAAAGCACGGCCAACAATGACACCTTTAACACCACTGTCTTTCAGTGCTTTGACATCACTCAATTGACCAATTCCGCCAGACGCTTGAAAAGCAATCTGTGGGTATTTACGACTAATTTCTTGATACAACTTAACGTTTGATCCACTGAGTGTGCCATCTTTGGAAATATCTGTACACAATACATGCCTTAAGCCATAAGGAAGGTAATCATCAATCACTTGTTCTAGTGTCTGACAGGAATCTTCTTGCCACCCATGAATAGCGACATATTTATCTCCTTGGTTGTCAATGCGGACATCAAGAGCCAATACTAGCCTTTCTGCACCATATTTTGAAAACCACTGTTTGACCAATTCGGGTTGCTTAATAGCTGTCGAACCAATTACTATGCGAGCAGCGCCGGCAGATAGCAATGATTGTATATCTTTTTCAGTACGAATTCCTCCACCAACTTGAACTGGTATTTGCACACCATTAATCAGATTTTGTATTAGTAAAATTTGGCGTTTTTGGGGATCTTTCGCACCTGTTAAATCAACAAGATGTAACAGTTTAGCACCTTGTTTTTCATAATCCTGTAAGCGTAAAAGTGGATCGTTGCCATAATCACGTTTTTGCTTATAATCACCTTGATGTAATCGCACAACGGAACCATCGATTAAATCAAGTGCAGGAATGATTATTGGAAAAGCTGTCATAGTTACATCTCCAAAAAGTTTTTTAGCAATTTTGCACCGGCTAAGCCAGAACGCTCGGGATGAAATTGCACGCCGTAAAAGTTTTCTTTTTGTACGGCTGCGGTAAAGCTTTCGCCGTAATTGGTTTCTGCTATTGTTGCTGAGCATAATGGCATCGCGTATCCATGTACAAAGTAAAAATAAGCATCATCAGGAATATCTCGAAATAGATGATGACCGGCTTTAGGTGAAACCTGATTCCACCCCATATGTGGTAAAGGTAAACCACAATCAGGAATTTCTCTAACTTTTTCGTGAATAATTCCCAATGTGTTAACATGTCCTTCGGTACTATAATCGGCTAGAAGTTGCATACCAAGGCAGATCCCTAATACAGGTTGAGTACAGACTTTGATAAGTTCAATTAAATGACGCTCTTTTAATTTTTCCATTGCTGAACTTGCGGATCCTACTCCAGGTAAAAACAACTTATCTGAGCTGAGCACGATATCAGGGTCAAGGCTAATTATTGGATCATAACCTAATTGTTGCACGGCATATTTGACCGAAGATAGATTAGCACAGCCAGTATCGAGGATGACAATCTTCATTTATAGCACTCCTTTTGAGCTTGGTAATCGGTCACTTTCAATTTTGATGGCTTGTTTTAATGTTCTAGCAAAAGATTTAAATAAACTTTCTACTTTATGATGATCATTATCGCCTTCTGTTTCAATATGCAATGTAATAGCCATAGCATAACTTATTGAGTAAAAGAAATGTTCTACCATTTGCGTGCTCATATCGCCAACTTTAGGGTGAGTAAACTCTGCTTTAAATTTTAGATAAGGGCGTCCTGAAATATCTATTGCACATCTGGCCAAACACTCGTCCATAGGGATAACAGAGGCATAACGGGTAATACCACGTTTATCACCGAGTGCTATTTTTAGTGCCTCTCCTAAAGCTAGTCCAGTATCTTCTATGGTATGATGATCATCAATATGTAAATCACCATCAACTTGGATATTGAGTTTAATTCCACCATGAGTCGCAATTTGATCGAGCATATGATCAAAAAAACCAATTCCAGTATTAATTTGACTGCCACCTTGGCGATCAAGCCACACTTCAACAAGTATTTTAGTTTCTTTGGTATTGCGTTCAACTTTTGCATAACGATCTTTAGTGGTTAATCGTTGGGCGATTTCGCTCCAATTTAAATTTTCAGGATGATAGCGTAATCCTTTAATTTGCATATTTTCAGCCAATTGAATATCTGTGACCCTGTCACCAATAACATAGCTGTTTTGTTTATCTAATTTACCACTAGTAAGATATGGCAAAACTAATTGGATTTTAGGCTTACGACACTCACAATTATCTTCTGGAAAGTGTGGGCAAATTAATACATCCTCAAAATTAACACCTTGCGATTTAAAAATCTGCATCATCAAATTGTGTGGACCATCAAAATCAGCCTGTGGATAGCTACTAGTCCCGAGCCCATCTTGATTAGTGACCATCACTAAATGGTATCCCGCAGTTTGTAGCTTGAGTAGGGCTGGGATCACATTAGGTTCAAAAACCAATTTTTCAAACTGATCAACCTGAAAATCAACCGGAGGTTCAGTAATTAGTGTGCCATCTCGATCGATAAATAAGTACTTTTGTAACATTTTTGCTCCTATTTAATTGTTTTGAGCGCAGAAATGACTGCCTCGCACTCGGCTTGGGTTCCAATGGTAATACGAATAATATTTTGTTGCCCAATAGATCTACTTTGATCTCGTAAAATAATACCTTGGCGCCATAAAATATTAAATACATCTTTATCATGTTGAAATTTAACACACAAATAGTTGGAATAACTTGGATAAACTTTTTCGACAATTGGCAATTGTCGAAGTAAATTGGCAAATTTTTCCTTTTGATTATTTAAATTTACCACATGTAGCTTCATGGTATTCACACCATCTTTACTCAATGCTTGAGCTGCAATATCAGCAACGGGGGTTGCTAGAGGGTATGGTGCAATAACCTTCTGTAAGGCTTCGATCACAGGTTTATTAGCAATGGTGAAACCGCAACGTAATCCAGCCAAAGCAAAGGCTTTGGATAATGTTCGTAAAATCACCAAGTGAGGATAGTCATTAAGCCAACTAACGACACTAGATTCAGGCGAAAACTCAATATAAGCCTCGTCAATAATGACCAAAGCACGATTTTTAGCAATATCAAGTAAAGCTTTGATATCATCAGAATCGATTAAATTACCGGTCGGATTATTTGGTGAACAGACATAAATTAGTTTTACAGTATCAATATTTTGTTTTATACCCTCAAGATCAAGCTGCCAATCAGAAGTGGTTGGCACGGTTTTAGTTTTAATACCTAATGTCTCAGCACTCACTTGGTACATGCCATAAGTTGGTGGGCAATATAAAATACTATCGTGCTGAGGCTCACAAAATGCACGCATTAAAAGCTCAATGGCCTCATCAGCTCCTCGGCTAACAATCACTTGTTCAGTTTTAACCCCTGCATATTGTGCATAGCGACAGATAACCTTTTCTGGTTGTGGTTCTGGATAACGGTTTAAGGTTTGATCGGTCAATTCAAAATGTGGAGCAACGGGGTACTCGTTGGCATTTAGCCACACATCGCCTTGACCACCAATTCGCCGAGCAGATTGATAAGGTGTTAATTGCTGAACATTTTTTCGAACTAATTTATTGATATCCATTTTAGCCACCTATTTTTGATTTGTTGAATTTAATACCGATAGACGAAGACTAACTGCTTGTTTATGAGCGGTTAGTTGTTCAGCCTCTGCCATAAGCTCAACGGCATTACCTATTGCTTTTAATCCTTCTGGTGTTAATTTTTGCACCGTCATACGTTTTTGAAAATCAGCAAGCCCAAGACTAGAATATGTGGCTGTATAACCATAAGTTGGTAATACATGATTGGTTCCTGATGCATAATCACCTGCTGACTCCGGTGACCAATCACCCAAGAAGATCGAGCCAGCACTAGTAATTTGCTCAACTAATTCATCCGCATTCGCAGTTTGAATAATTAAGTGTTCTGGACCATAGCGATTGCTAATAGCAACACATTCATCCAAATCTTTAGTTACAATAAGGCGACTTTCTTGTAATGCTTTTTTAGCGATATTTTGGCGCGATAGTTGCGTAAGTTGCTTATCGACTTCAATCGATACTGCTTGTGCTATTTTTTCATCAGGTGTTAACAAAATAACTTGTGAATCAGGACCATGTTCAGCTTGCGACAAAAGATCGGCAGCAATAAAAGCAGGATTTGCTGAACTATCCGCAATCACGAGCACTTCAGACGGACCTGCTGGCATATCAATTGCAGCGCCATCAAGTCGCTGGCTAACTTGTCGTTTAGCCTCGGTAACATAGGCATTGCCTGGACCAAAGATCTTATCAACTTTAGGAACCGATTCGGTACCTAGTGCCATTGCGCCAATGGCTTGTGCACCGCCTAATTGATAAACCTCGCTAACACCACATAATTGTGCCGCATATAAAATTTCGTCAGCAATGGGCGGTGGTGAACATAAAATAACTTGACGACAACCCGCAATTTTAGCTGGTGTTGCAAGCATTAACACCGTAGACAATAAAGGGGCAGAACCGCCTGGAATATAAAGCCCAACCGAATCAATAGGACGAGTAACTAACTGACATTTTACGCCTGCCATTGTTTCAACCGTAATAGGTTGATAGGCTTGCGCTTGGTGGAATTTTTCAATGTTGGCAACCGCTAATTGCATGGCTTGTTTTAATTCAGGATTAACACGATTTGCGGCGGCTTTTATGTCTTCTTTTGTAAGCTTTATTTGCTCAATTTGGACTTTATCAAATTTGCGACTTAAAACCTTTAAAGCCTCATCGCCGTGCTGTTTTACTTGTGCCAAAATATCGGCTACTGCCTTGCTAATCGAATCTGAAGCATTAATTGCAGGGCGAGTCAGTAGTTTCTTTCGTTGAACGTCAGTACATTGTTGCCAATAAGAAAGTTTCATCTTATTACTCCATCATTTTTTCAATTGGTAATACAAGAATTGAACTTGCGCCTAATGTTTTTAATTTTTCCATGGTTTCCCAAAAAAGAGATTCACTACTCACCATATGTAGCGCAACACGATTTTGCTCGCCTGTTAACGGTAAAATGGTTGGATTTTCGGCACCCGGCAATAGCGCAACAATATCATCTAACACCTCAGTAGGGGCGTGGAGCATAATATATTTGGATTCACGAGCTTGAATAACGCCTTGAATGCGTGTCATGATTTTATCGATTAACGCCTGTTTTATTGGTGACATTTCGCCTTGACGTTGAATTAAGCAGGCTTTTGATTTATAGATAACTTCGATCTCTTTTAGTCCATTGGCCTCAAGCGTTGCACCACTCGAAACCAAATCACAAATTACATCGGCAAGCCCAGCACGGGGGGCAACCTCGACCGAACCATTAAGCAAACATGTTTTAAAAGTAACATTATATTGAGCAAGATAACGGCGGAGCAGGTGAGGGTAAGTGGTGGCAATACGCAAATCATTTAAACATTCTGGTCCTGTATACTCAAAATCACGAGGTGCTGCGATCGACAACCGACAGCCACCAAAATCTAAACTGCGCAATTTTTTAAATTGTGGATCTTCGCCTTCGGCCTGCCTATCTAATACTTCCTCTTCTAAAACATTTTCGCCGACAATCCCAATATCGACAACGCCATCAATAACCAATCCGGGGATATCGTCGTCACGAACACGCAAGATATCAATGGGCATATTTTCAGCAAAAGCAATCAAACGCTGTTCTTGAAGATTAATTTTAATACCACATTGGGCAAGTAACTTTTTTGATTCGTCACTTAATCGACCTGACTTTTGCATAGCAATGCGTAAACGCGAATTATCCAACATATCTTTCTCCAAAGTTATCTAAAAATTTATAAACTACAAACAAAAAACCCTCGGAAGTTTGATCTTCCGAGGGTTTCTGCTTGCTTTTGCGACATCACTGGAAGACCAAAGTCTTCCTGCACCAATTGCCCGAAGACTATTCAGGAATGATGGTGATGATGATGTGTACTAATAGCATTAGTAATAAAAACGCAAAAACAATTCATAAAAATAAAAAACCTTTAACTGAGTTGATAATTAAAGCTACTGAACAAAATATAACAGAATTTATATGCTCGCAACTTTTTTTTGTTTTTTATGTAAAAAATCTTTATACAAAAAAGAGTCAACAAGTTTAGGTGTAAATTTTTAAAATAGCGTTATTTAATCACTTTTGACTGATGACTAACTTTATAACGGCAATAGAGCTCAAGTTTGTCTAAAAAATGTGGTAAGTTTTGGTCTGTAAATTCACTTTTTATAAAATAACACCCATCGCCTGTGATTTTATAAAATTCGATGATTTCTTTAAACGACATGACCATGTTTTCGAACGAGGTGAATTGATTTGAATTCATATAAATAGTTATAAACTGAAGCTGATTTGTTTTTTCTTTAATAGTAAATTTTTCAATAATATGATTATCATACAATTCTTGAACTCGCTGTCCAACAGCCTGTCCTGACAAATATACTTTTTCGCCAATTTCTTTCCATGATTGACGACTATTTTTTTTAAGTTCATCTAAAATAGCGCGATCTTTTTTATCCATACTTGTTTATCTTTTTCATTTTGAAAGTAGGTAAGTAATAATACTTTCAATTCATTATGTAACAGATAGCGTAATTATCGCATAATTATCAACTCAAACATAATTTAAGGACAAAACAATGAAACAAGGGTTAATAATTATCGACGTACAAAATGACTATTTCCCAACGGGTAAATTTACTTTAAACAATACAGAATTAACTTTACAAAATACCTTAAAACTACAAAAACACTTTAGAGCACAACAATTACCGATCTTTTATATTCAGCATATAAAGTCTGATCCTCATGCGGATTTTTTTGCTAACGGAAGTTTAGGCGCTGAAATTCATCCAAGTTTGTTACCGCTTGGTAACTTGCATGAGTATCTTGTCAAAAAAACATTCCCTAATAGTTTTTATCAAACTGAGCTACAAAAAAAATTACAACAAGAACAGATCCAGCAGATGGTTATTTGTGGAATGATGAGCCATATGTGTGTTGACTCAACAACACGTCACGCATCCGAACTAGGTTATCAACCGATATTAATCCACGATGCTTGTACAACTTGTGATCTCGAATTTGATGGTAAAACGATTCCATCCCAAGTGGTACATAACAACTTTATGTCTGCCTTAACAAATTTTGCATCGGTTGTAAGTTGTGAAATGTTTGTTCAAACCAAACTGGCTATTTTATAAATTATAGCATTGTAATTAAATGATTATGGATAATGGATGCCAAAAAAGCGATAACATAATTATAAACAATCTAAATTGGCTCGATCACAAACCGAGCCTTTTACTCTTCTAACCCACTCAACCCTAAGTAAAGATCAGTCAGAAAAAGTATTTATTTTATTGAGTTTTTTATTCAACTGTTTTGTCAAAAAAAAAAATAATATCTCCCCCTCTAATACGCCAAATATTTAGCTAATACACTAAAGCGACCACTTCCTAGCAATGCTAAACTGAGTGCTGTTAGCGCCATAAAGGCAGGATATTCCCAACCGCCACCTGCGTTACTAAATGACCAACCATTCACTGAGTGAATAAATGTAATAACAATCATTTGAATCACTGCCAATAAACTAACAATGCGGGTTAAAATACCTAAAAGCAATAACAAACCGCCGCCAATTTCAAACATAATGGCTAAATAACCAATGAACCAAGGAAAGCCAAGTGATTGAAAATATTGCGCAGTACCAGAGGGAGTAAAGACGAGTAGTTTAGTAAAACCGTGCGCCAAGAACATGACACCCAAGGCAATTCGTAACATGAGTGAAGCTAGATCTGTTTGATATTGTTTCATTTTATTTTTCCTGTAAGTTAATTATTGTGATTGGTTAGCACCATTTGTTTATGATAATGGTTATTATTTTGTAGATAAATAAGCTATTATGTGATTTATTGTCAAAATAAGTGGGACAATTGTTTGGTGTTGGTGAAAGGCAGATGGATAGATCTAATAAATTACTAGAAATGATGGTTTTTGTGGCGGTAGTTGATTGTAATAGTTTTGTTGATGCGTCAGTTAAGTTAAATATGTCTAAGCAGGCAGTGTCACGTTATATTCAAGCATTAGAAAATCGCTTGCAAGTTCGGTTGTTACAACGTACAACTCGCAAAATGGTCATTACCCATGAGGGGCAAATTTTTTATTTGCAAGCTAAAGCCATTATTAATGCTACTACAGAAGCAGAAAATAGCCTCACTTTAGATCATGCAAGTCCACAAGGTATTCTTCGGGTTAATGTGCCTGTTAGTTTTGGTATTTTGCATTTGGCGCCTTTATGGCAAAAATTTATCAATAAATACCCTAAAATTGAGCTAGATATTACGTTGTCAGATCGTGTGGTTGATCTGCTTGAGGAGGGCTACGATCTTGCTGTTCGAATTGGTCGGCTAGAAAGTTCGTCGCTGATTAGCCGTAAGTTGGCAACTACGCAAATCATAGCCGCCGCGTCGCCTGATTATATTGCTAAATATGGCATGCCGAATGATCCTGATGATTTGTTGAATCATAAAATTGTGATGTATAGTCAGTGGGCTAAAAAAGAGCAATGGCATTTTTATAAAGACAATGCCCATTACTCGGTGAATTTAAAAGCGAATATCTATTGTAATAATGGCGATACTTGCCGCCAAATTATGTTACAAGGAGGTGGTATTTCGTTGCAACCTGATTTTATTATTGGTAAAGATATTAAAATAGGCCGTTTAGTTCGTGTTTTGTTGAATTATAAAGTCGAGGATTTGAATATTTATGCCGTTTATCCAAGCCGTAAATTATTACCGCTCCGAACTCGATGTTTAATCGATTTTTTAGTTAGCGAACTAAAAAATTATCAATGATCAGTTAGTTAAAACATAACAGTTATTATTTGAAATGTTTTATATAATCAAATAGGTTATTGAAATTTACCTAATTAAATTTTATATCAATTTTAATAAAATAAATAAAGAATTAGGAAATGTGTCTGTTTTCATGCCTGTTTGGTAAAATTGATATTATCCGGTAGTATTCTACAGTATCTGCGCAGGTGATACGATGGTATTATAGAACAATCATTCATGACGGCGATTGGAAAGGTTGATCGAAAAAAAACTACGACAATTGCTATTATTAATAACTATCAAAAAAAAGCTGAACATTGTTAAATGCTCAGCCCTGATTTTTTTATACATCACATGATTAACTTAATTTTTTATAGCGGAATATTGGTTTATTAAACATTTTAGATTTGCTTTCTAAAATTAAAAAATATGCTTTTATTTAAATAATATGTTTGTTTTTAATGATATTGGATAGATTGTTCACTTTGCTCATCGTGTACTAAAAGTAAACAAGTATCACTTAATGATACGGCTTTTTGTAAGCGTGCTTTGTCTTGATCATTAAGATTATTGATACAAGCAACCACATAGCTACAGGTTTTGCATTGTAGAGCTTTTTCAATAGTTGATATTAAGTTTTCGTTATTTAAATTTGTCAGATGAATCACCTTGTTTTTATCTAAACCAGCGGTATTAACCCATGAACGTTTTAACATCGGTCGGTCAGAAAGCCATAATTGCCATTTTTTAGCTTTATTAAGTGATTTTAATAAAGGGCGTTGTTGTTGTAATACTTGTTGAAAAGGAGACTCAAAATTAATAGCCATAAGTTGTTGTGTTGAATATTCAATAAGCATAATAACCCTGCACTGTGTTTACATACAGTGTATATTAATACAGTGTTTTGGGGTTGTAAACTCTATTTATGATTATTTTTTATGTAATTTATTAATTGAGTTATTTTAAGATCGCAAATATTGATACGATAAAATACCCGAATATGTCATTAAAACTGAGCCAATCACATGAATCAATATAGTTGCTAAACCCCAAGATATTCGACCTTCTTGCAAAAAGTTAACGACCTCGGCAGAAAAGGTTGAAAAGGTTGATAAACCACCACAAAAACCTGTGATTACCAATAACCTCCATTCAGCAGAAAGGTTAGAGTGATTAAAAATGGCAATAGCAAAGCCAATAATATAGCCAGCAACTAAATTAGATAGCAATGTACCTAGTGGAATAGTAAAAGCAATAACATTGAGTTTAAGTGATAAGAACCAACGCATTAATCCTCCCGCTACTGAACCGACTGAAATGGCTAAAATCAGTTTCAACATAATGATATATCCTTGACTATACATTTGAAATATGAATTTGTTATCGCTATAGATAATAAGTGATCGAGAAGTATATAAAAGATCATACCAGTAGAAAATAGAAATAGGAATTCCTAATCAGATTGAGATAGAATATTCAATATTAAGAAAATTTGAGGTATCTCTATGTTTACAGGCATTGTTCAAGGTGTTGGTCAAATTATTGATATTGTTGATCAAAATAAATTAAGAACATATAAAGTTAAATTACCACATCAATTAACCAATAAAATTGAAATAGGAGCGTCGATCGCCAATGATGGATGTTGTTTAACAGTAACGGGGTTTGATAAAGATATCGTATCGTTTGATATTATGGAAGAAACTCTTGCATTAACGACATTGGGCGATAAAAAAATCGATGATTTTGTAAATATTGAGCGTAGTGCTAAATATGGTGACGAAATTGGTGGTCATGTGATGTCTGGGCATATATCTTGCACTGCAACTATTATTGATATTCAAAAAACTGCCACAAATTGTGAAATGACGTTACAATTGCCGAAAGAATTTATGAAATATGTATTATATAAAGGCTTTATAGGTATTGATGGCGCGAGCCTAACAATTGGGCAGGTAAAAGAAGATCGTTTTGCTATTCATTTAATCCCTGAAACGTTAGCTATTACCACGTTAGACGCTAAAAAAGTCGGAGATAAAGTTAATATCGAAATTGATTCCCAAACTCAAGCCATTGTTGATACAGTTGAACGGGTATTATATCAGAAAAATTGCGTTGATTAAACGAATAAAGGTATATTATAAATTTTTGCAAGATTTACACTAAAAATTAGTATATGTTGCTTAAATAAATAAAAGAGGGGGAATATTAGATATAGAAAAACGCCTCCCTGTTTTGTGCAAGAGAAGGGGGATTATTTTGTTATTCTGATGATGTCCTTGGAGTTGGCCGATTTTTTGATATGTGAGTTGTGTACTGGGCTATGGAGTATTTATAGCGTTTTTTATTTTGGCATAATTCATTATTTCCTAGTATGTTTTTGTATGAGTGTTTGTAACCTTTATTCTAATTTTATTTTCGTTCCTTATATTTTTATCATTGTTTTATCAAACTCAAACGCACTCTATAATTGCGTTTTAATATGATAACGTCACGATGGCAGTAGCCAGCATTTAGTGTGATGAAACAATAAATGGCGATAATGAACGAAATTCAATCAGTGTAATTTTATATAGGAATTATGTGTTAACAATGATATGTTTACATAAAAAATTTGCATTTCTTACATTTTAATTGTAATTTTGTTTTCCTCTAATAGTTTGAAATAATTTTAAAAGCTTTGAGCCTTTAAACCTCATCTAGTGCGTTTTTTAATTACGGTATAGACTCCTGAATTATTTTTACATAATTAAGTAACAAAAACCAAAATATAAAACATTGATAATTTAGTTCAATCCACCATCAACCAGATATTTTCCTTAAAAAGTACAAGATAGAAAATTATAAAAAACTTATTAACAAATAATCTACAAAAATAAGTGACTTATGTATATACTCTTTATCAATTTAATTAACTTTATCATAGTATAAGTTAGTTACAACTAATTTGGTTATTTGTATTAATTTTCATCAATATTTTTAAGGATTATTTGGTATGATTTTAGGTAATATTAATCATTTAGGGTTAATTCCTTATTTACCCGAAAAAATTAAGCAATCAATTGAATATATTAAAGATAATGTCAATAATAACACGCCTGTGGGGCGTTACGATATTGATGGTGATAATATGTTTTTTATGGTATCTGATAGTACATCGCGACATATTCATGACGTTAATCCGGAATATCATGAAAAATATATTGACGTTCAGATTGTTTTAGTTGGGAAAGAGGGTATGGCAGTAAGTACGTTACCGCCGTATACCAAAGTGTTAGATAATAAATTAGTAGAAAATGATATTGCCTTTATTGAAACACCAAAAGAAGAAACCTTGTTGATATTACACCCAAATGATTTTATCGTGTTTTTACCTAATGAAGTGCATAAACCGCTTTGTGCAGTTGATAATAAGATCGAAACAGTTCGCAAAGTTGTGGTAAAAATAGCGTTAGATTATTTATAAAAAGATTAAGGATGATAGGTATATTATGACTACAAAAATAGCTGTTATTGGCGAATGTATGATTGAATTGTCTATGAAACAGGATTCGACTACGCGTGGTTTTGGTGGTGATACGCTTAATACATCGGTTTATTTGTCTCGTTTACTAAAATTTAATGATTTTTCAATACATTATGTAACCGGACTTGGTGCCGATCCTTTCAGTCAAGAAATGTTAGATTGTTGGCAAACAGAAAACATTCAAACAGATTTAATACAAAGAATGTCTGATAAAATGCCGGGGCTTTATTCTATTGTTACTGATGAACATGGTGAACGGTCTTTTTATTATTGGCGTAATGATGCTGCTGCTAAATTTTGGTTGAAAACAACTGAAACAGATAGAATAATTCAGCAAATTGAACATTATGATTATGTATATTTGAGCGGTATTAGTATTGCTATTTTAGATGCTGAAAGTATCCTTAAGTTATTAGATCTTTTAAAACGTGTTAAAGCCAATGGTGGTAAAGTTATTTTTGATAATAATTTTCGTCCACGTTTATGGAGTAGTCTTGATTTGGCTCGTAGTGTTTATGCTGATATTCTTAGCTTTACAGATATTGCATTTTTAACATTAGATGACGAAGATTTATTATGGGGTAAGCTACCTTATGAGCAAGTTATTGAGCGTACAAAACAATTTGGTGTAACTGAAATTGTTATTAAACGTGGCAATGATAGCTGTATTATTGATTCTGCTGATGGTCGTTTTGAAGTTCCTGCTAATAAAATTGCTAAAGATAAAGTGATTGATACTACGGCCGCTGGTGATTCATTCAGTGCTGGTTATCTTGGGGCTCGTTTAAGTGGAAGGAGCCCTTCTCAGTCAGCATTACAGGGGCACTTGGTGGCTGGCACGGTTATACAATATTGTGGCGCAATTATTCCTGTTGATGCGACCCCAAAATTGATATACTAAATTAAATAAACGAATACGGTCATTAATGACCGTTTTTTTTGCTGTAAAAATAAATATTTTTAGTTTATTTTTTGTCAAAAAGTTTCCGGTAATACTGTGTTTTAGTATAAAATTAGCCAAGTAGTATATTCAGCTATATAGTTGTATATTTAATCAAATGTTACTGGTATAATATACAGTTAATTTTCTATCCATTTTGTTTAAAAACACAAAAAAGAAGAGATCTATGTCAATCAAAGATATCGATATTCGTGGTGCGAGAACGCACAATCTAAAAAACATTAATGTAACCATTCCAAGAGATAAATTAGTTGTTATTACAGGTCTTTCTGGATCAGGTAAATCTTCGTTAGCATTTGATACTTTATATGCCGAAGGGCAACGACGCTATGTTGAATCGTTGTCGGCGTATGCTCGTCAGTTTTTATCATTGATGGAAAAACCTGATGTAGATCATATTGAAGGATTATCACCTGCAATTTCGATTGAGCAAAAATCAACTTCGCATAACCCTCGTTCGACAGTAGGGACTATCACTGAAATTTATGATTACTTACGTTTGCTTTTTGCTCGAATTGGAGAACCTCGTTGTCCAAATCATCATTTACCGTTAGCTGCACAAACGATATCGCAGATGGTCGATAGCATCATGGCGTTACCGTCTGATAATCGTTATATGCTACTTGCCCCTGTGGTTACTGAGCGTAAAGGGGAGTTTGTTAAACTGTTCGAGCAACTTGCTGCTAGTGGTTATATTCGGGTACGAGTGGATGGTGATGTATATGATCTTTCTGATCCGCCAATTCTTGAATTGCAAAAAAAACATACCATTGAAATTGTTGTTGATCGTTTTCGTATTCGTGACGACTTAAAACTTCGTTTAGCGGAGTCGATTGAAACGGTTCTTTCGATCACTAATGGTATTGTTAAAGTCGCCAATTTGGATGATCCACAAGCTGAAGAATATTTGTTTTCGGCTAATTTTGCTTGTCCTATTTGTGGTTACAGTATTTCTGAATTAGAACCGAGATTATTCTCGTTCAATAATCCTGCTGGTGCGTGCCCTGAGTGTGATGGTTTGGGTGTGCAACAATATTTTGATCAAAAACGTATTGTTCAGATGCCAGAAGTTTCATTAGCTGCGGGTGCGATTAAAGGTTGGGATCGTCGCAATTTTTACTATTTCCAGATGCTAAAATCATTAGCAGATCATTATAAGTTTGACATTGATAAACCGTATGAAAAATTACCTGAAAAGATAAAAGACATTTTATTAAATGGTTCAGGTAATACCGAAATTCAGTTTGTTTATTCAAACGATCGTGGTGATGTGGTTAAGCGTAAACATCCATTTGAAGGGATTATTAATAATTTAGCTCGTCGGTATAAAGAAACTGAATCACAAACTATCCGTGAAGAGCTAGCAAAATATATTAGCCATCGACCTTGTCCTTGTTGTGGTGGTTCTAGGTTATGTACGGCAGCAAGAAATGTGTTTATTAATGATACAAATTTACCAACAATTAGTGATTTAAGTACGCAACAAGCCAAGGATTTTTTTGATAAATTGACATTGACTGGGCAACGAGCTCAAATTGCAGAAAAAATCTTGAAAGAGATCAACGATCGTTTACAATTTTTGATTAACGTTGGACTTAACTATTTAACGCTTTCAAGATCCGCTGAAACATTATCAGGTGGTGAAGCACAACGTATTCGATTAGCAAGCCAAATTGGTGCAGGTCTTGTTGGCGTGATGTATGTGCTGGATGAACCTTCTATTGGATTGCATCAGCGAGATAATACTCGTCTGATTGACACTTTAACGCATTTACGTGACTTAGGTAATACTGTTATAGTCGTTGAACATGATGAAGAAGCTATTATGGCTGCTGATTATGTGATTGATATTGGTCCTGGGGCAGGGGTTCATGGTGGTGAAGTTGTTGCTCAGGGAACACCCAAACAAATAATGGCATGTAAAACATCTTTAACAGGAAAATATTTATCCGGTAAAGAAAAAATTGAAATACCAACTATTCGCACCAAAGTCGATAAGAAAAAAATGTTATCTCTTATTGGTGCAACCGGCAATAATCTTAAAGATGTGACATTAAATATTCCAGTTGGCTTATTTACATGTATCACTGGTGTATCGGGCTCGGGAAAATCAACCTTAATTAATGATACCTTATATCCCCTTGCCCAAAACGAACTCAATGGTGCAGAAAAAACAGAAATAGCACCCTATAAATCAATCAAAGGACTTAACCATTTTGATAAAGTAATTGCGATTGACCAAAGCCCAATTGGACGTACGCCACGTTCTAATCCAGCAACTTATACTGGATTTTTTACTTCTATCCGTGAACTTTATGCTGGTGTACCAGAATCTCGAGCTCGAGGCTATAATCCAGGGCGCTTTAGTTTTAATGTTAAGGGTGGACGCTGTGAAGCTTGTCAAGGTGATGGCTTAATCAAAGTTGAAATGCACTTTTTGCCTGATATTTATGTTCCTTGTGATCAGTGTCATGGCGCTCGCTATAACCGTGAGACCTTAGAGATCAAATATAAAGGAAAGTCTATTAACAAAATTTTAAATATGACAGTTGAAGAAGGTCGCGAGTTTTTCGATGCCGTGCCAATGATAGCACGCAAACTGCAAACATTGATTGATGTTGGGCTTTCTTATATTACCATTGGACAGTCAGCAACAACATTATCGGGTGGTGAAGCGCAACGAGTAAAACTCGCAAAAGAATTATCTAAGCGAGATACTGGTCGTACTTTGTATATCTTAGATGAACCAACAACAGGGCTACATTTTGCTGATGTGAAACAATTATTAACGCAATTACATTCTTTGCGAGATAAAGGCAATACTATCGTTGTTATCGAACATAATTTGGATGTAGTTAAAACAGCAGACTGGATTGTGGACTTAGGGCCAGAAGGTGGTAATGGTGGTGGAGAAATTATTGCCGAAGGGACGCCAGAAGAGGTTGCAAAATCTAAACACTCCTTCACTGGAAAATATTTAAAACCGTTGTTGGAAAAACAAAAAGTAGTCTAGGATTATTATTAATTAGCATATAAAGAACGGGCGAGGAGCAACGCCCAGTCTTTTTATATACTTTAATTTACATTATAGTTAGATAAGTACTGAAAATAGACAGAAACTGAATTTATAACGAGTTTGGTAAGATTCTTAAGTGCAATTATCAGCATGGTTTGGTTGATGAAAGGGGGGTATTTTGACATTGCTAATTGTATTGATGATCATAGTCGCCTATATTTTTGGCTCGCTTTCTGGTGCAATGATCATTAGTCGCATCATGCATTTACCTAATCCTTCAGAACATGGATCTCACAATCCTGGAGCAACCAACATTTTACGACTCAATGGTAAATTACCAGCCATTTTTGTTTTAATCTTTGATATGTTAAAAGGTACAATTCCTGTTTATATTTCATATCGGATTGGTATTACACCTTTCTTTTTAGGTATTATTGGTATTTTTGCTTGTTTAGGACATATTTTCCCCTGTTTTTTTCATTTTCGTGGAGGAAAAGGAGTTGCAACTGCGTTAGGTATGATGGCTCCAATTGGGTTTGATTTTACAGCTTGCTTTATTTTAACTTGGTTATTTACTTTACTAATTACAGTATATTCTTCGGTAGCTGCAATTATTGGTTTTCTTATGGCGCCATTTTATGTTTGGTTATTCAAACCTGAGCTTAGTTTACCAGTTGCAATGCTTTCGTGTTTGATTATTGTTCGCCATAATAATAACATTATGCGCCTTTTTAAAGGTGAAGAACCAAAAAGTTATCATCGTAGCAAGAACAAAAGATAGTCTAAAAAATTATACATAATAATGTTATATATTTGAATATGTGCTTTTATAACATAGATTGTACGTTATGTAACATCCTACCTACTTATTTTCTGCAATCTTTTTGACTTTATCGTTGGTTAATTAAACAATAGAATAATTCTTGTTTGATAGATTTTTTAAAAAAGGTATTATTATCTTAAAACTCAAATATGTGGAAACCAAATAATTCATGCAAATAAGCCCATTATTAGAATCATTTATGGAAGCATTGCGTTGTTTACCTGGCGTTGGTCCAAAATCGGCGCAACGAATGGCCTTTCATTTATTACAACGAAATCGACAAGGTGGCATTAAATTAGCTCATGAGCTACATGAAGCAATGATAAATATCGGCCATTGCAAGGAATGCCGAACTTTTACCGAACAAGAAATCTGTACTATTTGTGCAAATGCTCGTCGTCAAAGTAGTGAGCAGCTTTGTGTGGTTGAAACTCCAGCAGATATAGTAGCCATTGAACAAACTGGGCAGTATAGTGGTCGCTATTTTGTATTATTAGGGCATTTATCACCTTTAGATGGTATTGGACCTAGTGATATAGGTCTTGATTTATTGAAAAAAAAGCTATCTTCAGAGTCGATTAGCGAAGTTATTTTAGCCACTAATCCCACCGTCGAAGGTGATGCAACAGCTAATTATATTGCGCAAATGTGTGCAGAGTTTAATGTAACAACAACAAGAATAGCTCATGGTGTTCCAGTTGGTGGTGAACTCGAAATGGTAGATGGTACCACCTTATCGCATTCGTTTGTTGGTCGTCAAAAAATAGAATTATAATTTTATTGAACTTTTAGTACTTAGCCAGCCTTTATAGCTAAGATCAGAAATGAAAAGAGGTATTATATGAAGTATAAAGCCGTAGCCTTTGATATGGATGGTACGTTGTTAGACAGCAATCGTTTAATTTTACCAGAAACAATAACGGCCATTGAAAAAATTAGTTCTAAAGGTGTGAAAGTTATTTTAGTTTCAGGACGGCATCATTCTGTAATTTATCCTTATTACTATCAGCTCAAATTATCAACCCCGGCAATTTGTTGTAATGGATCTTATATCTATAATTTTGATAAACAAAACGCTTTTGCCGCTAAACCAATGACGAAAGATCAGGCTCGAATGCTACTAAATCTTGTCAATCAATATGGTATTCATACATTAATTTATACTGATAAAATGATGACTTATGAATTGTTAGATGATCATTTAGAAAGCTTTTTTAAGTGGGTTAAATCATTGCCTGAGTTTTTACAACCTGAAATTAAAAAAGTAGATAATTTTGAAAATGTTATTGAGCAATCTGACGCTATTTTTAAATTTGCAACAAGTAGTCATAATATACCTACTTTACAACAATTTTCAAATGCAGTTGATTCCTTAGGTGTGTTTTCGTGTGAATGGTCTTGGTCAAATCGAGCAGATGTAGCAGTTAAAGGAAATACCAAAGGAAATGGGTTAATTCACTGGGCAGAGCACGAAAATATTGATTTAAGCGAAGTTGTCGCTTTTGGTGACAGTTATAATGACATAAGTATGTTATCTATTGCTGGATTAGGAATTGCGATGGGTAATGCTGATGATGAAGTTAAAGCCAAAGCAAATTATGCCATTGGCGATAATAATGGCCCTAGTATAGCTAAGGAGCTTGAAGAGCTCTTTTTATAATTGATATTTTAATAAATATTTTATGTTTGAAATTCTTTATCAAGATGATGACTTAATTGCCATTAACAAACCATCTGGTTGGCTTGTGCATCGCAGTTGGTTAGATAAAACTGAAACAGTTGTTGTGATGCAAACATTGCGTGATCAAATCGGTCAACATGTTTTCCCTATACATAGGCTAGATAGACCAACCTCTGGTGTTTTGTTGTTTGCTCTTTCTAGTGATGTAGCAAGAATTATGTCAGAAGAATTTGCAAAAAAACAAATTGAAAAAACGTATCATGCGATTGTGCGCGGTTATGTTGAGGGGGAAGCGGTGATTGATTACCCTTTAGTTGAAGAATTAGATAAAATTGCAGATAAATTTACTAATAAGAATAAACCAGCACAAGATGCCGTCACATTTTACAAATCTATCAGCAAAATTGAAGTTCCGATTAAGGTTAGCAAATTTGAAACAGCAAGGTATAGTTTTGTTGAATTAAAACCACAAACCGGTCGTAAACATCAACTACGTCGCCATATGAAACATATTTTCCATCCGATATTGGGGGATAGCAAACATGGTGATTTACATCAGAATCGTGCATTTGCAACTTATTTTAATATCAAACGATTGATGTTACACGCAAGCAAACTTCAAATCAAACATCCAACCCAACATAAACCAATGATTATTGAAGCTAAATTAGATCAAAGTTGGCAAGATATCCTTTTAAATTTTAAATAGTAGTTATTATTCCATATTACTTTGCAAGTATTTGATTATATAGTATTATTTAACATCATTTCCTTTGATGATGTTTATTTTTACCAAAGGGAATTTATGTAATATTTTAATTATAATTTAAATTGATGATGGGATTAAAAATGAAATTGATAATGAAATTTTTAAGTGTATTTTTATTAGCACTTATGGTAACTGCATGTTCGAATAATGATTCTCCTGAACAAGTAGCAGAAAAATTTATCTCAGCGATCTACAAGGGTGATTCAGATACTGTTATAAATCTCATCAATTTTCCTAAAGATGATGATAACAAAGGTATGGATATGCGAATGTTCGTTAAAAGCAAAATGCAAGAAGCACTACAGCGAGGTAAACAATTTGCTGATGAACATGGAGGACTTAATAAAGTCGAATCTGAACTCGTAAAATATACTAATGATGAAAAAAATATGGCAATAGTTAGTACTACTGTTATCTTTAAAGATGCTACTAAAAAAGAGGAAAAAAACATATCGGTGATTAAAGTTGATGGTAAATGGCTAATTAATCTTAAATAGCTATATTATTGTCAATATAGATTATACTTTTAGAAGAATCTAAAAAGGGTAAATAGTGATTACCCTTTTTTATTAAGAAACGATTTTTGATGAGATATTGCTATTATCTTTGTATGATGTTAATTCAGAATAATATTGTACAATTTGCTCTAGCATAAAATAAAATTTAACCACATATTTTGTGTGATCTTTTTGGGGAATATGCTGTTTACTCATGCCGAGGTTATGATTTAAATATTGCGCTATAATCCGTTAGTAGGTTATAAAATTTTTCAATTTATCGTTTGATACTTTACTAGTTCAGAAATATCAAATTAAGACTTAATAGTATTATGTTGTAGGGAGAGCAATTCTCAATAGTATTGATAGTTATACTTTTCATATAAACTCTGCATTAAACTCAAAAATTTGTGAACAAAAATTTGATTTTTAAAATTTAGTTAAAAATAAAGTGACTGCTGTAATTATAATCTATTTAATCTTGACGATTAGTCAAGCCAGTGATACTATTTGCAGCCTATTCAGATAGACCTCCAAGGCGCGTTGGCAGAGTGGCCATGCTGCGGATTGCAAATCCGTCTACCTCGGTTCGACTCCGGGACGCGCCTCCATTAAAATCAATGACTTACCTAACAATTTCTTAAATTGATAATATTAAGTGCGCTAAGATAGTAGTGGTTTTTATTTTTAAACTTATATCAGAAGTTTAATACCATAACTAACAGTTTCATAACGTTCTTTTTTACTGCTTCAAAGGATAAACAGCTTCAATTACGCTTTCCTTAACACTTTGTAAATATTCTGCCATTTTGCCAAATCATGATGGTTATTTTTGTTTTATTGATATTGGTGACACTCATATAACTTACTTATGATAAGGTGTTAATTTTGTTTTTTATTAGTTTTGAATAAGCTATAAACTCAAATTACCATATATGAATATAACAATTAAACAAATTAATTTATTGACACATATCACAAAAATCATAAAAAAGATTTGTTTTGTTTTTGGTCAAGATGATACTGATTAATAATATCAATCGAGAAAGGACGAGCAAATGAACAAATCAAAGTCAAAACTTATTGCATTTATGAGTAGTATTATCCTCTGTAGCTCATCAGTTTTTGCTTCTATTGAGGATGTAAAAGAATTAAAAATGATTAGCTATAATGTATACAATGGCATGAAGTTAGATAAATCAGATGGTAAACATAAATTTATTGAATGGGCAAAAATACAAGATGCCGATATAATTGCGTGGCAAGAGATGAACTTTTTTACTCGTGATAAACTAGAAAAATTTGCCGCAAGTTATGGTCATAAATATGCCGTACTATTAAAAGAATCACCTGATGATCCTGCATCTTTCCCTGTGGCTATCACATCTAAATATCCAATAGTTAATGTAAATAAAGTGGTAGATAATTTATGGCATGGAGTATTATATGCTGATATTGGTAACTATCATTTTGTTGTAACCCACATCAATCCGTTTTGGACAGCTAAAAGAATAGACGAAATGAATCTTATCATTGATTCAATAAAATATAGCCGTGATCCTAAAGGCAAATGGATTATAGCTGGGGATCTAAACTCTTTCTCACCAGCAGACAAACCAGCTTATGATAAAAGTAATTTACTTAACGATATAAAAGAAAAGGAAAAGCAAAGACCAATTCTCGAAAATCTAGTTAATGGTCAACTCAATTATACTGTCCAACAAAACCTTATTGATGCAGGATTTATTGATGTATTAAAAATCAAAAACAAACAATTTATTGCTACCGCACCAACAAAAGTTTTTTATGATCAATCATCAACGCCTTTACGTTATGATTATATTTATGTTTCTCCTTTACTTGAAAAAAATGTAGTTAATGTGAAAGTGATAAAAGATGAATTTACCGATAACTATTCAGATCATTATCCGGTACAGATGATAATCAAAAATAATCAATAAACTAAAAGAGTCAAAATTGTTACAAAAATCAAAAAACCGTGTCGCAACTACACGATTTTAATAAAACTATAAAACTCAATGCACTAATTTTATCTTATAAATTGTTATTTATGATAAAGATCGCAATTTAAAAAGTAAATCTCCCTCTATTTTGTATATATAAAAGGAGAGTTTTATGAAAAAGAATATTTTTGTATTGAGTTTAATTGGGATGTTTACACTGTTTTCATATATTAGTGCAGCAACAGAATCTACTGATTTAGTCGAAATATAATATTACAGCTGACCCAATAAAGTTTATGAAAAAAGTGAACAACCTCAAATAACCATAGCTAGCTTTAATATCGCTCGCGGACTAAGGAAACACAACTTTGAACTTAATTTGGTTGCCAAAGCAATTAAAGCAAGGTGGAGCAAATATAGTTACGCTGGAGAAAGTTGATCAAAACACGATACGTAGTGATACTTTGGATCAAGTAATTATTGCCGAAAAATCGGGAATGTATTATGTTTTTGGTAAAGCAGTCGAAATAAAAGGGAGGGTAATTACGGTAATGCGATTTTATCCAAATATCCAATCGAGAAAACCAAAGTATTTCTGCTACATTCAGGTGATTTTGAAAAAAGAGCACTCATGCTAATAATAGAATTTTTATCGATAAACTAATAAATTAAAAATAGATTATGTAAAATAATCAATTAGTACAAAGCTATTTTTAACTCAACAACATAGATAATTATAGTAACTGATAAATAAAAAATTTCAGTTGTTTATTAGAATAAAAAACAAAATCAACTAATATATAAAAATTGAACGTATACTATAAAAATTATTAGCTTCACTAAAAAATAAAATTAATGTTCTATCTGAGATTTTTTCATATCACTTAAAACGATTCGCTTATTGAACAATTTTTAAAAACTACACTTGCTTTTTTCTCAATTCAGAGCTTAGATATAACAGTGATAAGCATTGGGTTTGTCACTAATTTAATTTAGGAGGTACTTATAATGGTACAAAAATTTGCTCCATACGGTAGTGATGTTTCATCTGGCACTTATAAGTGCGCTGACTGTAGCTATATTTATTCAAACCAAAGTAAGAAATCGTTACCTCCTTGCCCTGATTATAATAAAAAGCCACATAGCAAAAATGGCTGGTATATTATGTCTGGACAGGGTGATTCAGTTAAGGATCCTCATCCAAATAAAAAGTAATATTAGTCCGTTAATACTATTAAAAGGTAACCAATATGGTTACCTTTTTAGATTACATCGATTTATAACGATCTTTTTTATTGCAAGTTATATGTGTGACAACGTCACAATTAAATTTAAATATCAATTTTTCCATATAGTTATACTTATTTTATGAACTGTTTATTTTGATGGTAAGTTGTTTGATTTGTTTTTCATTTAGATGTTTTTTATAATAAAATCAATATGACTATTTAAGTCTAAATTTAAGGATTATTGAAGTGAAAAAACTAATGAAATTGGTAGTGCTATTTTCTGCTTTTTTTATGATTTCGAGCGCATATAGTACCGATTTACCACCGTCAGCAAACATAACCAAAGCCTTTGCCGATAGTGCCAAAAGGTCGATATTAGGTGAAGGTGGTGAATTTCCGGTTCAAATGGATGCGGGTTATGAAATAACTAACATTTTTAGTAACCCTAATAGTATCGTTTTTGAATATAACATGCCGACCGATAGCCAAAGCGTGTCAATAGAAGATATTACAGAAGATATAAGGCTTGGGCTTAATGCTCAATTTTGTAATAATCAAGACGTGATTGAAGTGTTACGTGCTTATGATATTCGGTTTTTATTTCGTTTTCAATTCAATGATGAGCGTAACGTGCCAGCAACGTTATCAATAGATGAAATTTGTGAAGAACAAAATTAAATAGGTTAAATTTATCGCTATTGTTGACACTTTATTTTGAGATTATTATACATAACACCCCAATAGTTAGGATTTGCGTTAAAAACAGCATACTGATCTTTTTTATGATCACCTAAAACATAAAGGCCTGTGCTAATATAAGATTTAACGCCATTTTTTATTTCACCATCGATCATTGAATTCGGTGAAATAAAGCGCATGGGTCTGGTTACTGCAATTTAATCAAAAACGGGGAGTAAGGCTCTGACAGATTAACTTGAAGAGTATAATCATCTACCGCTTTGAATTCAGTAATTAAACGTACCATTTCAAGCCATGTATGGCGCACTTTATTTTACAGGATGACATCCCAGTTTAATTTTGCACTGTGAGCATCAAATTTAGCACTATAACTAAAGGTAACATCTTTTCTCAGTTTAAACATATTGGCTTTTTCTTGGTTTGTAATAGTCCAGCTTTTAGCAAGCCAAGGAGAAAATGTGCTATCTTGATTATAATGAACAAGCGACCCATAGAGCATATTTTGAGCCTACATTTCACTCCCATAAAGGTGTGGATTCAAATCGCAAATATCTCGGAAGTTTGCAAAAGTGATATTATCTTTTGCAAAACAGTTAAAGCTAAAAATCGATAAAAGTTAGACAATTAATAGCTTTTTAATGTGGCTAACGTTTAAAGGCATGTTTAATCCAGTAAATTATTATTAAAAAGTAAAATATTAACATAATCATTATATGATAATAAATATCATTTATATTTTTGATGGATAAACACAATTAAAATCAATACTATTTTTTATAACATAGTTATATATTAAAGGTGGTCCGATAATTTTAAATAAAGATTTGTGTAATATTTTAAAATTTAAATTAGCATACATAATAGTCGGTAAGTAAATTTGCTAAATAATCAGACAAATATTATTGAATTGCTTTATAATGCATATGAATAATTTTTTTTCGTTTATTTAGGATACATTTCATGTCATTTGACTCTCTTGGTTTAGATGCCAAGATTTTAAAAGCAATTCAAGAACAAAACTATACCGATCCAACTCCCATTCAACAACAAGCCATACCTGTAATTTTATCTGGTAAAGACGTTATGGCGAGTGCACAAACAGGAACAGGTAAAACGGCAGGCTTTGGTTTACCAATATTACAAAAGCTTATTGAACAGCAAACAAAAAAAGCTAATAATCCAAAACCTAAAAAAGGCAAACGTCCTTTATATGCCTTGATTTTAGCCCCAACGCGCGAACTGGCTGCGCAAATAGGCGAAAATATTCGCGATTATAGTCGTTATTTGCCCACTCGTTCATTGGTAGTTTTTGGTGGGGTGAGTATTAATCCGCAAATGATGAAGTTACGCGGTGGTGTTGATGTTTTGATTGCAACACCAGGGCGGTTGCTTGATTTAGTACAACAAAATGCGGTGGATCTTGCTACTGTTAAAATGTTGGTGTTGGATGAAGCCGATCGTATGTTAGACATGGGCTTTATTCATGATATTCGCCGTGTGATCGCTAAGTTACCTAAAAAACGCCAAAATTTAATGTTTTCAGCGACTTTTTCAAGCGAAATAAAAGCCTTAGCCGAAACAATTTTACATTCACCAAAATTGATTGAGGTTGCTAAAACCAATAGTGCTTCAGAGCAGATCACGCAATATGTGCATCGGGTTGATAAACGTCGTAAGCGTGAGTTACTTTCTTATTTAATTGGTAAAAATCAGTGGCAACAAGTGCTAATATTTACTCGCACTAAATACGGTGCTAATCATTTGGCAGATCAATTAACCAAAGATGGCATTAAGGCTGCTGCAATTCATGGTAATAAAAGCCAGGGTGCTCGTACTAAAGCGTTAGCGGATTTTAAAACAGGGCAAATTAGGGCGTTAGTGGCAACCGATATTGCTGCTCGTGGGCTTGATATTGAGTTATTGCCTTATGTTGTTAATTATGAATTACCACAAGTTGCTGAAGATTATGTACATCGTATTGGTCGAACAGGACGTGCGCAAAATCAAGGACAAGCTATTTCATTAGTTTGTGTTGATGAACTTCCACAACTAAAAGCGATTGAAAAGTTGATTAAAAGGTCAATTCCTGAACTAACAACACAAGGATTTGAAGTCGATCCTAAAATAAAACCAGAGCCTGTTAAAAAATCGTCAGCAAGACGAACCGCGCCAAAAAGAGCAAGCTCAACAACAAATCGATCGTCGCAACCAAAGCAAAATAGTGTAAAATCCGCTAACAGACAGCATTATACTAGAAATAAATAAACGAATATTTAATAGAAAAGAAGGAAATGATTATGGTTAATCGTAGTAGACGTTTACGAAAAAAATTACACATCGACGAGTTAAAGAATTAGGTTTTACTGTTAGTTGGTCTTTTGACGAAAGTACAACTGAAGAAACCTTAGATAATATTGTTGATCAATTTATTCTTGAAGCTATTCAACCAAATGGTTTAGCTTATGAGGGGAGTGGTTATTTAAATTGGAAAGGGACTATTTGCACCCAAAAACTAGACAATTGTACCGAAGAGTATCGTGACATTGTCACAAAGTGGCTTGAAAGTCACGGCTTAAAAAATGTCAAAACCAGTCCACTTATCGATATTTGGTGGGATGAGTTAGAGTTTTAATTTGCTAAGTAATTAATTGAAATAAGTTAGTCACTGATTTGGCTATTTTTTGGCTGATTAGATTGATAAGGTGAGAAATATCATTATTCATAATGATAACGGCAAGAGAGTATAATAATACAGTTATTTTCAATTTTATAAATTAACCTGTGTTCTCCACTAATTCTTCGCGACCAATAACCTGATAAATTAAATTTTAGCGCCTCTGGCTTACCTAGACCTGAAAACGGCGTCCTGCTGATATCTTTAATAAGTTCATTGATGCGTTTAATCACTTTTTTATCTATTTTTTGCCAATAAAAGTAGTCATGCCACGATTCATCTGAAAATAACTTATTCATCTTGTAGATCACGTTCCTGTAGTTGGCCGTTGTTAATTTGCTCTAATGAACGTAATAAATGTTTTGTATTGGCTGGTGGACGGTACAAGCGGGCGGTTTCTTCTAAAGATGTAAATTCATCATATGACATTAAAATGCAGTTATTGCCATTTTGGCGTGTAATAATTGTTGGCATTCGGTCGTTAACAACTTCATCCATTGTTGCTGCTAGATTTGCCCTTGCGGCTGAATAGCTAACGTGTCTCATAATATTCCCCATTGGAATGTAATTACTGAGAGTCATTGTACAATGTCAATTGAGGTGCGATTCATTTTACTGAATATTATTTAAAAATGGGGAAAACTCATCTTAACACAATGTAAGAAAATAATAGCCACATTGGTATTTGTGGCTATTTTTAGTAATGGCTAATTATTCAATCCCTTGGCTACGTAAGTAATCTTCATAATTACCTGTATAGTCAATCACTTTTTCAGGTGTGATTTCAATAATTCGTGTTGCCAACGAACTAACAAATTCACGATCGTGTGAAACAAAAAATAGCGTGCCTTGATAAAGCTCTAATGCCATATTGAGTGATTCAATGGATTCCATATCTAAATGGTTAGTAGGCTCGTCCATAACAATAATGTTAGGACGTTGCATCATCAATTTACCAAATAACATACGTCCTTTTTCACCACCAGATAGGACTTTAACTTGCTTTTTAATATCATCTTGTGAAAATAACAATCGACCTAAAACACTACGTACGGCTTGCTCGTCATCGGTTGGCTGCTTCCATTGGCTCATCCAGTCAAATACAGTTAAATCGCCTTCAAATTCGTATTCGTGATCTTGTGCATAATAACCAATATTGGCATTTTCAGACCATTTTATATCGCCCTGTTCGGGAGTAAGCTCGCCCATCAGTGTTTTTATTAATGTAGTTTTACCAATACCGTTAGTCCCTAAAATAGCGACTTTTTCGCCCACTTCGACCATTAGGTTTAAGTTTTTAAATAGTGGACCATTATCAAAACCTTTGGTCAGTTTTTTAACAACAAGCGCATTACGGAATAGTTTTTTATCTTGTTCAAAACGAATAAATGGATTTTGGCGACTAGAGGCTTTGACTTCTTCAAGTTTAATTTTTTCAATTTGTTTTGCGCGCGAAGTTGCTTGTTTTGATTTAGACGCATTGGCACTAAATCGACTAACAAAAGATTGTAGCTCACTGATTTGTGCTTTCTTTTTGGCATTGTCAGCTAATAAACGCTCTCTCGCTTGCGTTGATGCTGTCATATAATCATCATAGTTACCAGGGTAGATGCGAAGCTCACCATAATCCATGTCTGCCATATGGGTACAGACCATATTCAAAAAATGGCGGTCATGCGAAATAATAATCATGGTGCTTTCGCGTTGATTTAAGGTGTCTTCAAGCCAACGGATAGTATCGATATCCAAGTTATTGGTCGGTTCGTCAAGCAATAAAATATCGGGATTTGAGAATAAGGCTTGGGCTAATAATACTCGTAATTTCCAGCCTGGTGCGATTTCGCTCATTAATCCATAATGTTGCTCAATTGGAATACCAACACCTAATAATAATTCACCCGCACGAGCTTCAGCGCTATAACCATCCATTTCGGCATATTGGGTTTCCAAATCAGCAACTTTAAAGCCGTCTTCTTCACTCATTTCGGGAAGTGAATAGATGCGATCACGTTCTTGCTTGATCTGCCATAATTCGGTATGTCCCATAATTACGGTATCAAGTACGGTAAACTCTTCAAACGCAAATTGGTCTTGGCGTAACTTACCTAATCGTTCATGCGGATCTAAAGCAACATTACCAGATGTTGGCACTAAATCACCACCAATAATCTTCATAAAAGTTGATTTACCGCTACCATTGGCACCAATTAAACCATAACGATTGCCATTACCGAATTTAACCGAGATATTTTCAAATAATGGCTTACTTCCAAATTGCATTGTGATGTTATTTGTACTTAACACTAGAATTTACTCTCTTTAACATGCGTTTCACTCATAAGTAATAATTAGCCTTTGAGTGAAGTCGCGAAAATATGAATTGGCGCATATTATGCCATAATTAATTACTTTTGAGGATCCCGATTTATATACTGACGTTGATAGCAAAATAACTCATAGTTAAATTCCAATGAATTTACAGGCTATTGAGTTCTTTATTCTCATAGAGGTAAAGATTTTTGATAATCATCTGATTGATGAGAGCTTAACAGAATTTGGTATTAAAAGTTCATTAAATCGCAAAGGCTGTCCCTATGATAACGCAATTGCAAAGCATATTTAAAGCAGTGAAAACAGAGTTAGTGTCGAATACTATCAATGCCATCAGCGTTTACCAACGCAATCACACCCAACGAAACACCACTATAGTCAGTCACACATAGGGGAATAAGCAAGGGCACAAAGGCATTCACACTCAAACAATCGATGTACTACCCAAACTCAAATGTAAAAAAAGTGCACTAAACTCATAAATATGGAATAGAAAAAATAGCATTAATGAATAATAAAATTAGTAAAAACAGTAACATAAAATAAAAAAAAGGATGGGGAGACTTTTTTATATTAATTTTTCATTCTAACTTTGATCCTAGCCAAAAAAATGGACAAAAGTGACCTCTATGATATAAACAAAATCATAGGAGACAAATATCATGGTCAAAAAATTTAGTATCGAATTCAAATTGTAACTATCTCCTAAAATAGTACAGCAAAAAAGTAGAAAATTCTCTATGATATATGAAAAAAATGACTGAACATCAAGAAGCTGAAGCTGGTCTTCCCGTTAAAGAGCTGTGCCGTAAATATGGCATGGGTAATTCAACTTTTTATAAATGGCGAGAAAAATACGGCGGAATGGAAACTTCGGATATCAAACGCTTAAAGGAGCTGGAGGCTGAAAACCGCAAGCTTAAGCAGATGTTTGCCGAACTGAGCTTAAAATCCCAGCTTCAGGAAGAAATCATAAAAAAGCTTTAGTGCCCACAACGGCACGTAAAACGTGGGCACAGCAACCACAACAAAATCAATAGGTTAGTATTGCTATGAGTTGTGCCATTGTTGGCTTAAGCCGTTGTGCTTACTATTATCAACCTAAGTTACAGGATGATTCAGTGATTATTTCGGTGTTGAGTGCTATCACTGACCGGCATTTACGCTGGGGCTTTCCTAAATGCTTTAATCGTATCAAAAAGCTCGGCTATAAATGGAATCATAAACGGGTGTATTGTGAGTTAAAGCTTAATCTCAGGATAAAGCGAAAAAAACGCATTCATCCACGATGCCCGGAAAGGTTATTAGTTACCCAAATTTTTTGTTCTTTTTAATAGAATGGAAAATAGTATTTATTGAGTGATTTCAAAAGGAATATACTACAAGTTGTATATTTCATTACAGCGTTATACATCATGAACTGGAGCGGGAAACGAGGTTCGAACTCGCGACCCCGACCTTGGCAAGGTCGTGCTCTACCAACTGAGCTATTCCCGCATAGGTAAGAAGTGGTGCCCGGGGCGAGACTTGAACTCGCACGACCAAAAAGGCCGAGGGATTTTAAATCCCTTGTGTCTACCGATTTCACCACCCGGGCTCAAAATTGATCACTAAAAAGTAATTCGTTTTGATGTAGTGCATTTTACCTATCTTATGGTTTCAGTCAATAAAAATTTTAAATAAATCGATTGATTGCTTAATGTTTGACTGATTGACGGTTTAATTAGAAGTTACTGGTCGATTTTGAAAGCGATGAGTAATTTTGTTTACTAGAATATATGAACAAAACTACTCATATAGAATATTAATTAAGAATTATTCTTCTTCTAATAAATCACTATGTGCTATCCATAAATATTGTAACATTGATAACAGGGTCAATACTGTAGCAATAAATAATGTGGCAAGGCCTGCGTAAATAACAATATTACAAGGGCGCCAAAGTAGCCAAGTTATTGCTGTCATTTGTGTTATCGTTTTAATTTTACCAATTGAAGATACGGCTACTTTGTTACGTTTACCAATTTCAGCCATCCATTCACGTAAGGCAGATATTATAATTTCTCGTGAAACAATAATAATAGCAGGGATTGAGATCCACCATGCTTTGTAATATTGTGTAATTAAAACAAGCGCTATTGTTACCATGATTTTATCGGCAACAGGATCTAAAAAAGCACCAAACTTAGTTGTCTGTCCTAAGCGGCGAGCTAAATAACCATCTAATATATCAGTCACTGTCGCAATTAAAAAAAGCAACGCAGAAAAAATGCCAGACCATTCATGAGGAAACAAATAAAATGCCAGTACAAAAAAAGGAATTAAAATAACTCGAAGTAGTGTTAAGAATGTTGGAAAATTAATTTTCATGTGACACAATCTCTTTTTTCATTTTATTTTATTAATCAATACATTATAGATTAATAAAAAACAGTATTTTCTTAATAATTATGTTGCCTGAAATATGTTATTTTTTCAATGGGTTATTGTTGTAAATTTAGATAAATTTTTTCAGCTAATTGTTTGGATATCCCTTGAACTTGCGCAATTTCGTCAATACTGGCATTTTTTAACTCTCTTAATCCTCCAAAATGTTTCAGTAGTGCTTGACGTCTTTTGGCTCCAATACCTTCAATGTGTTCTAAAGCGCTGTCGGTTAATTGTTTTGTCCCTTTTTTACGTTGACCAACAATGGCATGATCATGTGATGCATTTCTTATTTGCTGGATGAGTAATAGAGCAGGTGAGTGATCATCAAGATAATATCCTTTACCGTATGCTTCAAAAAATAGTGTTTCTAGACCTTCTTTGCGCTCAGCACCTTTAGCAACTCCAATTAGAATAGGATGATTTTTGTTCCAACTTACCTCTAATTGTTCAAATACCTTTAGTGCTTGATTAAGTTGTCCTTTACCACCGTCGATAAAAATAATATCAGGAACTTTTTCGATGGGGAGATCTTTTTTATTGTAACGGCGCGTTAATACTTGTTGCATTGCTGCATAATCATCACCGGGTGTAATTCCTGTAATATTATAGCGTCGAAATTCCGATTTAACAGGGCCATTATCATCAAAAACAACACAAGATGCAATGGTATTTTTACCCATAAAATGACTGATATCAAAACATTCCATTCTGTTAATTTTGTCAATTTTTAAAAAGTCTTTTAATCCGTCATAACGTTGTTTTATTGTTGAGTTTGCTAGTAGTTTATTTTTGACTTCAGTTTGAGCATTCACAGTTGCAATATTGAGTAATTTGAGATTATCGCCTTTAGGCTCATCAACTAATTTAACTTGATGTTCAGCAATAAGCGATAGTGTCTGTTCCATTGGTTGTTTATCAGACAATGAGAAGTTAAGTAAAATCTTTTTAGGGATATTTCTGTTTTGATTGCCTTGTAAATAAAACTGTCCTAAAAAGGTTTCGATAACTTCTTCTAGCTCAGTATTTGATGGAACTTTAGGGAAATAAGAACGATGCCCAAATGTTTGTCCATTGCGAATAAATAAGACATATATACAAGCTAAACCAGACTCATAATGAAAACCGATCACATCAAGATTATCGTTGTTGTTGTATATGGCTTGTTTTTCATTGATATGCTTTATTGCTTGTAGTTGATCACGCAAAACTACTGCTTTTTCAAAGTTGAGTTCGCTACTAGCTTTTTGCATATCTTCAGTTATTTTTTGTATTATTTGATCTGATTGACCAGATAAAAATAATCTAACATAGTTAACTTGTTCTAGGTAATCTTCATCACTGACTAATCCAGGCACACAAGGGCCTAAGCAACGTTTAATTTGATATTGTAGGCAGGGTCGAGTTCGGTTGCGATAGGTTGAATTTAAACACTGTCTTATTGGAAATGTTTTTTGTAATAAAACTAATATTTGCTTTACTGCATATCCACTTGGATAAGGGCCAAAAAATTCATCTTTTTTTCGATTGACTGCACCACGATAAAGAGACAATTGCGGATGTTGTTCTTTGCTTAACTTTATAAATGGGTAACTTTTGTCATCTTTTAACAGTACATTGTATCGGGGTTGATACTTTTTAATATAAGTCTGTTCAAGCAGTAAGGCTTCGGTTTCGGTATTGGTAATTGTAAATTCAATATGATGGATATGACTAACAAGCATATCCGTTTTTAGCGTTTTTTTACTATTATTAAAGTAACTTTTTAAGCGATTATTAAGATCTTTAGCCTTTCCCACATAAATAATCGTCTGTTTATCATTAAACATTTGATAAATTCCCGGCTTATGTGGGACTGTTTTTAAAAAGGATGCTGAATCAAATTGGTTCATATTAGTTTTCGAATTTGAGGGCTTTTTTCTCTATAATCCTCATAATGGTGCTAAGTAAACCATTTATCAAGAGATATATTAACCCAGCAGCAATAAAAATAGTGAAATCATAATAATCCGCATTCAATTCATTGCTGTAGCCCATAACATCCATAACAGGAATCATTGACGCTAATGCTGTGCCTTTTACTACAAAGACAACTTCATTTGAATAAGTCGAAAGTGCTCGTTTTAATGTATAAGGCAAAACAACTTTTAAAGTTTGTTTTTTATTCATGCCAAGTGCTTCACAAGCTTGCCACTGTCCTTTAGGTAAGTTTTTTAATGAACCATAAAAAATTTGAGTTGTATAGGCGGCACTATTGAGTGTTAATGTTAAATAGGCACAAAACCAAGGCGAAGAAATAATGTTATAAAACGTCGGTATTTTGATTAAAATATCTCTAAATTGTGATGGTCCATAATAAATTAGTAAAAGTTGTACTAGCAAAGGTGTACCTGTAAATATAATGACATATGTGCGTATAACTTTATTTAATATAAAGTGATTTAATGATAATAGACATGATAGACAAGCAGCAATCAATCCAGCAGATAAAATACCCAAAATACCTAAAATTAATGTATTGGGTAAACCTTGGGCAATGATGTTAATGTAATGAATAAAATTATCAGACATAATACGGCCTTACTAATTTTTCGCTGATGTAGGTTGTTCAAAATAGGTTGAGCGTTTTTCAATACGCGTTATAACCTTTTGACTTAAAATTGAGATAATTAGATAAATGATCATTGCAACAAAATACCATAAAAAAGGTTGGTTGGTTCGCGCGATGATAGTTTTGGTTTGCATCATTAAATCATCAATTGCAATTGCTGAAACTAATGCGGTGTCTTTTAACAAAATTAACCACTGATTACTTAATCCAGGCAAGGCATGACGCCACATTTGTGGCATTATAATGCGAAGAAACGTGCGTGATTTACTTAACCCAAGTACTTGAGCTGCTTGTTTTTGTCCGTTAGAAATTGCTTTAAATGCACCGCGTAACGTTTGAGAGGCATAAACAGCGTATAAAAGTGATAGTGCTGCAACACCGCATAAAAAAGGACTAATATTAAAATCTTGAATATCTAATTGTATCGTCAACGACAAATAATAAAGATCGATTGTGAAACCATCATTTAATAATATTAATAATAGTGGTAATCCGTTATAAATAGCTACCACAATTAATAATTCAGGTAACGCGCGAATTGTTAAGTTAAATAAGGACATTGCCCACGCAACGGGTTTAAATGGAACAGATTCTAGTATTGAGAAAATTAAAGCGAAAACAATTCCGATAATTAATGATACAAAGGCCAATGATAATGTGACACCTGTTGCTTGTATAAGCGGCAAAATATACCCATCCATTAACGATGAGATCCATATCATTTTATTTGCAAAAAAATCAAACATAAAAAAACCAAGGTTAATTTAAAAAATAAATTCGCCGCAAGATAATGCGGCGAGATTATCATATGTTATATTTATTTAAAAATATAGTTTATTTATTGAACCATCTTTTATAGATAGCATCTAACTCACCATTAGCTTTTAATTTATCTATCGCTTGATCAAATTGGTTAAGTAATTTTTCGTTACCCTTACGGATAGCAATTCCTAAACCTTCACCAAAATAGTCGTGGTCAGTGATTTTATCGCTTAAAGCAACAATATCTGCCTCTTTGCCTAGCCATTCTCCAGCTACAATTGAGCTTGAAACTATTGCATCAATTCTCTTCGCTTTTAAATCTAAAATAGCGTACTGATAACTATCATAGCTAACCGCTTTCATATCTGGGAATTTATCACTTAAATATTTAGGATAAGTTGTTCCTTTTTGTAGACCAACTCGTTTACCTTTTAGTTGATCGAGATTAGTTAATGTATCTTTCAATGTAACAAATTGGATTGAGCTATTATCATAATAAATTTTAGTAAAATCAACTTGTTTTTGTCGTTCTGGCGTAATATCAATTCCTGCTATAGCGGCATCAATTCGACGAGTTTTTAAGCTAGGAATTAAACCATCAAATGATTGATTGACAATTTTGCATGAAACTTTTATTTCATCACAAATCTTATTAATCACATCAATATCAAAGCCGATGATTTCATTTTTTTCATTAGTAAATTCAAAAGGCGCATAAGTTGCTTCTGTTCCGATTGTTAAGGTGTCTGCTGCTTGAGCTACAAAAGCTGTTCCTGCAAGACAAATAGCTAGTAACGTTTTTTTCATATACCCACCTAATTTTATTTTAATTAATGTGACAAATAAGCTTTAAACTCTTCAGTTTTAGGATGAGCAAAACATTCGAGTTGTCCTCGCTCAATAATTTTACCTTGCTCCATATAAATTACTTGTGAAGCAATTTTGCGTGCAAAATCAACTTCATGCGTAACTATAATTTGTGTAATACCTGTTTGAGATAGCTCATTGATAATTTCGGCAATTTGCGATGTAATTGCTGGATCTAATGCTGCTGTAGGTTCATCGAATAATAATATTTGAGGTTCCATCATTAACGCTCTAGCAATAGCGACACGTTGCTGTTGTCCACCTGAGAGGTGGAGCGGGTAGCGTTGTGCCATATCATCAATTTGCAATCTTTGTAATATCGCCATTGCTTTATCGCAAGCTTCTTTTTTAGATAACTTTAATACTTGGCAAGGTGCTTCAATCAAATTTTCTAGTACCGTCAAATGCGGCCATAAATTATAGTTTTGAAATACCATGCCTACATTTTTACGGAGATGTCTAATTGTTGATTCACTGATTTTTTCAGAAAAATCAAAATGAGTGTTAGCAATGGTCATCTGCCCTGAACTAGGTATTTCAAGTAAATTAAAAACTTTTAATAAAGAGCTTTTTCCTGCTCCACTTTGACCAAGTAATACAATGGTTTCACCAAGTGGATAGCAGAGTGAAACATCATTTAAGGCCTGATGTTTACCATAAAAACAGTTAATATGGTTTAATTCAATATTCATTGTTAGTTATACATTTTTCTTGATGCTAAAGTTGATTAAATATTACTTTTTTCTGCATAAAAATGCAATCTAATTTATTAGACAAGCCCTCTTTTGTCTGGTTTTTATACTTAAAGATGCACTTTCCTGAAAGTTTTTACAATCTTTTGTTATTTAGGATGGTTATTGAGCATTAGATAAAATAGGAATTACAGGACCAAGATATCTAGGTTCTTTTTTTAGAATATAAAGATCAATAAATGCACTAACACGCGCAAACATTTCGCGAATACGGACTAACTTCATATTTTTAGGGGAGGGCACAGCAAAACATTGCGCTTGTATGTCTTGTGCAAGGGCAATAAAAATAGCTCGTTCGCAATGAAACTCTTGAGTGATAATAGTAAAATTATTTGCATCAAATACTTTATTGGCACGAACCACCGAATCGAAAGTTCTAAAACCAGCATAATCCAAAACGATCACATCGCTAGGAATTCCAGCTTTTATCAAATCCTTCTTCATAGTAATTGGTTCGTTGTAGCTTAAAAGAGCGTTATCACCACTTAATAATAAGTAATCAACTTTGTTTTGCCAATAAAGATCAATTGCTCCATCAATACGATTACGATAAAAATCATTTAAACCTCCTCCTCGAACATATTTCGATGTTCCAAGTACAACACCAATAGTTCGGTAAGGAAGTTTGTTTTCATCATGATAAATATAAGGAGCCGTTTTATAGCTGATCCAATAATCTAAACTTACAATAGCAGTTATTGAAATCAAGCAGAAACTAGCAATATAAGCAATAAGCTTTTTTAATTTCATGCTAAAACCAGTTAAAAATAAATACCATTATTGGAAATAAAAAAGGTGCTGTCAATGAGGTCATAACACCACATAAAACTAATGATAACGAACTATACGCACCTTCGTTATAATCAACTTCAATACAACGGGCAGTGCCGACAGCATGTGAAACAGCACCGATAGCTAATCCTCTTGCTGGTGCTGATTTTATTTTTACTAAATTTAATATTTGATGTCCAAATATACCGCCTAATGTTCCAACTAATATCACGCATAATGCAGCTATTGACGGTACACCATCTTGATTACTTGCAATTGTTACTGCAATGGCAGTAGTAACAGATTTAGGTAGCACAGATGCAGCAATCTCGATACTTCCACCTAACCAAAATACAATACAAACACCGGTTATCATTGAAGCAAGCGATGCTGTAAAAGTAATAATCATTATTGACTTCCAACGAGCTTTAATTTGGGGGATAAGTTCATATAAAGGATAGGCGAGAGCAACAACAGAATAAGGCAATAGGTCATTAATGATTTGTACGTTGTCAACGTATTGTGTATAGCTGGTATTTGTTATCAGTAAAATTGGAATTAATACTATGACCGTAATCACTAGGGGATTAAATAACGGATTTTTTATTTTAAATGATATTTTTCTAATAATGAAGAAAACAAAAAGTGTTAATGGTAGCATCCATATCATGGCTGATTGACCTCACCTTTTGGTGATGAAATTGAATTTTTTGCTGCGACTTTATGACATTGTTCCGTTAAAAATGCAGTTAGAATCAATACAATAAGAGAACCACCTACACAGCCAAATATAATCGGAACCCAATTTTGTAATAAAAGTGAATAATTATCCATAATCCCCATTGCTGCAGGAATAAATAACAATGTCATGTAACGCATGAATAGATTACAGCTATTTTTGATCCAGCAAGTGGGAATTAACTGAAATGCAAGTAAGAAGAACAGGATCAATAAACCAATAATACTGCCAGGAATCATTATAGGTAATATTTTAGAAATAATATTACCCACCCATAAACAAAGAGTTAATATGACCAATCCACGACCATAACTAAAAAGTGTATAGTATAAAGAATATAGTCTATGTCTGATGGTGGCGTGCTTAGCTAGAAAATGTTTCATAACGTAAATGCTATTAATCTTAATTATAAATTATGACGGTGCTAGTGTGACATAAAGTTATTTGTTTATATGATACGCTCGTCAAAATTAATTACCAACTAAATAATGGCAGTAATGATAAAGTTGTTTAATTATTGCTAGTTTTTCTGGTTGGTGAATATAAGTTTCAGCATATTGTTCTAATACTAATAAGTAATCTTGAATTTTTGGGGGGGTGAGTTTATCACGACAGTAATCTTTCCAAATAATCTGTTCATGCTCTGTTAATGTTTGTGGGTAATTTCGCGCTTTATAACGAAAAAATAGTGTTGGTAAACGAGGATCATCAAACGTTAATGATAAACTACCTAATAGATGGATTGGAGTTGTTCGAATAGTCTCGCAGCGTAACTTATCTTGGTTATTTAGAAATTTTCCATAAATTTGAGCATCAACATCAGCGTTAATAGTATTAATGGGACTATTATTATCAATATTAAATAACGTCTGCATTTTATTTTGTAATAAATTTTGATTTTCTAACAATTTATGTTGGTTTATTAAACATTGCTCTATATCAATGTTAAACCGTTCAGCATTTTCAGGTAATAATGTCTTTAATGGTGCAATAATAGGACATTTATTGGTATGAATCAATTTTAAAGGTATTCGTGATTCACCAAATTGTAGATCTTCAGTTTTGGTGTAGAGCCTTTCCTTTATTTGCTCAACGGGGAGATCGATTAAGAGATCTATATCTCCAGTTAAATCGCAAATAACAGTGGCACTATTTTGTACTGGATGCCAAATTATAGGTGAAACTAAAGATAGATTACCACGATGGCTACCTAACATGCCTGATACATAAACTATTGGTGTCATATTAACTGTATCAATAAGTTCAGCAACTTTATTTTTTTTACGTAATGAGAAAAAATAATTAAACAGTTTAGGTTGTTTTTCTTTTATTAATTTAGCCATTGCTATAGTTGCATAAACATCAGACATTGCATCATGTGCATGTTCATGCTTAATGTTATTTGCTTTTGTTAGATGTTCTAAACGAAAACTTGGTAGGCCTTCATCATTAGTTGGCCAATTAATTCCTTCTGGTCTTAGCGCATAACAAGCACGAACTACATCAAGTAGATCCCATCTTGAATTGTTGTGTTGCCAACAATAAGTATAAGGGTCATAAAAATTACGATATAAAAGATTACGCGTTACTTCATCATCAAAACGAATATTGTTATATCCTAAAATACAAGTATTAGGTTTGCTAAAAGCTTGATGAATTTGTCGAGTAAATTCAGCTTCACAAACTCCTTTGTTATTAGTTTCTTGAGGTGTTATGCCAGTAATTAGTACCGCTTCTGGATTGGGTAGATAGTCTTGAGCTTGACAACAATATATAACCAAAGGATCTTCAATAATATTAAAATTCTCATCAGTTCGAATTCCAGCAAATTGAGCAGGGCGATCTAATGCAGGATGAGTTCCAAATGTTTCATAATCGTGGAAGTAAAAAGTTGGCTGTTCTTGGTTATTTTTCATTTTGTAACCATATATTTTATGTTTTCTGTAAAGAAACTCATAAATTTCATTATATATACTCAAAATAATCAGCTTCTTTTCCCCATTTTATATGGGGGGTTAGAATAATCTATTATTTACAAGATAGAAATTAATCAATTCAAAATTTTCAATGAAATCTATCATTACACAGAATAAATATTTTGAATGATTTAAAATGAGTATAATTTATTCTTAATTGGTTGGTGCGCTTTCGATAATGTCGGCTAATTTTTCAAGTGTTAGCCTTAAAAATTTTGGCATAGCTTCCAACTCTATAGAATCCATTAAGTTTTTTACATATAACCCTAATTCAGTATCACCTTCAACAATCAAACGACGTTGAAAAAATAGCGTATCGGGATCTTGTCGTCTAGTTGCTATCATAATCAAATCATTAGCATTACCTATAAAGCTTACATCAGCAATTTCTTCTCGGCTAACAACTAATTTGTTATCGATTAAACTAACAAACCACACAAGTTCCAGATCAGTAACTTGAATTTTAAGCCAACGATTTTCTAAAAAATCTAGATCACCATCTTGTAGAGAATGTTCAAATTGTAATTTCAATAATCGCTCTATGGTTTGTTTTTTGATATTAAAAGGAATGCATCGTAAGGTAAACCCCAAAATATGGGGCGCTTTATTGACAAACTGTGAATGAATTTTGTTTAAAATTTGGCTTTTTGCTCCAATCATTTATGCATCCCCAGAAATCATTTTTTCATAAATATCCAAGTCGGTATTCAAATGCTCAAAAACCTCTTCGCTCACTTCATTACGAACTTTCATTTGTAGTAAAGCTGTACGTTCTGCACCAATTGCAACTAGACGCATACGTCTTTCTAAGTTTTCAGCCTCTAGTGCTTTTTGTTCTAAATCTTTAAGTCCAGTTCGGCGTCTTAATGAACCAATAACACGAGAACCAATTTCATGTATAATTTCTTGATCTAAGCCAGATTCAGAAGTTTCCTGTAATAAATTATTTTGCATTTTTTCAAGACTGATAATCGCTTCTTCTGCCATTTGGCCTTTAACTGATAAAATTTCATTTTTTTGTTCAGAATTATCTAAAATTACACTACCTCGTAATAAGATAGGTAAGATTATCACCGCTGCAATCAATGAGATTAAAATGATGCCTGTCGCAATAAAGACCAATTGATAACGTCCATTAATTGTCGTTGTAATGGATAATACACCAGCTAGAGTAATAGCGCCTCTAACGCCAGCAAATGTTGAAATTAAAAGATCTCTGGTTGAGTATGCTCTAAATGCAAGAGGTCTCTTAGTTCCAAAAGGCATCGTTGGCATATGTTTCATTGACCATAACCAAGCAAATCGAGTTCCCATCAATACAACAAAAACAAATAAAACAATTAAACATAATTGCCATACTTCAATTGATGTATCGATTTGGTTTTCTGCAAAAGTATTATTAAAAATGCTTGGTAACTGAATACCTAATAAAACAAATACAAAACCATTAAAGACAAACGTTAACATTGACCATGTACTATCTGATTGCAAACGTGCTGTTAAAGGTGCATTTCTCATCATACCAGAATGGTTCACTGTCATACCTGCACTTACTGCAGCTAAAATACCAGAACAATGGCATTCCTCAGCAATAATATAAGCGGCAAATGGTAGTAAAAATAGTAATACTATTTGAATTGCAGGGTCATTGTGAGTAAGCTTATTTATTTTACGTAAAATACGTGCATATAACCAAGTAAATAAGACACCGATAACTAATCCACCAATAGCAACTACAAAAAATTGCACACTAATATCAAAGATGTTAAATACTGCATCACCGACGGCAATAGCAATAGCAAATTTTAAAGAAACCAAACCTGAAGCATCATTCATCAGTGCTTCACCTTCGATGATTTCCATCTTTTCTTTTTCGATACGACCTTTACCAACAATTCCACTTAATGCTACGGCATCAGTTGGCGATAATACAGCAGCCAATGCAAATGTTGCTGCTAGATCGATTCCTTTTGGTAACATCCAATAAAGTAAATAACCAACAGCTACAATTGTTATTACAACTAAAACTAGCGCTAGCCCAACAATTTCTCTAACATTGTGCACAAAATCTTTTACTGATGTTTTACGCCCATCGGCAAAGAGTAAAGGTGGAATGAATAAAACAAGAAATAACTCTGGGTCAAATTTGACATAAACACCAAAGGCAGCCAATATACAACCTAATAATATTTGCATTAGAGGCAATGGGATTTGTATCGGTAACATTTTAATAACGACGCCAGAAAGTGATACAATTAATACTAGTAGTAAAATTATTGAAAAAAGATCCATAGCTTCTCTTTTATTTATCCTATAATCCTATTGTTTGCATTGATTATATCGGATCTTTAGTTAAATTTCAGTTGAAAATTTCATAGATTTATCTAAATTTTGGTCAGATACAATTTATTAATCAGAAAACAGTGGTGTGATTGAAAGGTATTTTGAATGGAAAGTTGGCAAAGAGCATTTATACTACATACTCGCTCTTATACTGAAAGCAGCTTATTAGTCGATCTGTTTGTTGAGAATGTCGGAAAAATAAAGGCATTAGCTAAAGGAGCTAGAAGAAAGAGTTCAGCCCTGAAGGGTATGTTACAACCTTTTACTCCACTTATTGTGCAATATTCAGGCCAAGGTGAAATAAAAACATTGCGTAAAGTTGAAGCTATGTCGCTTACATTGCCATTGGTATCTGTTTTTTTGTATAGCGCATTTTATTTAAATGAACTATTACATCGAGTTTTAGTTGCAGAAGTAGAAATGCTAACTCTTTTTGATGATTATCTAAAAAGTCTGCAACAATTAGCACAACAGGTTCCAGCTGAAAATGTATTGCGAGCTTTTGAATTATCGTTATTAGAAAATTTAGGATATCACGTTGATTTTTTTCACTGCTCTGTAACTGGCGATGACATTGTTAAATCGATGCATTATCATTATCAATCGGAAAAAGGATTTATCAGTAGTTTATTACAAAATAGTATCAGCTTTACTGGCGAGCAGGTTTTAGCTTTAGGGAAACGCCAATTTGATAATATCGATACGTTAAAAGCAGCTAAACGCTTTACTAGGATGGCGTTGAAACCTTATGTAGGATCAAAACCATTCAAAAGCAGAGAGCTATTTCTAAAAATTTAGTTTTGCTAATTTTGCTGACTCGATTTTAAAGAGTTATTAAATTCATTTAGATGTTGAATTAAGCAATATATCAAGCTGATTAGCAAATTTTTCTCGGTCTTTGCTGGAAAACGGAGCTGAACCTTTAGATTGTATTCCACTTGCTCGCATGGTTTCCATAAAATCTCTCATAATTAATCGTTCTTTAATGATATCTAGTGTATATTGTTTACCTCGTGGCGTAAGCACTAATGCATTTTTATTTAAAACTTCGGATGCAAGTGAAATGTCTGAGGTAATAACTAAATCATTTTTTTGAACCGACTCAATTATTTTTCTATCTGCTACATCAAATCCTTTTTCAACTAATAAAGTTTTAATATAAGGTGACAAGGGGATAGTTAAACATTGATTTGCAATTAATGTTGTATTTATTGCTTTTCGATTTGCAACTCGATATAAAATCTCTTTAATTGGGTTAGGGCAGGCATCAGCATCAATCCAAATATTCATAGCATATGTGTTCATATTATAAACTTTTATTAGTTAATGATTATAATCTTTGTTATACAAAAATAACCATTTATTTGTAAAAAAGTTTCCGGTAACTATGTGTTTTAGTATATTTATTAAGCTTCATATTAATATGATTCTTTCTATTTTAAATCCAGATGATAAGTGGTAGTATATTCGACCTATTTTTTAAGTAAGCAAGTGCGCTTTCGTGTGGCGCACCACTGTTATAAGGATTTGTTATGCCAATTATTACTCTTCCTGACGGAAGCCAACGTCAATTCGATAAACCCGTTACTGTTTTAGAAGTTGCTCAAAGTATTGGAGCAGGTCTTGCTAAAGCTTGTATAGCTGGGCGTGTAAATGGCGAGCGTAAAGATGCCTGTGATGTCATTGATCAAGATGCAACATTAGCCATCATTACAGCCAAAGATGAAGATGGACTCGAAATTATTCGTCATTCTTGTGCACATTTATTGGGTCACGCAATTAAACAACTATGGCCTAATACACAAATGGCTATTGGTCCAACAATTGATAATGGTTTTTATTATGATGTTGATTTAGATCACTCTTTAACTCAGGAAGACCTTGATGCACTAGAAAAACGCATGCATGAGTTGGCTAAAAAAAATTATGAAGTAAAAAAAGAAGTGGTTAGTTGGGAGCGCGCTAGAGAAGTTTTTTGGGAGCGACATGAACCATACAAAATTGCTATTTTAGATGAAAATATTCCAAAAGATTCAAAACCAGCTCTTTATCATCACGAAGAATATATTGATATGTGTCGTGGACCACATGTACCTAATATGCGTTTTTGCCATCATTTTAAATTGCAAAAAATTGCTGGAGCTTATTGGCGCGGTAACAGTGATAATAAAATGTTACAACGTATTTATGGAACAGCATGGGTAGATAAAAAACAACTTGATAGCTATTTACAATTTTTAGAAGAAGCCGCTAAACGAGATCATCGCAAAATTGGTAAGCAACTAGATCTTTATCATATGCAAGAAGAGGCGCCTGGTATGGTGTTTTGGCATAATGATGGTTGGATTATTTTCCGTGAGCTTGAGGTTTTTGTTCGCACTAAATTGAAAGAATACGATTATCAAGAAGTAAAAGGTCCATTTATGATGGATCGTGTTTTGTGGGAAAAAACAGGTCACTGGGGTAATTATAAAGAGTTAATGTTTGTTACTTCTTCTGAAAATCGTGAATATTGTATTAAACCAATGAACTGTCCAGGACATGTACAAATTTTTAATCAAGGCTTAAAATCTTATCGTGATTTACCATTACGTATGGCGGAATTTGGTAGTTGCCATCGTAATGAACCTTCAGGATCTTTACATGGTTTGATGCGCGTTCGAGGTTTTACACAAGATGATGCACATATCTTTTGTACTGAAGATCAAATTCGCAGTGAAGTAAATAGCTGTATCAAAATGGTTTATGATACTTATAGTACTTTCGGTTTTAATGATATTACTGTTAAGTTATCAACCCGTCCTGAAAAACGAATTGGTAAGGATGAAACTTGGGATCTTGCTGAAAAAGATTTAGCTGAATGTTTAACAGAAAATGGCATTGAATTCGAATATTTACCAGGTGAAGGCGCTTTTTATGGCCCAAAAATAGAATTTACCTTGCATGACTGTTTAGGTAGAGCATGGCAATGCGGTACAGTTCAGCTTGATTTTATGCTACCTGAACGTTTAGATGCGACTTATGTAGGTGAAGATAATGAACGTCATGTCCCGGTTATGATTCATAGAGCTATTTTAGGTTCTATGGAGCGTTTTATGGGTATCTTGACTGAAAACTGTGCAGGTTTTTTCCCTACTTGGCTTGCTCCATTGCAAGTTGCAGTAATTAACATTACCGATAATCAAGCTGAATATGCCAAACAATTAACCGCACAATTACAAAAAGTTGGCATTAGAGCAAAAGCGGACTTGAGAAATGAGAAAATAGGGTTTAAAATTCGCGAGCATACTCTAAAACGTGTTCCTTATATGTTTGTTTGTGGAGACAAAGAAATGGAATCAGGAACAATTTCAGTTCGAACTCGTCAAGGTAAAGATCTTGGTAGCTTTGAAGTGAAACATGTTATAGAATTGTTGCTTAACGAAATTCATAGTCGTTCATTAGAACAAATGAATTAATGATAAATTAATTTGGAGGAATGAGATATTAAAGTCAGTAAACGAATTCAGTCAACACGAGCACATAAAATCAATGATGAAATTACAGTTCGTGAGGTGAGGTTAACCGGCGTCGATGGTGAGCAGCTCGGTATAGTAAGCTTAGATGAAGCTTTAAAACAAGCTGAAGAAGCAACTTTAGATTTAGTTGAAATAAGCCCTAATGCAGAGCCACCTGTTTGTCGAATTATGGATTATGGCAAGTTCCTCTATGAAAAGAGTAAAGCAACAAAAGAGCAGAAGAAGAAGCAAAAGGTTGTTCAGGTTAAGGAAATTAAGTTCCGACCTGGTACAGACGAAGGCGACTATCAGGTAAAACTCCGCAGCCTGATTCGCTTTCTTGAAGATGGCGATAAAGCTAAAGTAACGTTACGTTTTCGTGGTCGTGAAATGGCTCACCAACAGTTAGGTTCTGAAATGCTTGATCGTATTAAAAAGGATTTAGCTGATTTGGCGGTTATTGAATCTTATCCAACTAAGATTGAAGGTCGACAAATGATTATGGTGCTAGCGCCGAAGAAGAAATAATGGTTCAACAAGCTAGATTTTGATACTATTGAAAACTACACCATTATTTTGTTTTTATTAACAATGCGAAGTGGAAATTAATAAAATGCCTAAAATTAAAACTGTAAAAGGCGCAGCAAAGCGCTTTAAAAAAACAGCTTCTGGTGGCTTTAAGCATAAGCAAGCTAACAAGAGTCATATCCTAACTAAAAAATCAACTAAGCGTAAACGTCATTTACGTGGTTTGACTACTGTGTCAAAAGGCGATTTAGGTTTAGTTACTGCGTGTGTTCCATACGTTTAAGTTTTGATTAATTATTAGAGGATATAGTTTATGGCTCGTGTTAAACGTGGTGTTATTGCTCGTGCACGTCACAAGAAAATTTTAAAACAAGCAAAAGGTTATTATGGAGCTCGTTCACGTGTATATCGTGTTGCTTTCCAAGCTGTAATTAAAGCTGGACAATATGCTTACCGTGACCGTCGCCAACGTAAACGTCAATTCCGTCAATTATGGATTGTTCGTATCAATGCTGCAGCTCGTCAATGCGGTCTTTCTTATAGCCGATTTATCAATGGTTTAAAGAAAGCGTCAATTGAAATTGATCGTAAGATCTTAGCTGATATTGCTGTATTTGACAAAAATGCATTTGCTGCATTAGTTGAAAAAGCAAAAGCAGCACTATAATAGCTTTATAAAAGCCGAGTTATCTCGGCTTTTATCATTCAATTTTAATATGTTAAGAGTAAATTTATTATGAATATAGTTATTTTTTGTTTCTTTTTTGGTTTCTTTAGCAATACTAACTCGTGAGGCAAAGAAAAAACAAAAAATAATTATAAAAGCCTCAAAAGAGGCTTTTTTTATGCAATAAACACAATAAGCAGGAGAACTGTATGTCTCAATTAGTTGAACTGGTGAATAACGCCAAATCCGCTATTGAAAGTGCTAATGATATTAATTCGATCGAACAAATTCGAGTGGAATATTTTGGTAAAAAAGGCTATTTTACAATGCAAATGGCTTCTTTACGTGATGTTCCTGCCGATGAACGTCCATCTGTGGGTCAAAAAATCAATGATGCAAAGCAAGAAGTTGTTCAGCTATTGAATCAAAAGCGCAATTATTTAGAGCGTCAGGCTCTTAATGCAAAACTAGCCAATGAAACAATTGATATTACATTGCCTGGCAACTCACTTGAACTAGGCGGATTACATCCAGTTACAAAAACAATTAATCGATTAGTTGATTTTTTTGGTGAACTGGGTTTTGTTGTTGAAACCGGTCCAGAAATAGAAGATGACTACCATAATTTTGATGCATTAAATATTCCTGCTCATCATCCTGCTCGTGCAGATCATGATACATTTTGGTTTGATGCAAAACGCTTATTAAGAACGCAAACTTCAACAGTACAAATTCGCACAATGGAAAATCAAAAACCACCCATTCGAATAATTGCTCCTGGAAGAACATATCGAAATGATTATGACCAAACACACACACCAATGTTCCATCAAATGGAAGGTTTGCTGGTTGATAAAGATATCAGTTTTACACATTTAAAAGGGTTATTGCATGATTTTCTACACTGCTTTTTTGAAGATAATATGGAAATACGCTTTAGGCCGGGTTACTTTCCATTTACAGAACCATCGGCTGAAGTTGATATTAAAGCTAAAAATGGTAAATGGCTAGAAGTCTTAGGCTGCGGAATGGTTCATCCTAATGTATTACGTAATGTAGGCATTGATCCTGAAGTTTATAGTGGTTTTGCATTTGGTATGGGGATAGAACGATTAACTATGTTACGTTACGGCGTCACTGATTTGCGTTCTTTCTTTGAAAATGATTTACGTTTTTTAAAGCAATTTAATTAATTCTGGAGATCAAAACATGAAATTTAGTGAAAGTTGGCTACGTGAATGGATCAATCCAGAAATTAGTAGCGAAACGCTAGCTGATCAATTAACAATGGCTGGTTTAGAAGTTGATGATGTCGAAAAAGTAGCAGGTGACTTTACAGGTGTCGTTATTGGTAAAGTCGTTGAATGTATGCAGCACCCGAATGCTGATAAACTTCGTGTAACAAAAGTTGATATAGGCAAAGAAGAATTACTTGATATCGTTTGTGGCGCGCCAAACTGTCGACAAGGTTTGACTGTTGCATGTGCTACAGTGGGGGCTGTTTTACCAGGTAATTTTAAAATCAAATCAGCTAAGTTACGAGGTGAACCGTCAGAAGGCATGCTATGTTCATACTCAGAACTGGGGATTGCTGATGAACATAATGGTATTATTGAATTACCTGATGATGCTCCTTTGGGACGAGATATTCGTGAATATTTAAATTTAAACGATGTCACAATTGATATTAGTGTAACACCTAATAGGGCTGATTGCTTTGGTATTGTTGGGATTGCTAGAGATATTTCTGCAGTTAACAATATTCCAATGCAAGCACTTAAAGTTAACAGTGTACAGGCAACAATTTCCGACACAGTATCAATAAAAATAGATGAACCCACAGCATCACCTCGCTATTTGGGTAGGGTAATTAAAAATATTAATGTTAATGCTCAAACGCCACTATGGATGAAAGAAAAGTTGCGTCGTGGTGGAATTCGTTCAATCGATGCCGTTGTTGATATAACTAATTTTGTATTATTAGAAATTGGCCATCCAATGCATGCATTTGATTTATCGCAGATTGAAAAGGGCATAATTGTTCGTTATGCAAGCAAAGATGAAAAACTGACTTTACTTAATGGTAATGACGTTAAACTTAATGATAAAACTTTAGTAATTGCCGATCACCAAAAAATCTTAGCGCTAGCGGGGATTATGGGTGGTGAAAAATCTGGTGTAACACAAACAACCAAAGATATATTTCTTGAAGCAGCATTCTTCAATCCATTAGTTATAACAGGTAAAGCACGTGAATACGGTTTACATACAGAAGCGTCACACCGCTATGAACGAGGAGTTGATCCTTTCTTACAATTTACAGCAATGGAACGAGCAAGCCAATTATTAATTGATATTTGTGGTGGAGAAGCAGGTCCAGTTATTGATGTGACACATGAAGCTGAACTTCCTGCACAAGCAACTATCCAATTGCGACGTAATAAAATTGATCGCATTATTGGTTATACAATCGAAACACAAAAGATTACCGATATTTTAATTAGACTCGGTTGTGAAGTTGAATATAAAGACAATGTTTGGATTGTAAAATCACCAAGTTGGCGTTTTGATTTGCAAATTGAAGAAGATTTAGTTGAGGAAGTTGCCCGTATTTACGGATATAACAATATCCCAAATGCCAATTTGAAAATTGAATCAGTAATGAAACCGAAACCAGAAAGTCAAATCCCATTACGTAGAGTAAAGGATTTATTGGTTGATAGAGGGTATCAGGAAGCGGTGACATATAGCTTTGTTGATCCAAAAGTTCAGCAAATATTATATCCTGAATATCCAGAAATTAAATTACCTAATCCGATTTCAAGTGAAATGTCAGTTATGCGTTTATCGCTTTGGTCTGGGTTATTAGATGCGATACTATATAACCAAAATCGTCAACAAACGCGTGCCCGATTATTTGAAACTGGATTGCGTTTTATTCCTGATGAAAATTGTGAATTTGGCGTACGTCAGGAGTTAATGTTAGCAGGTATTGTTACTGGTAATTTATATGAAGAACACTGGCAACTCCCTAAAAAAAACGTAGATTTTTATGATCTCAAAGGTGATCTTGAATCAATTTTTTCTCTTTTAGGGTGCGGTGATCAAATACAGTTTAAAAAATCTGAACTCCCTGCTTTACATCCAGGACAAAGCGCAGCGATTTATTTAAATGATGAGTTATTAGGTCATTTAGGCGTTTTACATCCAGAAATTGAAAAAAAATTGTCTTTAAATAGTAAAACGCTTGTTTTTGAAATAAATTTAGCTAAAATTAGTGAAAGGAAAGTGCCTGTAGCTCAATATTTATCCAAATATCCGTCAAATAAACGTGATATAGCAATTATTGTTTCAAATACAATACCAGCAGCGGATATTATTTTAGAGTGTAAAAAAGCGGGTGGTGAGCAACTTATTAAAGTGACTCTTTTTGATGTGTATCAAGGTGAAAATATCAAAGAAGATCAAAAAAGTATTGCTATTAGTTTGATTTTACAAGATAAATCACGCACGCTTGAAGAAGAAGACATAACTAATATTGTAAGCAAGTGCGTTGCAGCCTTACAAAATCGTTTTAAAGCCCTATTAAGAGAATAAATAATATGACATTAACTAAAGCTGATATTGCAGATCGTCTTGCCGAAAAATTTAATATTGATCGACAAGAATCTAAAATCCTTGTAGAGCTATTTTTTGAAGAGATTCGAGTGGCTTTAGAAAAAGGGGAACCAGTTAAATTATCTGGATTTGGTAATTTTACAGTACGTGATAAAAATTCACGTCCGGGTAGAAATCCAAAAACAGGTGAAAGTGTTGATATTTCAGCCCGCCGAGTTGTTACATTCAGACCTGGTATAAAATTTAGAGAGCGAGTTGAGAAAAATTTAGTAATCTAATCATTGAATTAAATACTGTCATCATAAATAATAGCTTTTTTCTTGATATAACAACTAAAAAGGGGTCAAACAACTACTTTTTAATAAAAAGTAGTTGTAAAAATTTTATAATTCAAGCATAATACCTCTCTTCTATGGAGGCTCTATGGGTCCTCTTGCAACATTTTTTTGCTCATTAGGTCAGGTCCGGAAGGAAGCAGCCAAAGTAAAAAATATGTGTGTGGGATGTGGCCAATGGAGTCTCCTCCAATGCATATTTGTAGTAAATTTGTCTATTTTTTAAATTATAAATAAAATGTTTTATTAAATAATAATAAGTGTGAATTTGTAATCTAACGCACCTTGAAAATATATAATTAATTGATGAATAAGGAAATTTGTTTTGAAATTACCACCCCTTCTTCCAATCACGCTAGCAATTATTTTAAGCGGTTGTACTTTATTACCTCATTCGGGACCAAATTTTTCATCTATAAAAAATATGAATAAACAGCGCTCTGAAGTAGATAAAATTTATAGCAAAGTTAAAATTGTCAATTTGAATATTTCACCTGAATATATAAAAGTCTCCCAAAATAATTCATTTAACTTTACGAAATTTATCAATGAAAGAGGCAATCAAGATAAAAAAATAGTAGATAATATAGGGAAAGGCGATAGCATTAAAATTTCTGTAATCGAAACACCTCCAGCAATATTATTTACAGGTTCAAGTGATACAGGTGTACCAAAAACAGGATTAACTGAATTACCAATAGTCGTTGTTGATTCTCAAGGATTTATTTCTTTGCCATTTGTTGGCAATATAAATGTTGTTAATAAAACTCCTACGCAAATACAAAAAGAGATAGTTGAGAGGCTGTCTGGTATTGCAAACCGACCACAAGTAATTGTCTCTGTTTTAGAAAAACGTTCGTCAAGTGCTATAGTTATTGGTGATAGATTTAGTGGTAAAATACCGATAACAGCTAAAGGCGAACAACTGTTAGATGCTATTGCCATGTTGGGTAATAGTATGTATGATATTAAAGATACTTTAATACAAATTACTAGAAATAATAAAGTTAATAAAATTCCTTTAAGTTTGGTATTATCCAATCCTAAATTTAATGTTCAACTTCAAAAAAATGATGTTATTACTTTGATCAATAAACCTAGCTCTTTCATTTCAATGGGTGCGATAGGGGCAACTAAAGAAATTAGGTTTGAAGCTGTTGGAATAAATTTGTCTCAAGCATTAGCTCGTATTGGTGGTTTACGAGATAGTCAATCTGATGCACGAGGTGTATTTGTATTTAGGTATCAAGACACCTTGTCAATTGATAATAAGAAAGAACTTGTACCTACGGTGTTCCAAATAGATTTAAATAATCCTAACTCATTATTTATAATGAAGAATTTTCAAATTAAGAATAATGATATTGTTTACGTTGCATCTGCGCCAATTTTAGAACTACAAAAATTCTTATATGCGATTTTCTCACCGGGTGTTGGAGTTGTTAATCAAATTAACCAGATTAGTGAATAAGTTTTTAATTATTACACTAGTGAGATTTTATGTTTTTAAATTTTAAAAGAAAAAAAAGTTGGTTATTGCATCTAATTGTATCATTACCAACTTTACTATCGATAATTTATTTTGGATTAGTTGCTGAAAATATTTATACATCTGAAGCAACATATATTATACGTTCTTCGGATACTCAATCATCATTGGGTGGTTTGGGTAGTTTTTTTTCAAAAGTTGGTCTTTCACGTTCTAATGATGATTCATACGTAGTTTTATCATATATAAAATCTAGAGATGCCCTATCTGCTGTTGAAAAAATTCTACCGGTACAAGAATGGTATACAAAAAAAGGAGATATAATATCCCGTTTTAATGGATTTAACCTTAATTATTATAATAAAAAAGAGTATTTTTTTAGATATATGAGTAATATGATAAGTGTTAATTTTGATAGTTCAACTGGTATTGCTACTATTAATGTGAATGCTTTTGATATGCAAGATGCATTCAAAATTAACGAACAATTATTAAAACAAGCTGAAGGTTTTGTTAATCAAATAAATTTACGAGCTAAACAAGATCTCATAACAGCATCATTATCAGAACTTAAAAATGCCGAATTACAAATGAAAAAAGAGGCTCAAGCGCTTGCTGAATTTCAAAAAAATAAAAATGAGGATGCGAATTTAGCCGAATATCAACAGATATTAATTAATAACACTGTGGCCAAACAACAATTCGAAGCGGCTACTTTATCTTTACGTAATGCTCAAGTTGAGATTACAAAAAAGCAACTCTATCTTGAACGAATTGAACAGCCTAGTGTATCTGATGTTTCATTTAAACCTGCACGTATATATAACATCATTGCAACGTTTATAATTAGTTTTCTAGTATATGGCATTATTAATTTGTTCATAGCTGGTATAAGAGAGCATAAAGATTAATGGCTGAAGTAGTTACTAAAACTTCATTTGTACGTTCATTAAAAATACAAATTAATGTATTAAATGCTTTAATTTTAAGAGAAATTATTACTCGTTATGGGCGTAACAATATTGGGTTTCTTTGGTTATTTGTTGAACCTATGTCACTAACTTTTCTAATAAGTTTAATGTGGTATTTTTTTAAAATAAACGCTATATCAAATCTTAACATTGTTGCATTTGTATTAACTGGTTATCCAATGGTAATGATGTGGCGTAATGCTTCATCTAGAGCAAAGAGCGCAGTAACCGCCAATCAAGCGTTGCTATATCATCGTAATATTAAAATTTTAGATTTAGTCTACGCACGACTTCTTCTTGAAATGATTGGAGCTAGTGCAGCTCAAGTATTTGTTATATCAATTTTTATATTTGCTGGACTAATTGCTACACCTTATGATCCTTTTTATATGCTGTGTGCTTGGGGATTAATGTGTTGGTTTTCTTTAGGCCTAAGTTTAATTATTTTTGTTTTATCTGCTAAATATGAAGTTTTCAATAAAATGTGGGGAACTTTAAGTTTTCTACTTATGCCTTTATCTGGAGCTTTTTTTTGGGTTGACACTTTTCCCCATGAAATTCAAAAATTATTGCTTTATATTCCGCCAATAAATGGAACAGAAATGTTTCGATCCGGATATTTTGGTCCCTCAGTTATAACACATCAAAGTGTGAGTTATTTAGTTTTTTGTAATATTGTTTTGTTATTTTTGGGATTAACTCTGGTAAAAATTAATGAAGATTATATTCTTGAGGGTAATTGATGATTATTGTTAAGAATGTAAGTAAACAATACTTAACTAGGAAAGGGTATAAAACGGTCCTCAATAATATCAATTTCTTTTTACATAGAGGTGAAAAAATTGGTATTTTAGGGTGTAATGGTGCGGGTAAATCTACACTAATTAGACTTCTAAGTGAAATAGAAAAACCAACTACAGGTTCAATAATAAGAAATATGTCAGTCTCTTGGCCATTAGCTTTTTCTGGTGCATTTCAAGGTAGTTTAACGGGAATGGATAATTTAAGATTTATTTGTCGAATTTATGGATGTAACATTGAGAATACGAAAGAATATGTTGAAAATTTTGCGGAATTAGGTGATTATTTATATGAGCCAGTAAAAAAATATTCTTCAGGAATGAAAGCTCGCCTAGCCTTTGCTTTGTCTTTATCAATTGAGTTTGATTGTTATTTAATTGATGAAGTAATTGCCGTTGGTGACTCTAGATTTACAGAAAAATGTAAAATAGAATTATTTGAAAATAAAAAAGATCGCGCTCTTATCTTAGTTTCACATAACATGAATGCTATAAAAAATTATTGTGATAGAGCTATGGTGCTTGATGCTGGTTACTTATATCAATTTGATACGATTGAACAAGCTTACATTTACCATAATAATCAACAGAAAATTACATAACCTTTTTATTAACAGCACTCTAAATGAAAAATGTCCTAGTTTTTTCAAAAAAAATTTTAACTATAAAAAGTATTAGTCACTTTTTCTCTGATCTATCGTTTAGTAATAAAAATACTAAAAATAAAATTGATGCTGTTGCTGGATGGGGATATCGACCAACGACAATTAAAGCTAGGGCATATGCAACTAAACATTTACTACCATTTATTACTCTTGAAGATGGTTTTTTACGCTCTATTGGTCTAGGACTAGAAGGCTATCCTCCACTATCACTTATTGCTGATAATATTGGAATTTATTATGATTCGAGAAAACCTTCAGAATTAGAAATATTAATTAAAAATAAAATAATTTTAAATCAACATATTAAAGAAGCAACTTCTGCATTAAAATTAATTATTGAAGCACAGTTAACGAAATATAATCATGCTTCTGATTTTAGTGGTTTCAAAGATAAAACTAACAATCAAAATGAAAAAGTGTTAGTGATTGATCAAACTTTTGGAGATATGGCTGTTGAATTAGGAGGAGCAAGTCAACAAACTTTTATATCAATGCTAAATTGCGCAATTGAAGAGAATCCATCTTCGACAATTTATGTAAAAACCCATACAGATGTAATCAATGGATATAAGAAAGGCTATTTAACTCAAATAGCTGGTCAAAAGTCTGTTATTTTATTTAGTGAAGATGTAAATACTTTTTCATTACTTAAACATGTTAATAAAGTTTATGTTGTTACATCGCATATGGGATTTGAAGCACTTTTATTAGGTAAACAGGTTATTACCTTTGGTTTGCCCTGGTATGCTGGTTGGGGAGTTACCGATGATCGGCATAAAAATATAAACCATTTACGAGTAATTAATAGAAGAACTCAAGCTACAGTCTTAGAGTTGTTCACCGCAAGCTATATATTATATTGTAAATACATTAATCCTTATACAGGCAAAAAAGGAACTATATTTGATGTTATTAACTATTTAATAAAAATCAAAACACTCAATAATAAACTTAGAGGTACGATTAACTTAGTTGGATTTTCATTCTGGAAGAAACAAGTATTATTACCTTATTTAAGACTACCTTCTGTAAAATGTCGATTCTATTCAATCAGTAGATATATAAAAATTCTTAATGATAAAGATATAGAAAACAAAGTTAAAACTGAAAAATTATTAATATGGGGACAAGGAAAAAAAGCATTACTTCCAATTATTAACAGTATGAATGCATTTCGTATTGAAGATGGTTTTATCCGTTCTATTGGTTTAGGATCTAATCTAGTTATGCCTTATTCACTGGTTATTGATAAATTAGGTATTTATTTTAATTCTCAGAGCATGAGTGAATTAGAATTTTTATTATTAAATAAAAACGTTAATAAAGAAGAAAAAGAAAAAGCTAGCTCACTACAAGATTTATTAATTGTAACTAAATTAGGAAAATACAATGTTGGTAAGAAAATGAATATTAGGCCTATTGGGAACAAAGAAAAAATCATTTTAATACCTGGACAGGTTGAAGATGATGCTTCCATTTTATACGGTTCGCCTGTTGTAAAAACAAACCTAGAACTAATAAAAACAGTAAGAGAAAATAATCCCAACGATTATATTATCTATAAACCACATCCTGATGTTCTAAGTGGTAATCGAATAGGAAAGGTTAATGACTCCGAAATAAAAAAATATGTTGATAATATCATTGAGTTTGTTGATATTATTGATTGCATTGAGCAGGTTGACGAAATTCATACAATCACTTCTCTAGCGGGATTTGAAGCTCTAATTCGAAACAAACGCGTCATTTGTTATGGGCAACCATTTTACTCAGGCTGGGGATTAACAATTGATATGCACCCTAATTTTAGAAGAAATAGAGAGTTAACACTACACGAATTAATTTATATTGTAATGTATGATTATGCTATTTATATTCATCCTGATTCTTTAAATTTTACTGATCCTGAAACTTTGATTAATTGCTTAAATCATAAAAAATTGAAAACTTCAAAACAAATTAGACAATTTTGGTTAAAAAAACAATTCAATAAGTTAAAGCAGATTATTTTTCTTATTTATAATATGAAATTAAATTAATATGATATAAATTTTAGACTTTATTAATTTTATTTGTAGGAAAACGCTGAGTTGTTTCATTTTTAAGTAAAGGTAAACGTTTGGTATCAACGTGTAGCATTTCACCCGGATAGGTTTTGTTATAGCGTTTAGCTTGCCGTCTTAATTTATCTTCAATAGATTTTTCGACTTTAACCAGAGTTTAATACTATAACAAATGGTTTTATAACGTTCATTTTTATTGGTTAAAGGCACAAAAAGCTTCAATTGTAACTACCTCCTAAAATAGTACAGCAAAAAGGTAGAAAATTCTCTATGATAAAAGAAGAGGGGATTTAATGATGAAAAAAATGACTGAACATCAAATCGTAGCTATTTTAAAAGAAGCTGAAGCTGGTCTTTCCGTTAAAGAGCTGTGCCATAAATATGGCATGGGTAATTCAACTTTTTATAAATGGCGAGAAAAATACGGCGGAATGGAAACTTCGGATATCAAACACTTAAAGGAGCTTGAAGCTTAAAACCGCAAGTTTAAGCAGATGTTTGCCGAACTGAGCTTAAAATCACAGCTTCAGGAAGAAATCATAAAAAAGCTTTAGTGCCCACAACGGCACGTAAAACGTGGGCACAGCAACCACAACAAAATCAATAGGTTAGTATTGCTATGAGTTGTGCCATTGTTGGCTTAAGCCGTTGTGCTTACTATTATCAACCTAAGTTACAGGATGATTCAGTGATTATTTCGGTGTTGAGTGCTATCACTGACCGGCATTTACGCTGGGGCTTTCCTAAATGCTTTAATCGTATCAAAAAGCTCGGCTATAAATGGAATCATAAACGGGTGTATCGGGTGTATTGTGAATTAAAGCTTAATCTCAGAGTAAAGCGTAAAAAACGCATTCCTCCACGATGCCCGGAAAAGCTATTGGTGCCTAATAAACAAGGTGAATGTTGGTCAATGGATTTTATGAGTGATAGTAGCCGTAATCAACGTCGCTTTAGAACATTCAATGTCATCGATGACTTTAATCGTGAGGCGTTAGGTATTAATATTGCAGTAAGCTTACCAGCAGGAAGAATTACCCGTTACTTAGATAAACTGGCCGAATATCATGGGTATCCATTAAAAATACGAGTCGATAATGGACCAGAATTTACAGGAAAAACCTTTATAAACTGGGCTAAATCACATGATATAGTCATTGATTATATAAAGCCTGGTAGCGCTTATCAAAATGGCTATATTGAACGATTTAATCGTACCTATCGTACTGAAGTACTCGATTTATATCTTTTTAACAACTTAGCACAAGCAAGGAGAATAACCGAAGAATGGTTAACGATTGATAACACGGAAAGACCGCATGAGGCATTAAATAACATGACACCGATAGAGTATAAAACACTAAAACAAGCAGCTTAATTTTCTACGTGAATTGTGTACTAGGTTTGGGGGGGGATTTACAATTCATTTACTGATTAGAAAAAAAGTGGTATTCAGTTTTTTTATTGAGAAAATTGATTTTTTCAATATTTTTAATAAAAAATTACAAATTAATATAAATTTATGATAAAGTAATAGAGTATTTTAAAATTATTTTTAAATACTAAAGTAAATGTTGATGCTAATTAGCGATTATGACCTTAAATTGAAAGCTTATGAGTTTCATATTTAAAATATGGATAATTAATAGAATTTACTTGATACATAATGGATATAAATGAGCCACTATTTACACGAACTAGCCCATACCAAGAGAAATATACTATTGTTACAAGGTCCTGTAGGTCCTTTCTTTAACAAAGTTGCAGATTGGTTACAAAATTTTAACAATAATGTTTTCAAAATAAATTTAAATGGAGGTGATGAGCATTTTTATCCATGTAATAGTGTTTCTTTCTATGACTCGATTGAGGCCTTCCCTCAATTTTTGGAAAATTACATTCGACAACATACTATCGATGCCATTGTTGTTTTTGGTGATTGCCGTACTTATCATAAAATAGCCAAGTCAGTAGTAGATTCTAATCCAAATTTGTCATTTTGGGTGTTTGAAGAAGGTTATCTTAGACCTCATTATATTACTTTTGAGAAAGATGGGGTTAATGGTTTTTCTCTCTTACCCAAAAATCATGATTTTTATCAGAATGTTGAAATTACCTCTATAGATGAAAATAATGGTAAATCTCATTATTATTCAATGATTTACTACAGTGTTGTTTATTATATTTTTATGCTATTAAAGAAATATAAATATTCTAATTATATACACCATAGGAAAACATCATTATCTTTTTATGCTTCCCATTGGGCTTTAGCTTTAATTAGAAAATTGAAATCAAGGTTAATAAAACCTAGATTGATAAAAAATGTTATTAACAATGAGTATAAACCATTCTATATTTTTCCTTTGCAATGCAATCAAGATTTTCAAATTCAAGTGCATAGTCATTATCACTCTATGAAATCATATATTTTCAGAGTTATACGCTCATTTTCTTTATTTGCTGATGAAAAAAGCTATTTACTAATCAAGCATCATCCGATGGATGAAGGTTTTAATAATTATAACCGATTAATAAAAAAATTGGCTAGTCGTTATGATGTTAGTAAACGGGTGATATATATCCTCGGCGTTCCTATGCCAATTTTACTTAGAAAAGCAATTGGATTGGTAACAGTTAACAGTACTTGTGGACTTTCAGCTTTGATTCATGGATTACCTGTTATTGCTCTCGGTAAAGCACATTATGATATAAAAGGGTTAACTTTTCAAAACGGGCTCGACCGTTTTTGGAAGGAAAGGCAGAAACCCAACACTCAGTTGTTTGAAAGATATCGTAGTTATTTGTGTAATAAATCTCAAATTAAGGGATCTATTTATTATGCTGACTTTAAGTTAAATATTGAGTAGTTTATTCATAAGAGAAAACATAAATGAAATATACAGTGGCAAATATCAACGTGGATGGTTATTATTCAGATAATAAAGGAAATTAGTAGGAAGTTATTTAATGGTGATTATATTAGTTATGATAAAGCAGGTATGTTAAGTTTTAGAAATGAAGGTTTATCAATTGATGATATTCCTGATGGGACTTATAAATTACAGATAAAATTAACTTTCAATAAATTAGAATATTATAGTGAACTTAAAAGTGAGGATTTTAAAGAATCGTTTTATCAAAATGATGAATTGATATTAAAACTATATGTTATTCAAAATAATGTTTATTTCGAAAAAATAACCAAGACTCTGTTATAACAAATTTACTATTGATATACATTAGATTCATAATATGAGTAAACTTAATAAACTTTTAAAAAATCCGGGAATATTTTTTAGAGATTATTTTATAAAAAAATACCCATTGTCCTTAGATGAACAAGGCCATAATTTATTGCATGAAAATATTTTGATTGAAAATGATTTTAGATTATATGATATTACTGCAAATGAATGTAATGAACCTGTTGATGTAGTTATTACATGGGTAAATAATCAAGCTCCTGATTGGGTAGCAAAGTTTGAATATTATAAAAATAAACAAATTAATGGCATTAATCCCATCTCCATAGATAATGCACGGTTTGAATATCATGGCGAGTTGTATTATGTGATTAAAAGTATTAAAAATTTTATGCCATGGGTAAGAAATATATTTTTAGTTACGGACAATCAAATCCCAGAATTTAAGTTACCTGATAAAGTTGTTATTGTTGATCATAATCAAATAATTGATAAAAAACATCTTCCTACTTTTAATTCTCATGTGATAGAAGCTCATCTACATAATATACCTAATTTATCAGAGAACTTTATTTATTTTAATGATGATGTCTTTGTCGCTAGAGATTTACCTAAATCTCATTTTTTAAGTGGCAATAATTTATCATCTCTATTCCTAAATAATAAAAATTTAGATGTTATGCTCAAAAAAGGAATTAGTACTCCTACATTATTAGCATCGTTAAACTCTAGAAGACTATTATTTAAAAAGTATGGAAAAGATATAAATATTCCCTTAGTTCATACATACATACCGTTAAAAAAAACTTATTTTAATTTTGCATGGGATTATTTTTATAAAGATATTGAGGAATTTATTAATAATAAATTTAGAGCTGATAATGATATTAATTTAGCTACATTTTTAGTGCCATGGATGATGTACCTTGAAAGCCAATCAATATTGGCTCGTGATATTTGTTATTACTTTAATATTCGTTCAGCATTTGCTAATACAAATTACCGTATTTTGTATTATAAAAATAATAAAATGCTGCCACATTCTATTTGTGCAAATGATTTTCTAACAAAAAAAATAGGATTACAGTATCAAAAAGATTTAATGAATTTTTTAAAGTCTTTTTATACCTAGTAATTTTATTATTAATTTACAAATAATTACAATAATAATGTTGGGTTGTTGTGACCATGTATAAGGATTATATTACTATGTCAATAGATAAAAAATGGAAAAAATTCAAGAGAAATCCTAAGATCTTTTTCTCTGATATGTATCAAAAAAGAAAAAATAACATATTAAAATACACTCCGAAAAGAAGATATAAAACTGAACAAGTATTTACGGTTATATCAGCTGTATATGGTGTGGAAAAATATCTAAATGATTATTTTAAGAGTCTGGTAAATCAGACAATTGGTTTTAAATCACATATTCATTTAATTTTGGTTGATGATGATTCTCCTGATAACTCAGCAAAAATTATTCATGAATGGGTAGAAAAATATCCTGATAATATTACCTATATTCACAAAGAAAATGGTGGGCAAGCATCTGCACGTAATTTAGGTATGGATTTTGCGAAAACAAAATGGGTAAGCTTCATTGATCCAGATGACTTTATCTGTTTAGATTATTTCGAAGAAATTGCTAAAACTATTGATAATAATCCTAACTTAGGAATTATTAATTGTAATTTAGTATTTTTTTATGAAAAATCTAGACAATATAGCGACACTCATGCCTTGAAATATAAATTCCAAAATGGCGTTGTATATACTTCTGGAAGTAATCTTGAAAAAAATATTATTATGTCCGCTAGTTCTTCTGTTTTTGATTTAAAAATAATTATTAATAATGGTTTACTTTTTCATAAGAAAGTGAAACCTACATTTGAGGATGCAAGATTTATTTCGGAATATTTATTCTATATGCAATCTCTTCAGGCTGCTTTTATACCTAACGCAAAATATTATTACAGGAAAAGAGCAGATGAGTCTTCAACTATTGATAAATCTTGGCAAGATACTCGCAAATATCTAGATATATTTGAATATGGTTACATTTTTATTCTAGAATTTTATCATAACAAAATGCAAGGAAAAGTACCAGAGTTTATTCAACGACAAGTATTATATGATTTATCATGGTATTGTAAGTATCTTTTGAACAATCCATCTCCTTTGGAAATTTTAGACGAAGAACAAAAGAAAAAATTTCATCAAAATGTAAAAAAAACTTTTAGATATATTAATAGAAAAGTAATTTTAGACTTTGAATTGGCTGGTATCTGGTTATTCTTTAAAATAGGAATGTTGGGGGCATTTAAAAATGATGATAGTTTTAAACAAACAGCTTATATCGAGAGATTTGATCAAGCTAAACAAGAAATATTGATTTCTTATAATTCCTTTGAAGATAGTGTAATTTCTGTGATGTTTGATGGTGAGGATACAATACCAAGATACATAAAACAGAAGCGGCATACCTTCGCTGCAGAGTATTTTGTTACAACAAATAAAATGTGGATAAAATTACCTGATCATTTTAATAATTTTCAAATAATAATTAACGGTATTTTGTCGAGAATTTCACTTTCTGGTCAAGTTTTTAATAAATTAACTAGAGAAAGTTTATTTACTCACCTAAAAAAATTATTGCCTGAAAACCAAGATGAACATTGGATATTAATGGATAGAGATATTCAAGCAGACGATAACGCTGAGCACTTATATCGATATATAAATAAAAATCATCCTGAACAAAAAATTTATTATGTACTTTCAAAAGATTCTCATGATTGGAATAGATTAAAAGCAGATAATTTTAAATTACTAGAGTTTAATTCTGCACAACATAAATTTTTATTAAAAAGAGCATCTAAGATTATCAGTAGTCATGCAGAGAAACATATCCATAATTTTTTTAGTGATAACTCTATGATAAAACAACAATTTGTATTTTTGCAACATGGAGTAATAAGTCAAGATTTATCAACATGGTTAAATGGTAAACCTAATATTGATTTAATGATTACAAGTACTAAAGCGGAAAAAGACTCTATTACGTTTAATCAACAATACTATTTGACAGCAAAAGAAGTGGTTTTAACAGGTTTAGCAAGGCATGATTCCCTTTTTTTTAAACATAAAAAATTTTCATCAAATGATAAAATTATTTTAATTATGCCCACATGGAGAAATTATATTTTACCTGCGACTAAATTAGGACAGTTTAAAAGAGATATAAATTCTAATTTTATGCTAACGCAATATGCAATTTATTGGCAAAGTTTTTTAAAAAATTCAAGGTTGAAAGAAATTTCAAATAAAAATATTAAGATAATTTTTGCACCACATAAAAATATAGAGCCTTATCTTGATAATTTTGAATTGCCTGCTTATATTGAAACATGGAAATCTCAAGATGAGAGTATACAAAATTTATTTTTAAAATCGTCACTATTGGTAACTGATTATTCCTCTGTTGCTTTTGATATGGCTTTTTTGGAAAAACAAGTTATTTATTATCAATTTGATGAAGATGAGTTTTATTCAGGGAAACATACTTATACTAAAGGATATTTTGATTTTAGAAAAGATGGATTTGGTCCAGTAGTGACCAAAGAAAATGAGTTAATTGAAGCTATAGATAAAATTGTTCGTAATGGGTTTATTATTGAACAACCATACATATCTAGAATAAAAAATCTTTATCCTTTTAGAGATGGAAAATGTTGTGAGCGAATTTTTCAAGCCATCAAAAATTTAGATAAGCCTTCAACAAATAAATTTGTTGATTTAGAAATTTTGAAAAGGTTTATGTTAATGTCTAGTTATCATAGAGACTGGAACAGTGCTATAGAACGTTCGAAAAGAATTTTATTACTTGGTTACAACAAACATAAAAATATTGCGTACCAAATTTTAGCCGAAGCGAGTTACCATCAATATCAACCATCAATATTTTTCAATAATGCTGATATAAATTTTGAACAAATTAAAGATAACAAAACTAAAGCTTTGATTTTAATGGCTTGTGAAAAATGGGAAGAAGCTTATTCATACTGGGATATAGCAATTAACAAACAAGAGATT
>NZ_JBIDFB010000008.1:0-5219 GCF_046635565.1 Gilliamella sp. BG7 | reverse complement strand
CAATTAATTGATTTTGAAAAACATACTAGAAATAATACGCAATGTCGTATTCAAATAGCTAAATTAGCTTTGAAAAAAAGAAATTACTCAAAGGTGATTAAGCAATTGGATCAAGCTTTTAATAATAACTTTAGAATGATGCCATTGTCTGTCCTAGATATCTATTTTAAAGCATCAAAAGAAACATTAGCAAATGAACAGCTTGATAAGTTACATTAAAAGTTTTTGATAATTAATAAAAGCAGATTTAGCAATAAAATATAACAATACTAAATCTGCTATATTAGGAGTAACACCTTAAAAAAATTAATGAGGATATAAAAATGGAAGAAATGGAATGTAATATTTCGGGTATCAATATTAAATATAAATTTAAACCCAAAAAATATGATAATAATCATTTGATAATTGTTTTTTCTGGATTTGGGGCCGCGTCGGAGTTTACTTATGATTTTGAAAATTTGCTACAAATATCTAATGCTAATGTACTATGGATCAAAGATGACTTTTATGGACATTGTTGTTATTATTTATGTAAAGAAATGAATTTTGATATAGAAAAAGCAATAATAACATTTATTTATGAAAAAATAGAACACTTAAAGCTCTCTAAAAAAAATTGTTCTCTAATTGGTTTCTCCAAAGGTGGATCCGCTGCTTTATATTATGGAATAAAATATGATTTTGAAAATATATTAACCACAGTTCCCCAAACTTATATAGGTAGTTATATCGAAAAATATTGGCCTGATGTTGCCAAGCATATGATGGGGGAGACGTTTAATGATAATGAAATTGCTACGTTAAACTCAAAAATCATTAACTTGTTAAAAAATGATAATAAAAAACAAAAGAATATATATTTAATAACATCTAAGCAAGATATACAATATAACACAGAAATTGTACCTCTTATTGATGAGTTGTTTAAATATTCAAATATGAATTTCATAATATCAGAATCTATTTTTGTGCGAGCACATAACCAAGTTACCTCCCACCACTCACAATTTATATTAGGCATATTGTATATTTTAACAAATAATATTGCGCCACATTTAGGGTACAAAATTTTAGAAGGCGAGCGAAGAAAGGAAATTGAAGATAAAAGTGGAAATCCAGTTATTGATATAAAATATATCAATTTAAATAATAACCTCTTATTTATTGAAGGTGTTGCACTTTTAAGAGGGATTGAATTTAAAGAATATGAAGATGTGGACTATTTTCTTAAATTTACCAATATAGACTCTCAGGAAATTATTAAACTAAAATTAGCCAAGATGCATAAAGCTAATATAACGAAAGAATACTATAATGGCGATTTTGTAATTTATGATAAAGCTTGGGTTACTACTCATAAAAATCAGGGGGTGAGTCTTGAAAAATTGGAGAAAGGTTTATACGAATTGCACCTTTTGATTTATGCTAATCATGAAAATTTTTTCAAAACCATTCAATTAAACTCAAATAAAGTTGTAAACTTACAGAGCAAATTTAAAGGTGTAAATTACGCTATTAAACAAATAGAAAATCATTTGATATTAAAAATATCAAATGATCAATAAAGTTTACTAAAACGTATAGCTTCCCCCGAAATTTCTTGGCAAGTGTTATTAAATTAACTATGACGCTTGTCGAACTCATATAATCTTGTAACTATCCCCTAAAATAGTACAGCAAAAAAGTAGAAAATTCTCTATGATAAAAGAAAAGGGGATTTAATTATGAAAAAAATGACTGAACATCAAATCGTCGCTATTTTAAAAGAAGCTGAAGCGGGTATTCCCGTTAAAGAACTGTGCCGTAAATATGGCATGGGTAATTCAACTTTCTATACTATAAATGGCGAGAAAAATACGGCGGAATGGAAACTTCGGATATCAAACGCTTAAAGGAGCTGGAGGCTGAAAATCGCAAGCTTAAGCAGATGTTTGCCGAACTGAGCTTAAAATCCCAGCTTCAGGAAGAAATTATAAAAAAGCTTTAGGCCCACAAAGGCACGTAAAACGTGGGCACAGCAACTACAACAAAATCATTCAGTTACTATTGCTATGAGTTGTGCCATTGTTGGCTTAAGCCGTTGTGCTTACTATTATCTACCTAAGTTACAGGATGATTCAGTGATTGTTTCGGTATTGAATGCTATCACTGACCGGTATTTACGCTGGGGCTTTCCTAAATGTTTTAATCGTATCAGAAAGCTCGGCTATAAATGGAATCATAAACGGGTGTATTGTGAGTTGAAACTTAATATTAGGGCTAAACGTAAAAAGCGTAGTTCACCATGAACGCTAGAAAAGCTATCGGTCTCCAATAAACAAGTATTAATATTTTAAATATAACTATATTAATAGTTGTATCTACTATCTATTTTTGTGATCATATATGCTATATCCTTAATCGCAATATTGCGATTTATTTTTATCATTTGAAAATTAATATATCGAAAAAGAGAAAAATTATGATGCGAATTGGATTATTTATTCTAACTAACTTAGCCGTTATGTTTGTATTTGGAATCATTCTAAGTATCTTAGGCGTTGATTCACATAGTACGCTAGGTTTACTTATTTTTGCAGCAATATTTGGTTTTGGAGGATCTTTTATATCTCTTCTTTTATCTAAGCGAATGGCTTTGCGGTCAGTAGGGGGAGAGATCATTACTCAACCAAGTAATAGTCAAGAACAATGGTTACTTGATATTGTTCGTCGTTTATCAACAGAACTTAATATAAAAATGCCAGATGTTGCCATCTATCATGCTCAAGATGTTAATGCTTTTGCAACCGGCGCAACTAAAAATAGTTCTCTTGTTGCAGTAAGTTCGGGTTTATTAAATACTATGACTCAAGATGAAGCTGAAGCGGTAATTGGTCATGAAATGAGTCATATAGCTAATGGTGATATGGTCACAATGACTTTATTACAAGGTGTACTTAATACTTTTGTTATTTTTATTTCAAGAATGTTAGCATCCGTTGTAGCTCAAGCATTGGATGATCGTAATCGTGGTTTATCACAATTAGCGTATTTCTTGATAGTTATGGTATTTGAAACAGTATTTGGTATTTTAGCAAGCCTTATAGCAATGTGGTTTTCTCGTTATCGAGAATTTCACGCCGATGCAGGTTCGGCTAAATTAGTAGGCAGTACAAAAATGATTGCTGCGTTAGAAAAACTAAAAACTAGCCATGAACCAAGTGAAGATACTTCAATTTTAGCATTCTGCATTAATGGTGCGAAAAAAGCAAAATTTTCTGAATTGTTTATATCTCATCCACCATTAGAAAAACGTATAGAGGCTTTAAGGAATGAAACTTATCGGAACTAAGGCTAGATGATCTATATCAAATTTATATTCAAACACATACTTTCCTGAATTTATTTTACAAGTATTATTAATTTTATAATAATGCTTGTAAAATAAAACCAAATTATTCACTAGTTAGATTTTCAAAGAGTTTATAATGTCATATCTTGTCACCAATAATAAATTAGAATTGCTTAGTCCCGCTAAAAATATCGAGATTGCACAACAGGCTATTTTACATGGTGCAGATGCAGTCTACATTGGCGGACCAAATTTTGGTGCCAGACATAATGCTGGTAATTCGGTCAGTGATATTGCTCAGTTAGTCAAATTTGCTCATCATTATTATGCAAAAGTATTTGTAACCTTAAATACCATTCTTCATGATAATGAACTTGAACTAGCAAGACAACTTATATGGCAATTTTATGATGTAGGTGTTGATGCATTAATTGTGCAAGATATGGGCATTTTGAGGATGGATATTCCTCCTATTGATTTACATGCTAGCACTCAAATGGATATAAGGACACCTGAAAAAGCCAAATTTTTATCTGATGTTGGTTTTTCACAAATAGTATTAGCTCGTGAGCTTAATTTAACTGAGATAGCTAAAATTCATGAGCAAATTGATGCAAAAATAGAATTTTTTATACATGGTGCGCTTTGTGTGGCATTTTCAGGACAGTGTTATATCTCACATGCACAGACAGGGCGTAGTGCAAATCGAGGAGATTGCTCTCAAGCTTGTCGACTTCCTTTTACCTTAAAAGATGACCAAGGGCGCATTGTTGCTTATGAAAAACATTTGTTATCAATGAAAGATAATAACCAATCAGATAATTTGAACGAATTAATTCAATCAGGTGTACGATCCTTTAAAATAGAAGGACGTTATAAAGATCTAAGTTATGTTAAAAACATTACAGCTTTTTATCGTCAAAAATTAGATACTATTTTATCAAATTCGTCTAATTTACAATCGGCGTCAAGTGGCCGAACTGAGCACTTTTTTATACCAGATCCTCACCAAACATTTCATCGAGGAAGTACAGATTATTTTGTACATGGAAGAAAATCCAATATAGGCGCATTCGATTCACCTAAATTCATTGGTTTGCAAATTGGTGAGATAACTCAAATTACACCTAAAACTATCGATATTAAATCTGAGAAAATATTAACCAATGGAGATGGCTTAAATGTACTAATAAAACGAGATATCTTTGGATTTAGAGCTGATAAGGTGGAGAAACTTTCGGCTAATCAATATCGAATTTATCCAAATGAAATTCCTAAGCCGCTTTTTTCAGTTAAATTACCTTATATAGTGAATCGAAATCTTGATCATGTGTGGCAACAAAATTTATTGAAAGAATCAAGTAATCGCAGAATTGGCGTGTCATTTAAACTATATAATATTGAAAAAGGTATAGAGCTAATTGCAAAAAGTGAAGAGGGGCATTGTGTCAAGTTAGAACTTAATGGGAAATTCGAACTTGCAGAACAACCAGATAAATCATTAAAAAACATTAGAGATAATTTATCTAAATTAGGAAAAACTATATATTATCTTACTGATTTTGATTTAAATTTATCAAAAATTTATTTTATTCCAAGTAGCCAACTAAATCAGTTTCGAAGGGATACTATTAATAAACTGACGGCTAAAAGATTAACAAGTTATTGTCGCCGAAAACGTAAACCAGAACAAAACCCAGTTCCGTTTTATCCTGAAAATCATTTGAGCTTTTTGGCAAATGTTTATAATCACAAAGCAAGAGAATTTTATACACAACATGGAGTTGAATTAATTGAAAGTGCCTATGAAGCACATGACGTTAAAGAAGATGCGCCCTTAATGATAACCAAACATTGTTTACGGTTTGCGTTTAATTTATGTCCA
>NZ_JBIDFB010000007.1:0-119865 GCF_046635565.1 Gilliamella sp. BG7 | reverse complement strand
CTAGCGAGATTTGTTCTATTTTTTCTGGTGTCGCTGGAGTTGGTTTTTTTAGCATAGAAGAATTCCTATTATAATCGACTCCTCTCTATTAGATCAAAGAACTCGCCAAAAAGCGAGCTCTTTGTCATCAATCTGAGACGCTTATTAGCGTCTTTTTTATTTTAATTTTTCCTAGTAACGAGAAGGCCAAATTTGCTCAACAGGTACCTGTAAATAATCAGAAATAATTCGTTCATACTTAGGACAATGTCGATATAGTGCGTTTCTTAAAGTGTCAGCCTGCAAACCGCTGGCTCTAGACAATGCCCTTAAATTTCCACCTCTAATTTTAATTTCACCTACTACTCTTGACGGTGCCCAGTCTTGATCTTGCTCTCTCATTATGAGATCCTCTATTAGTTAAATTTTTGCTATTGTAAAGATTATCGGTATTACAATGTTTTAAAAGATAAGAATTTATATAGCAGAGAATAACACATAAAAAAACGAATTAAAATGATAAAAACAAAAAAACACGTGGAATAGAACAGAAAATGACTGAAAGCATAACAAAAAAACAAGATGAAAAAGAAAAAACACGAACCCTAACTGATACAGGAGTAATTAATTTTAGGAATAGATTAAGCCTAGTGTTAGAAGGTGTTTCGGGTAATGCCTTTGCTAAAAAAGTTGGCATGTCAGAGGCAGTAATACGAGATTACTTATCAGGTAAAACTTACCCATCACTAAATAGGTTAGCCACCATAGCCCAAAAATGTAATGTCCCCATTGAATGGCTAGTAACAGGAAAAGGAGAATGTCGATTGTTGTCAGAAACAGAAGTTCGAGGCTCAGTACATATTCCATTTCACCATTTAAACGATACGGTGAAATCTTACTCAAAAATCGAATCAATCCCCTTTGATATTACCTTAATAAAGCATCAAGGTTGCAACCACGAAGACTTAGTTGCTGTATGGGCTAAAGGTGATAGTATGGAGCCCACTATATCAAATCATGATATTCTTATTATTAATAAAGCGCATTGCAAACCGATCGATGGCTATTTATATGCTGTTGAATATGAAGATCAAATCAGTATTAAGCGCATTCAAAATCAAGGAGCCAATTTAGCATTACTTTGTGATAATCCTAAGTATCCAACCATTATTGGTGATAAACATGAACCCCAAGAATTTAAAATTATTGGGCATGTAGTTTACCTTTTAAAAGATCTTAACTAAACTTTCATTTAATCTTTATATTATTACAGCTTTATCAGTATTGGCTAATAAAGCTGTTTTAATCCTGTGAGTTTGCATTTTTTTCCACGAATGTTGAAACAAAAAAAATGTCAAAAAGTTTCAGTTAAACATGCCTCTTAGTAGAAAATTAATGTAAAGCTATTTTAAAAAATAAATCATTCTAACAATCGTTATCAGCATAACTTTATGCTTTTTTCGCTAGTTATGTTAAAATTAGCACAAAATTTTTTATTAATTTTACCTATTAATATAATCACTATGGCAAATATAAACACTCGAAAAAAAGTCGTTGTCGGTATGTCTGGCGGCGTTGATTCTTCTGTCTCAGCTTATTTATTACAACAACAAGGATACGATGTTGTTGGGTTATTTATGAAAAATTGGGAAGAGGATGACACAGAAGATTATTGCTCAGCCGCCGTTGACTTAGCCGATGCACAAGCAGTTTGTGACAAATTAAATATAAAATTACATACTATTAATTTTGCTGCCGAATATTGGGACAACGTATTTGAACATTTTTTATCTGAATACAAAGCAGGCCGAACGCCAAACCCAGACATTTTATGTAATAAAGAAATTAAATTTAAGGCTTTTTTAGAATATGCGGCCGAAGATCTTGGCGCAGACTTTATTGCCACAGGACATTACGTACGTAAACGTCAAACAGGTGATAAAGTAGAATTATTACGGGGGATCGACAATAACAAAGATCAAAGCTACTTTCTTTACACCCTTAGCGAAGCACAAGTAAGCCAAAGCTTATTTCCGGTTGGTGAACTCGAAAAACCAGAAGTGCGAAAAATTGCACAACAGCTTGGTTTAGCAACCGCAGCTAAAAAAGACTCAACAGGCATCTGCTTTATTGGTGAACGTAAATTTAGTGACTTTTTAGCACGATATTTACCCGCTCAAGCAGGTAACATTCGTACCGTTGATGGTGAAGTTATCGGCCAGCATCAAGGTTTAATGTATCACACATTAGGGCAACGTAAAGGGCTTGGGATTGGGGGCTTAAAACAAGCTGATGACGCACCATGGTATGTTGTTGACAAAGATCTTACCAATAACGAATTGATTGTGGCACAAGGCCATGAGCATCCAGCACTCCTTTCTGAAGAATTAATTGCTCAACAACTTCATTGGGTTGATCGTAAAGTGGTAACAAAACCATTTAGCTGTACTGTAAAAACACGTTATCGTCAACAAGATATATCCTGTCAGGTAATACCATTAGCCGATGACAAAATTAAAGTCATATTTGATAATCCTGTTGTAGCTGTTACACCAGGTCAATCTGCTGTCTTTTATAGAGATGAAGTATGTCTTGGTGGTGGTATTATAGAAGAACGAATTACAAGCAGTAAGGAAGACTAACGTGAATAATAAATACTACCATATTGCTATTGCACTTGCTGGCACAGCGCAAAGTGCAATACTGGTGTCGCAGCTTGCTAGCACAGGCATTTGTAATCTTAAGCTTTATGAACAAACAATAAAAAGCTTGTTTAAAACCTCTCCAAAAACGACGAGCGATGTTTATGATGGTATTGAAAATATTAAAATAGGATTACAAACAGTAATACAACTATTATCATCAGGGCAGAAAGAACAAGTTCAAATTATTCGTTACCTGTTTGGTACAATTGGCATTACAAGCAAATTATTAAAAAATAATGATGAATTAGATAAAATTGACCAACGATTAAAACGCATTTCAGGACTTTATCTAGACATAAATGATGAAACTATTAGTACTAATATTGATGATCTGTCCTATTCATTAGCCGGAATTTATTCTGATATCATCAGCCCAATATCAACAAAAATAAAAGTTGTTGGGAAAATCGAATTTTTACAAAACACATTGGTACAAGCAAAAGTAAGAACAGCCCTTTTGGGATGTGTTCGATCGGCTATTTTATGGTACCAAGTTGGTGGAAATCGTTTTCAGTTTCTTTTTTGCCGTAAACGCATTTGCAAAGCAGCACAAGAACTATTAGACCAAATTAATCGCGCAAACTAATTTGCACTTTATAATTGATATTTCAAATATTGTAACAACGGAGTAAAATCGATGGTATTATCTGCACTCACTGCTCTTTCACCTATTGACGGGCGTTATAGTGAAAAAACGACAGAGTTACGCACCATTTTTAGCGAATATGGTTTATTAAAATACCGCGTTCAGGTCGAAATTAGTTGGCTACAAAAATTAGCTTCACAAGCAGATATTTTAGAGGTTCCAACATTAAGTCAATCAGCTATTAATCATCTTAATCAAATTGTAGACCAATTTAGTGAGCAAGATGCACATCGTATTAAAGAAATCGAAAAAACCACTAATCACGATGTTAAAGCTGTAGAATATTTTCTAAAAGAAAAAGTAAGCACTCATGAAGAATTACACGCTATCAATGAGTTTATCCATTTTGCCTGCACATCAGAAGACATTAACAACTTATCTTATGCATTAATGCTAAAAACAGCTCGAGAAACTGTCTTAGTGCCATATTGGAATAAACTCATTGATAAAATCACCTCACAAGCTATCGCTTATCGTGATTTACCACTACTATCAAGAACACATGGTCAACCTGCTACTCCATCAACCATAGGTAAAGAGTTTGCTAATGTAGCTTACCGCTTAAAACGCCAATTACAACAACTAAAATCGGTTGAAATACTAGGTAAGATTAATGGCGCAACGGGAAATTATAATGCACATATGGTTGTTTATCCGCAAGTAAATTGGCATAAATTTAGTGAAGATTTTGTTAGCTCGCTAGGACTAAAATGGAATCCTTATACCACCCAAATTGAACCACATGACTATATTGCCGAATTCTTTGATTGTGTAGCACGTTTTAATACTATTATGATAGACTTTGATCGAGATATTTGGGGATATATTTCACTAAATCACTTTAAACAAAAAACTGTTGCTGGCGAGATCGGATCTTCAACTATGCCACACAAAGTTAATCCTATCGACTTCGAAAATTCAGAAGGCAACTTAGGGATTGCCAATGCAATTATGAACCATTTAAGTAGCAAATTACCTATTTCCCGCTGGCAACGTGATTTAACCGATTCTACAGTGTTGCGTAATCTAGGTGTAGGTATTGGTTATGCCATTATAGCTTATCAATCAACCCTAAAAGGATTAAACAAACTCGAAGTCAACCAAGAGCACTTACTTGAAGAACTTAATCGCAACTGGGAAGTATTAGCCGAGCCAATTCAAACAGTAATGCGCCGTTATGGTATCGAAAAACCTTACGAAAAATTAAAAGAATTAACTCGAGGCAAGCGAGTTGATGCAAAAGGCATGCAAGAATTTATTGACTCATTAGATCTACCCGAAAGTGAAAAAACACGGTTAAAACAGTTAACACCAGCAAACTATATAGGTTATGCCGTTAGTTTTGTTGACAATTTAGAATAAAACTTAAATTCAAATAGCCTGATACAGGTCACACTATATCAGGCAATATTGACTCTATGGTGATCACATTAATCACACCAACGTACAAGTTACGCATTAAATATAAATCACCTAAACCAAAAATAGGGAAATGAATTGAACATTCGCATTGCAACTCGTAAAAGCCCATTAGCGTTATGGCAAGCAAATTTTGTTAAACAACAAATTTTAGCTCATCACCCAAATTTGACAGTGGAATTGATTCCCATGGTAACTAAAGGTGATGTATTGCTTGACAGCCCTTTATCGAAAATTGGCGGTAAAGGTCTTTTTGTAAAACAACTAGAACAAGCAATATTAAATAACGAAGCGGATATTGCTGTCCATTCAATAAAAGACATCCCTGCTGAGTTTCCTGAAGGATTAACATTAGCCACAATTTGCAAGCGAGATGATGTACGTGATAGCTTTATTTCAAATAAATATTCAAATATAGATGAGCTACCCAATGGTGCGATAATTGGTACATCAAGTTTACGACGTCAATGTCAATTACGAGCAAAATATCCCCATTTACAAATTAAAGATCTTCGTGGCAATGTTGGCACTCGTTTAGCTAAATTGGATAATCAACAATACGATGCCATCATACTAGCCTCAGCGGGTTTAAAACGTTTAGCATTAGAAGACAGAATCAAACAATATATTGATACAAACTTAATTTTACCTGCTGTCGGACAAGGTGCTATTGGTATTGAAACTCGATCAGATGATAAGCAAATATTAGAGATTCTTTCAGTGCTTGATGACAAACATAGCCGAGTTTGTATTGAAGCAGAAAGAGCAATGAATAAAGCTTTACAAGGTGGATGTCAAGTACCTATTGCTTGTTATAGCCAATTAAATAACAATATTTTGTCATTACAAGGGCTTGTTGGACGCATTGACGGTTCTAAAATAATCAAAGTGGCATTAGAAGGCAGTATAACTGAAGCCGAAAAGTTAGGACAAGAATTAGCAAAACGCTTATTAGATCAAGGTGCGAAAACAATATTAAAGGAATTAAATGGCGGATGATTTATGTAACTAGACCCTCTCCGGAGGGTGAAATCCTTACCCAACTATTTGCTCAAGCAAACTTGCCTGTACAACATCTCCCTTTTTTTACTATTTCACAAGGCAATGACCTACTAAATTTACAACAACAACTGAATAAACTTTTACCTAACGATATTGTGATCGTTGTTTCACCACAAGTTACACACGTTATTAAAGCCTATATTGGCAATCTAATATTACCAACTAATGTTCGATATTACGCAATAGGAAAAAAGTCAGCACAACTATTTAACCAACTCACCACAACTAAAGTCAATTATCCAGAACAAGAAGACAGCGAAGGATTATTGATAAAGCTACAGCAAGAATCTGTACAAAATCATACTGTTTTAATTTTATGCGGTAATTCAGGCCGGCAATTATTAGCTCAAACACTAACAAATCGAAAAGCCAAAGTAAAATCAATAACGTGTTACTGCCGTGAGCCAATCACCTATCCGCCAAAGATATTATCTAGTAATATTGAAAATCAAATCATCATTATTACTAGTCTAGAACACTTAATCCAACTTGAATTATATAGTAATCTTAAACATAAAATGCATGCTAATCTTATAGTAACAAGCCAACGAATTTTTACAAAAGCGAAACAACTTAATTGGCAAAAAGTTCAACTAGTGAATAGTGCGAATAATCAAAAAATTTTTAACGCTGTAACCATAAATTATGCTATAACCGATAATATAGATAACCGATGATAGTTGCTGATTAAGACAATAATTAAAATTTATTTAAAACAATGTTAACTCTATGTCATAATGCAACATAAATTTCTAGAAATCTAAATGAGGTTATTTATGCCACCAAAATATTACGGTGCCAATGCAACACTTTCAACAATAAACACAACTTCGTTTAGTCAAACAACGATAACAACGGTTCAAAATGAAGCGAATAACACTATGAAAGAAGATAAAAAAAATCAAAAAAGCACTCAACCTAATCCAACAGTGGAATCTAAAGCTCAACCTAAAAACAGTAATAACGGTAACACCAATACCACAAGCAAATCACCTGTTTCAAAACTATCAATAATTGCTATAGCATTGACCGTTTGCTTAGGTGGTTTAGGTTTTTATTATGGCCAACAGGAAATTAAAAACCAAAAAAAAACCATCTCAATATTACAAACTGAACTGGCCAATTTAAAACAAACAACCAAGCAGAGTATAACAAACGATTTACAAAGTAGTATTACCGACGCAGTTAATAAACAAAACCAGCAATTCAATTCATTAGAACAGCGTATTGATCGTAAACTGAGTGATCAACAACAACTACAGCAACAATTAACAACTCAAATTAATGATTCACAAAAATTGACAGAACAAAGCTTACAAAATATCAATGAACGTTTAGCAGCAATGTCAACAAGCGATCACAATATTTGGTTAATTTCGCAAGCAAATTACTTAGTACATTTAGCTGGTCGCAAAATTTGGAATGACCAAGATTACACATCTGCACGATTACTACTAAAAAGTGCCGACGAAAGCCTAGCCCAAGCTAATGACCCTAGCCTACTACCAGCAAGACAGGCAATTAGTAAGGATATTAATTCACTTGCTCAAGTGAGCTTTACAGATACCGATGGCATTATAATAAATTTAATTGGTTTATCTGAATCGCTTACTGAATTACCTTTAGTGGGTAATTATAAAGACATCGATCTTGGCATGACCCAATATGCCGAAGATGCTACAAATTCAGCAGATACCAATGATGCTCAAATAGAAGACGCTAACGCAACAAACAATCCACAAACAAATATTAGCAATACAACTAATGGCACTAATAGTAATGTATCATCATCGGTTAACAATTGGTCTGCTAATTTATTAAGTAGCGCCAAAACTTTTATGGATAAATTTATCACCATTGAAAAACTTGATGATAAAGATACCAACTTTAAAGCTTGCTTAGAACAAGCGGGCAAAGACGAAAAACAAATTGTCAAATGCCAAATATTAAAAGCACCACTGAGTTTAGAACAGTCACTTTACTTGCGCGAAAACATCCGATTCCGATTATTGATTGCAGCGCAAGCTATACCGAGGCACCAAGAACTTATTTATCAACGTGCGTTAAACGATACCGCAATTTGGATTAATGCATATTTTGATGGTAATGCACCAAGTGTTAAAGCATTTATTAATGAACTTGAGAATTTACAAAATCAATCAATCAGCAATCAAAATGTGCCTGAAAACCTAACTAGTATTGGCGAACTTGAAAAACTAATGCAAACCCGCGTTCGCTCAATGTTGACAAAATAGGAGAATAATAATGATAAAAATACTAATTATTTTCTTAGTGCTAGTGGGTGGATTCTTTTTAGGACCATTATTACAAGGACACCAAGGTTCAGCAGTATTTGAATTTGCCAAATATCGAGTCAGCATGTCGTTTAATTCATTTATGATCCTTGAATTAATTGGTCTACTGTGCCTTTATTTAATCTATTGTTTATTAAATAAAATTTTCAATTCTAAAACAGCATTAGGCAATTGGCTACGCTTAAAGTCACCAAAAAAATCGATAAAACGTATTGAACAAGCGCAAATGTTATTGCTTGAAGGTGATTATAAGCAAGCTGCTAAACTATTTATAAAAAGTGCCAAAGGGGCAAAAAATACTACTTTATCGTATTTACTTGCGGCACAAGCTCAAATTGATAATGATGAATTACTCCCTGCTAATCAGTCGCTAGAACAAGCTGCTAAAAGTTGCCAACCTAACGAATTATTTGCCTTTCAGCTAGTACAAATTAGATTGCAACTAAAAAACCACGAATACACAACTGCACGCATCACATTAGACCAGCTACTAAACGAAAAGCCTCGCAATGCTGAAGTACTTAGATTAGCAGATCAACTTCATTATGAAATGGATGATTATCAAGCGATTATTGACCTATTGCCTGCAATGTACAAAGCTAAAGTGTACAGCGAGTCACAACTAGATCAATTTAAACAAGCAGCCTATATTGGTCGAATTAAGCAATTATCGACTAATAGTGATGCACAAACACTAGTAAGATGGTGGAATGAACAACCAAGAGCCATTTTAAATAATATGGCTTATCAAAAAGCGATGGTCAATTATCTAACTCAACTAGGACAAGACAGCGAAGCTGAAAAGATATTAAAATCGATTAGTAAACTTGAACAAAAAGAAAGAACATAAAAAAGAATATAACAAGAAAAACAGGGTAATTGCCCTGTTTTTGTTTGAACTCACAATAATGATTATCAACCAATTAGCCAGCCATTAACAATAATGATTAAAATTCAGTTATTGATTGATACAAATCAAATCATAAAATAGCGAATTAACGCCATAAAGCACATACCAGTAACCACAACACACATCAGATTCTTAGTCAAAAAGGCAACAATTACGGTTGGAATTGTCGCTAAGCAATATTCCATATTAAAATTTGGAAAATGTCCCTCCTTTGCCACAAATAAATTTTGCACAAATAGCGCTGTTAAAATACATAAAGGTACATATGACAAGAATTGAGTCACAACATTAGGTAACTGAAATTTGCGAACTAATATAAATGGAATCACTCTTGGCAACCAAGTTACTAACCCGCAACCTAAAATAATTAATAAACTATAAGTTGTCATGCTTTTTCTCCATTGCTATACCCATAAAACAACCGCCAAACGTACTGATTAAAATAGCCATTTCAGGTGACACAAAACGCATTAAGAAAATTAACAAAACAGTAACGGTTAACATGGCTAAAAGCCGATTTTTAAGACTTTTGCTATTATCGCTAATCAATTGCAAATAGAGCAAACCAATAAACATGGCGACTAGAGCATAATCTAGACCAAATTGTGTAGGATCAGGCAACCACTCTCCGATTAAAGCACCAATAAAACAAGACAAAATCCAAGTAATATAAGCCGTTAAATTAAGGCCATGCATCCAAGCAGCATTAACTGGCACTTTATTTGTAATCGCATTTATTGCCACAGCAAAACTCTCGTCGGTCAATAAGCTACCGATACCAATATTATTTAACAACGAAATTTTTCGAAAAGTGGGTGCGGTTGCCATACCCATCAAAAAATGACGTGAATTAACTAAAAAAACGGTAAAAATAATAGCCGAAATAGGTGTAGCTACTATCATTAATCCAGCAATAATAAACTGCGCAGCGCCTGCATAAACAATAATAGCCAGTAATGTAATTTCGAGTACCGATAAATTTGCCGATTTACCCACAACACCAGCAGCAATACCAATACCGATATACCCCAATAGTGTTGGGATACAAGCATAAACTCCATCTTTAAATGATAATGGCATAGATATTCCTTAATAATAACAATATGCTATAGATTAATATTGCCTATATTGCAAATACATATTAAAACTGACTATTTAAATCTATTTTGACTAAAAACCAAACACCAATTTAAATAACTTAATTTGCAATAAGCCACAATATATTGCCGAATTTTGCTATAATATCGCTTAACTAATATTGATGACAATCAAAATAACTTAATAACAATTAACGTGACAAATATATCTATGTATACAGGAACTCTATTTATCATTTCTGCACCAAGTGGTGCAGGCAAATCAAGCCTGATCCAAGCTTATCTAGCTCAAAAAAACCAACATCAAGCTAAAGTATCAATTTCGCATACTACGCGCGATCCCCGCCCAGGAGAAGAATATGGTGAACATTATTACTTTGTGGATCACAAACACTTTGAATCCTTAATTGATCAGCAAGCATTTGTCGAATATGCCAACGTATTTGACCACTATTACGGCACATCTAAAGCCGAAATAGAACAAAGCCTATCGCAAGGAATTAATGTTTTTCTAGATATTGATTGGCAAGGCGCAAGACATGTACGCGAAAAAATGCCAAAAGCAAAAAGCATATTTATACTACCACCTTCGCTCAAAGAGCTTGAAAACCGCCTAGTTAAACGTGGGCAAGACGACAACCATGTGATTGCCAAAAGAATGCAAAAAGCCCGAGCTGAAATTTCGCATTATAACGAATATGATTATGTTATTATTAACGATGATTTTGACATCTCATTAAACGCCTTAAGTGCTATTATTACCACTGCCAGCCTTGAGCAATCAAAACAAGCTATTACCAATAAGCAATTATTAGTAGATTTGCTAGAGGAATAGTTCGAAATAAGATACAAAAAATATCGCCTAAAAACGGCGATATTTTTTATGGAATAAATTAATTACCTAACGCTTTATCAGCCTGATCGTTTTGAATCAACTCTAATTTATAGCCATCAGGATCTTCAACAAAAGCAATAATGGTTGAGCCACCTTTTACAGGCCCTGCTTCACGCGTTACCTTGCCTCCAGCTTGTTTGACGTCATTACACATTTTAGCAACATCATCAACACCAATAGCGATATGACCAAACGCCGAACCATGATCGTATTTATCAGTACCCCAATTATAAGTTAACTCAATAACTGAGCTGGTTGTTTCATCACCATAACCAACAAATGCTAGTGAATATTTATATTCAGAGTTTTCACTAATTCTTAACACTCGCATTCCCATTACACGAGTATAAAAATCGATTGAACGCTGTAAATCGCCAACTCGAATCATAGTATGTAATATACGCATTACTTTGTTGTTCCTTATACGATTAATAATTTGTTTGAGCTTATATGTTAGCATTCAGACAGGCAAACTTCTGTGAAAGATTCATTGATTAGATAAAAAACAATAATTAATTTAATCAAGTTATTTGCTAAAATAATCCGCTCACCATTGAGATGAGCGAAAATTAATAATAAATAGTAACAACAATACACCCAAACTAAAATTAAGTATTATTTTCTAACAGCGTTACTATAACGTGGTGATGCATTAATCTGCTTACCATTAGTGACTAAACGAACAGGTTGACCAACATAGAAATCATTAACCGAACCTTTTTGTACAAGAACAATATTAGAGCCATTTTCTTGCTTAATTTCTAGCTCAACAGCACTGGCCTGACTAGTTTTATCTTGAATAGCATCGCCTAAAATCGCGCCACCAATTGCACCAGTTGCAACGGCTAACACACGACCTGTACCGTTACCAATAGTATTCCCCAAAACTCCACCTATAACAGCACCGCCTAGGCTACCTGCTACATTTTCGCTTTTACCATTTGACGCATTAGCTTGAATTTTAACAGAGCGTACTGAAACAACGGTACCATAACTTACTTGCTGAACTTGTTTTGCTTGATCTGCTGTATAGACATTGCCAGAATAAAGATCACTATTGCTACATCCTGATAGAATGGTAGCTAAAACAGTTAATGTGACGATTTTTTTCATAATTTATTCCCCATATAATATATCGCATAAGCTTTTTATACACTATTTAGAATAGTATCATTTAAAAAAAACGACAACACCATTTTCATTATTTTATTAATAGTTGATACAATTTATGCTTAAGTTGAGTTATACTCAGCACAAAAATTTATCAAGCATCCAATAAATATATGAAACGGTTATTTTTTCAATTAATATTATCAGTTATGATAACAGCCTGTCATGATGCAAATCAAGCACCTAAAACAATCGATAATACTGTCTTTGAACAGTCATCGAATGATTGTTTTGATAACAAACCAGCTCATGATTCGCATTTAGGCAAAACTCCTGTTTTAGGATGTCCCGTGAAATAATTTAATAGGCACATGTAACATAATGAAAACTATCGAAATCGACGAAGAATTATACCAATTTCTTGCTGGTCAAACTAAGCATATTGGTGAAGATGCATCGAGTATATTACGACGTTTATTGAATATAAGCCAGTCTACGTTGATAAAAAAACAGACTATTACACAAAAAGAGAATCATTATCCTCTTTTTAATGACTTATTAACTAGCGACGCTTTTACCAACGAAAAATCCATTATTAGTCGCTTTATATTACTGCTTAGTGCGCTATATAACTATAATCCAGCACTATTTGCCATTGCCGCAACATCCTTACATGGGAGCAAACGAAAATATTTAGCCAAAGATAAACAATTACTAGAAACATCAGGCAAAAACACTAAACCCCGCGAAATCATTGGCACACCTTATTGGGTTATCAGCAACACTAATACCGCTAGAAAATTATACATTATAGAATCAATAATGAGTGACATGGGCATATCCGAAACCATGATAAACCAAGTTACCAATGCTTTTTTACCTTAATGGGTTAAATAATAATAAAGTTAAAAACGTGATATTAACTTAACTGGCTCACGTTTTTAGTGATATAAAATATTACGTTATGAAAGAGGAGTAAAAAATGGCCAAGCAAACCCGCGCAGGAATGTTAGCTCAATCATCGGATCTTATCAACGTTGAAACACTACGCAATAATTATTACCAAATCCAACCTGATACGGATAATGCTAGCCAATTAGTCATTTTTGGTACATCAGGTCATCGCGGAAACTCAAACAAAGGCACATTTAATGAAGCACATATATTAGCCGTTGCTCAAGCGATTGCCGAATACCGTAAAGCTAATAACATTGCAGGCCCTTGCTTTATTGGTCAAGACACACATGCTTTATCAGAACTTGCCTTAAAATCAGTGCTTGAAGTTTTTGTCGCCAATGAGCAAACTGTGGTTATGGCTCGTGATTGGGGCTATACGCCAACGCCAGTCATTTCGCATGCCATTTTAACTTACAATCAAAATAAACAATCACAGCTATCAGACGGCATTGTTATCACTCCATCGCATAATCCACCAGAAGATGGAGGAATAAAATACAACCCAACCAATGGAGGACCTGCGGATACTGACATCACCAAACAAATTGAAAACCGCGCCAATGAATTACTAAAAAACAAACTCAATGGTGTAAAACGTGTCACCTTAGACAAGGCTCTAAATTCAAATTACATCCACACCAAAGAATACGAAACCGACTATATCAACGATCTTGAAAACATTTTAGATCTCTCCCTTATCAAATCATCATCGCTCAAAATCGGTGTTGACCCATTGGGTGGTGCTGGTATTACCTATTGGTCACGCATTGCCGAAAAGTATGGCATCAATCTTAATATTGTTAATAACAAAGTCGATCCAACTTTCAGCTTTATGCATCTAGATCATGACGAAGTTATTCGTATGGACTGCTCAAGCCGTTGGGCTATGGCTGGGTTATTAAAATTAAAAGACCAATTTGATTTAGCCTTTGGTAATGATACCGACTTTGATCGTCATGGCATTGTGACACCAAAAGGGCTAATGAACCCAAATGCCTACCTTTCAACCTGTGTTAATTACTTGTTCCAAAACCGTCCACAATGGCACAAAGATATTGCTATTGGTAAAACATTAGTCACAAGCTCAATGATCGACCGAGTTGCAAATAGCTTAAACAAACAGTACTTAGAATACCCAGTTGGTTTTAAATGGTATGCCGATGGGCTTTACAATGGTAAACTTGGATTTGCTGGCGAAGAGAGCGCAGGCGCATCGTTTTTAAGAACGAACGGTAAAGTATGGTCTACCGACAAAGATGGCATTATTTTATGTCTGCTTGCTGCCGAAATGACGGCTAAACTAGACAAAAATCCACAAGAACAGTACCAAGAACTTGAAGATAAATTTGGTATTTCTTATTATGGACGAATCCAAGCGCCAGCCTCGTTTAGTGAAAAACAAAAACTAGCCAAACTTGATGCCAGCCAACTAACCACCGACAACTTAGCAGGTGAAAAAATCACTCAATGTTTAACCACTGCACCAGCTAACAATGCTGCAATTGGTGGGCTTAAAGTAATAACCAAAAACGGCTGGTTTGCTGCTCGCCCATCAGGAACAGAAGATGCTTACAAAATTTATGCAGAAAGCTTTATAAGCAACGAACATTTAAATACACTCCAACAAGAAGCCCAAGAAATTGTGGCAAAAGCGATTAAATAAACAAGTAAAAGGCCACAAAAACGGCGACCCCATGGTTGCTGTTTTTTATACAAAATTTCTCCCTTCACCTCGCCAAGTATCCTTATTTACGTGCTAACTTCACTTAAATATTAGTACATTCTGACACCATAAAAAAGCAAACATATTAACCTTACAGTGTTATCGAAGCTTATTTTCCCATAAAAATTCTTTATATATTACATTGATTTTATTCTTAAAAAATAAACAACATTCTCAATCTCTTCCCCAAATTCATACAATATAGTATTCTAATAACCATCATTTGAACTCACACAAAATCCAATACACCGTGAACGCATTTATTTTGTCTTTACGTAAAGTCTTTTACAGCAGTAATCTTCTTTTTAGTCTTCGGATGTTAATTAGTTTAACTGGTTCGACTTTGGTTCCGTGGTATTTTGGGTATACTTCGCTAGTTATTCCTCTTACGCTTGGTGTTGTGGCAGCAGGCTTGACCGAAATCGATACTCGTCTATTAAGCCGTTGTATTAATTTAATTCTTACATTGATTTGTTTTACTATTGCCACTTTTTCAGTCGAGTTGTTATTTGATTATCCTGCATTTTTTATTATTGGTTTGGTTTCTTCAACATTTATTTTTACCATGCTTGGTTCGCTTGGCCAACGTTACGGTGTGATTGCGTTTGGATCACTTTTAATTGCTGCCTATACTATGCTTGGGCATAATTTGTTTATCGATAATTACACCTTACCCTGTTTTTTGCTGTTAGGTGCGCTTTGGTATAATGTTGTTTCGTTAATTGAATCGATCATCCAACCCATTCGCACAACCCAACAATCGCTTTCACAGTGTTTTATTGATTTAGCACAATATCTTGACGCTAAGGCAGCGATGTTTGATCCCGATGAGTCTGACGGGTTTAAAAAACAAACTTTGCAATTAAACAATAGTAATAATCAACTCATTAGTGCTTTTAATAATACAAAACGTTCACTATTTAATCGTTTAAAAAGCTATCGTGGACAAGCTTATATTAGAAAGTTACTAAGCTATTATTTTGTCGCGCAAGATATTCATGAACGAGCAAGTTCAGCGCATGGGCATTATCAAGCGCTTAGTGTGCATTTTAAACATAGTGATATTTTATTTAGATTTGCTCGTATTTTAAATTTGCAAGCGAAAGCTTGTGCGCAATTGGCAATGACAATTAAGTTAAATCAAACTTATCAACATGATCCGCTGTTTTCACGTTATTTTTCGTATCTTGAAGAAGCTATTAATCAATATCATGCTAGTCATAAAAGCGATATGCTGATGATTAAAGCGCTTAGGAGTTTACATCAGAATTTGCTTTCTATCGATCTATTACTTGCTAATATTGATACCGAGCAACATTTGCCAAAAGCAGAAGAAGATAATCAGTTAATCGATGAAGAACTAACCAGTTTTTATGCTATTTTTGCCAAGATTAGAAATAATTTAACCATAAAATCAGCACTATTTCGTCATGCAATTCGCATGTGTGTGGTATTTTTTGTTGGTTATATGGTGATTCATTTTTCTGATTTGCAACATGGATATTGGATTATTTTAACCAGTTTGTTTGTGTGCCAACCTAACTATTCAACTACAAAATATCGGTTAAAATTACGGGTAATCGGTACCATTCTAGGGATTATTGTGGGTGTTCCGTTGACGTTTTTATTTCCAAGTGTTCCTGAGCAGTTGGTGTTGATTATTATCACTGGTTGGCTGTTTTTTCTATTTAAGAATTCACAATATGCTTATGCTACTGCGTTTATTACGTTATTGGTGTTTTTTAGTTTCAGTCTAATTGGCGAAAGTAGTATTGAAGTTGCGGTCGCGCGCATTATTGCGACATTAATTGGTTGTTTTATTGCATGGTTTGCTGTGAGCTTTATTTGGCCTGACTGGAAGTTTAGAAATCTACCTAAATTAGTGGATCGTGTTTGCCATGACGATAGTCATTACTTAGCTTTAATAGGTCGTCAATATTTAACAGGCAAATCTAATGATGTAATGTATCGTTTAGCAAGGCATGCGGCGCATGATAGTAATGCGGATTTATCGTCATTAATTAGTTTAATGACTAAAGAGCCGCATATGAATCCAGTTGTTATCGATCAGGGATTTCGGTTGTTAACGCTTAATCATACGTTGATTAGTTATCTTTCGACTTTAGGTGCACACCGAGATAAACCTATTTCTAAACAGATGTTTGAATTATTTGATGATTTGTCGGTCTACATTATTAATCTTTTAAACGTTAAAAAGATCGACGGTGAATACCAAGCTATTAAAAAATCCGTTACCGATTATATCGAAACAATTTCGGCTGTTTCAATTGATGATGATAAAACGAATAATGATCTGTTAGTTATGCAACAATTGGCTTTGATTTTGGATATTTTGCCGGAAATAATTGAACTTGCTGCGCAATTGGAATAATGAAACATGTTTAAACATTTATGCAATGTTTAACCTAGTTTGTGGGTAAACATTACCCACTTTGTTTATAGCCAAATAAAAAAAATAATAATTTTATGCAGTTACCTTCTCCTTTAACCAGCTTATTTCTTGTGCCCAAATATCGGGATCAATGGTTTCTAAGATAAGAGGAATTTCGTCAATTCTTGGATCTTGCATAATATATTTAAATGCTACTTCACCAATATTGCCTTTGCCTAAACTGTGATGGCGATCGACATGGCTAGCAAATTCGCTTTTAGCATCGTTTAAGTGCATACCTCGTAAGTATTGAAAACCGACTATTTTTTCGAACTCAGCAAAAGTTTCTTGACAAGCTTGTTCGGTACGTAAATCGTAACCAGCGGCAAAAGCGTGGCAAGTGTCAATGCAAACTCCAACTCGGCTTTTGTCTTCGACTTGGTCAATGATTTGCGCAAGATGTTCAAATTTATAGCCTAAGTTAGAGCCTTGTCCAGCCGTATTTTCGATAACAGCAACCACATTTTGTGTTTTGTCGAGCGTAATGTTAATCGATTCGGCAATTCGTGCTAGGCATTCATCAACCGATATTTGTTTTAGATCACTTCCGGGGTGAAAATTGAGTAATATTAAACCTAATTGTTCACAACGTTGCATTTCGTCTAAAAAAGCAGTACGTGATTTTTCAAGCTGTTCACTATTGGGGTGTCCTAAATTAATAAGGTAACTATCGTGTGGCAAAATTTGTTTGCTGGTAAAGCCATATTTTTCGCAGCGTTTTTTAAAGCTGTCGATGGTGGCTGTTTCAAGCGGTTTGGCGTGCCATTGTCGTTGATTTTTGGTGAATAACGCAAATGCGGTTGCGCCAATTTGATAGGCATTTATCGGGGCGTTATCTACCCCACCTGCTGCACTTACATGTGCACCAATGTATTTCATTTTTTGTCCTAATAACGTTGTTAGTTTATGATTAGCGGATAATTAGTTTGAGCCGCTATTACGTTGTAGCTGATCACGCAAATTAGGCGGTACACCTTTAATAATCAGTGAGTCAGTCTGTGGATCCCATTTTATACGTTCACCTAACAAATTTGAATCGAAACTTAAGGTTAATCCCCCACCGCTGCCCGAGAATTTTTTAAGTTGGCGCAAAGCACTACGATCAACGGGGAAAGTATCTTCTAAATCGTATTCACTATTTTTGACAAATTCAATAAAGTTGTTATCGTCACTTGTTGGAAGTTCGTTGGCTAGATTTTTTAGTTCAATTTCTTCACCAGCTTGTAATTGAGCTTGACAGTAATTGTAGACACTTTCACGTGCGTTGGTTTTGTCTTGTTTGTCAAATTGCATTTCTTGGCAGTAATCATCTACCGCTTTAACCAGTGTTTTGTTTTGTGCTTTCGCATCTAATCCTTCATTAGCACCTAGGTAGTCCATAAAAAAGTCAGATACTTTTCGCCCTACTCTTCCTTTTAAAAAGGTTAAATATCGTTTTGAGTCGGCTTGGGTTTCCCATTCGGTCATGTCTATACGGGCAATAATATCGGCATGGTCAATGTCTAGATATTGCGTTTCGCTAATATCTAAGTCTTCATTAACTAACATACTTAAACAACTATTTAACACCGCAATAATTAAGTATTCAACCGCCAAATAACGATATTGGCAAAACACCACCGTTCCTCCTTCTGCAAAAGGATATTTGGCAAGTTCGTTGCGTAGTTGTTTGGTTGATTCTTGGCTAAAATGTAAAAAATCTTGATTGCCTAGCCGTAGTTCTTTTAGTGATTGTTCAAATAAGCTTTCGCTATTAAATAATCCATAGGCTTTGCTTTTGTTATTATAGATGCGATTGATATCTTCAATTAGATTAACAACCGCTTGCTCGTTGTTGAGCATTGAGTCACGAAGTTGTAATTCAATTTCAGTGTCGCTTTTTCTAATTAATTTATGCAGTATGATCTTTTCTATTTGTACGCTCATTGGTGAGGTTCCTATTGGATCGCTATAATCATTAAGGACATTATTTTATCAAAGCGCTGAAAAAGTGCTATTAACAATTTGCCAGTCTGTTAAACTAGCACCGTTAAATTGCATAAAATCTATACTGAAACGTATAGTTACCTGAAACTTTTTGACAAGATTTAACTACACGTAAGCCAGTCGCGATAGCAAGGTTTAGATAATCGCTATCAGTTATAATCATTAAAATTAAGAAATAAGTAAAAATCGAAAACTGAATTTATTATTTTGCTAATATACCTAACAAGCAATTTGGGGGTATCATTATCAATGTAAAATAATGATTATGCTTTTTATACTGAAACGTATAGTTACCTGAAACTTCTTTACAATATTTATCAACGGAAAATTAAAAGCAATGGCTCACTCTATTGATGTTTATAATGATTTTAAAAATAAAAAAATCAGTGCACTATTTTGGCAATATGCGCTACCAGCAGTGATTGGAACGATTGTTAATACACTTTATAATATTATTGATGGCATTTTTATTGGCCATTGGATCGGACGCGAGGCGTTAAGTGCCGCTGGTCTTATTTTACCTGTGATGAATTTAGCAGCAGCAATTGGTATGTTAGTTGGAATTGGTTCGGCCAGTCGGATTTCAATTTTTTTAGGTCGTGGTGAAAACGACAAGGCCGAAAAAGTCGCCGGAACATCGTTTATGTTAACGGCTGTGTTAAGCGGAATTACACTTTCTACACTGCTCTATTTTGTTGATCCGGTGTTACACTTTGTAGGTTCAAGTCCTGTTAACCATGTTTATGCTAGAGAGTTTTTAGAGATTTTTCTACCTGGTAGTATCTTTTTAACCCTCACTTTTAACTACAACAATATGATGCGTGCAAGTGGTTACCCTTTTAAAGCCATGGTAACTATGTTTGTCAGTGTGATTGCCAACATTATTTTGGCACCAGTTTTCATTATTGGTTTAGGTTGGGGAATGCGTGGGGCAGCACTTGCAACGACGTTTTCAATGATGATTAGCTTTGCATTTGTTATGCAACATTTTTTAAATAAAAACAGTAATATCAAGCTTTATCGTCGTAATTTTAAGTTGGACCTTTCAATTGCAAAATCGGTTATATCAATCGGTTTATCGCCTTTTTCAATGCAAATGGCGGCATCAATTGTTGTTGTGTTTATTAACTGGCAACTTAATCGTTATGCTCCACTTGCTAATGTGTCGGGCGATGATTCAATTGCTGCTTTTTCTAATGCTAACCGGCTTATTACTTTAGTGATTATGATTGTCATTGGTATCAACCAAGGTATGCAACCTATTATTGGTTATAATTATGGTGCTAAAAATTATGATCGCGTTAAAAAGACTTTCTTTTATGCTGTTAAAGTAGCAACGGTTGTAACTTCGCTCGGTTTTGTGTTAGGATTTTTTATTCCAGATATGTTGGTGCGAGCTTTTAGTTCCGAGGAAGATTTAGTGCAACTTTCGGCTATTGCATTACGATTTACTACACTCTCTTTTATTTTTGTTGGCTTTCAAATGGTTACCACTAGCTTTTTCCAATGTATTGGTATGGCAAAAATTTCGATTTTATTAAGTCTTTCAAGGCAAATTTTGATTTTGTTACCAGCACTTTATATTTTACCATTATTTTTGGGTTTTGATGGTGTTTGGGCTGCTGCGCCAACGGCCGATCTGTTATCAACAGGTACAGCTTGCCTTGTGCTTTATTGGTATTTTAAATCACTCAAAGCAAGAAATTATTGTAATTAACACAGCTTTTAAACTGATCAATTAAATAAAAAGATAATGATAATTCCAATATAAATGCAAAGAAAATTACATTTATATTGGAAGAATATACTAATAAGCAAGTGTTAACATAATAAAATTACTCAATATTTTGTACTTGCTCACGAATTTGTTCTATAAGTACCTTCAATTCAATTGCACTGGCGGTCACTTCAGCATTAATTGATTTAGAGGCAATAGTGTTAGTTTCTCGATTAAACTCTTGCATCATAAAATCCAATCTACGACCTATCGCTTCGTTTTTCTTTAAGATCGAATAAGTTTCTTTAACATGTGTCATTAGGCGATCAAGCTCTTCGGCAACATCAATTCGCTGGGCAACCATCACTATTTCTTGCTCTAGGCGAGAATGATCCAGTTCAATATTAGCTTCAGCCAATTTACTTTTTAAACGTTCTTTTTGCCATTCAAGTATTTGCGGCATCCAATTACGAATCTTATCCACTTCTACGGTAATGGCTTCTAAACGTTTAACAATTAAATCACTAAGCGCTTTACCTTCACGTTCTCGAACAGCTTTAAACTCGTCGATAGCTGTATCAAGTAACGCTAGGATTTCTTGTGATATGCTGTCAAGATTTTGTTCTTTTGCCGACAATACGCCTGGCCAACGAAGTACATCAATTGGGTTAACTTGTCCTGATTGATGCTCTGTTTGAACCCAATTAGCGGCATTTAAAATTTGCTTAGCAAGATCTTTATTTAACGAAAGTTCTTGATTTTGCGCTGCAGGATCTAATTCAAAACGTAAATTACATTCGACTTTACCACGAGTTAGACGATTACGGAGTCGTTCACGTATCATCGGTTCAAGTGAACGAAACTGTTCTGGTAAGCGGATATAGGTTTCTAAATAACGTTGATTAACTGATCGGAGTTCCCATGAGGCGGTTCCCCACGATTGATTTAACTCCTTTCTGGCATAGGCGGTCATACTGGAAATCATAATTGCTTCCTAAATTTGTAAAAAACTTGCTGGGCATTGTACCACATATTCTGTATAATATGCTCTTAGCTTAGGCTAAACATCAACCTTATCTTGTTGATGTCCCCCTAAATAATTAGCTCAAAAAAGATATTTTTTAATTGTAACATCTGGAGAATTGCATGCGCCCGTCAGGTCGATCTGCGGAACAAGTCCGCCCTATCAAAATAACCCGTCATTATACTAAGCATGCAGAAGGTTCTGTATTAGTTGAGTTTGGTGAAACTAAAGTACTTTGTAATGCCACTATTGATGAAGGTGTGCCCCGTTTTTTAAAGGGGCAAAACCAAGGTTGGGTAACTGCTGAGTATGGAATGCTACCTCGTGCAACCCATTCACGAACTCAACGCGAATCGGCTAAAGGTAAGCAAACCGGCCGCACTATGGAGATTCAACGCCTTATTGCCCGTTCACTACGTGCAATGATCGACCTTAAATTATTAGGTGAATATACTATCACGTTAGATTGCGATGTTATTCAAGCAGATGGTGGTACCCGAACTGCGTCAATTACTGGTGCTTGTGTAGCACTAAATGATGCAATCAACAAAATGGTTGCAGATGGTAAAATTAAGCAAAATCCAATTAAATCATTAGTTGCTGCTGTTTCTGTCGGTATTGTCGATGGACAAGCAGTGTGTGACTTAGAATACATAGAAGATTCAAACGCTGAAACCGATATGAATGTTGTTATGACTGACGATGGTCGTATGATTGAAGTGCAAGGCACTGCTGAAGGCGAACCTTTTAGTCATGACGAATTATTAAAACTGTTAGAGCTAGCAAAAAATGGCATCAAAACTATTATTGATGCACAAAAACAGGCCTTAAAAGATTAATTGGAGAGGATCGATGAAATCATATAAAAGTGAATTTATTGAATTTGCATTAAATAGGCAAGCATTAAAGTTTGGTGAATTCACCTTGAAATCGGGACGCAAAAGTCCCTATTTCTTTAATGCAGGATTATTTAATACAGGTAAAGATCTGGCTTTATTAGGTCGTTTTTATGCAGCCGCACTGATGGATGCTAATTTAGAGTACGATGTCATTTTTGGTCCAGCCTATAAAGGTATCCCTATTGTTTCATCAACCGTTGTTGCACTATCTGAACATCATAATGTTGACATTCCTTACTGCTTTAACCGTAAAGAAGCAAAAGATCATGGCGAAGGCGGTAATTTAGTAGGTAGTTCGATCTATCAACAGCGTGTTATGTTGGTCGATGATGTTATTACTGCCGGAACTGCTATTCGTGAATCGATGAAAATATTAACAGATAACCAATCTAAACTTGCTGGCGTACTGATTTGTCTAGATCGCCAAGAAAAAGGTCGTGGTGAACTGTCAGCAATTCAAGAAATTAAACAAACTTATCATTGCAATGTAATTTCAATTATTACGCTTGATGATTTAATCCAGTACCTCTATAAAGATCCAGCTCGAAAAGGTCAAGTAACGCAAGTTGAAGCTTATCGGTCTGAGTATGGGATAAAATAAGCTATTAATATTTGAATATAAAATAGCAATATATAATTATTGGAAAACCTCGAATAATATCGAGGTTTATTTTTTTGTTTAGCAACAAATAAGCTTTTTATTGAATCTCTTCACAGCAGGCTAAAAAACTCCAAATAACTGCATTACTATTTTCTTTATATCTCAGGCTGTGATCTGTACTTAAAAAAGTTTCTACAAAGATGAATATAAAAAGTGCTATTTTGTCAAAAATGATTTTTATTTAATTTTAAATAAAAAATAGCTGTGATATAACCCTACTGTTGTATTAACTTTCATAATTAGGAGCGAATCATGTCATACCATACAAGTAATGAAGAACACGCTATAGAGATCGTTAATATTGCTTCATTAGAAGCATTAGTTAAAGCAAGAATGGAAGCGGGTGCTTTCGGTTATATCCGCGGTGGTGCGGAAGACGAATGGACAATGCGAGAAAATACCTTATCGTTTAATCGAAAAAAAATTATTCCTCGAGTATTACAAGGTATTGATCACGCAGATTTATCAACAAAATTGTGGGATATCTCATTAAAAACACCCATTATTCAAGCACCGTCAGCAGCCCAAGGATTGGCTCATGAACAAGGCGAAAAGGACACTGCTAAAGGTGTCGCTGCTGCGGGATCTATTTTCTGTATTAGTACTTATGCCAATACCTCTATTGAAGATGCCGCAAATGCCGCGCCCAATGTACCGTATTTTTTTCAACTCTATATGAGTAAAGATGATGATTTTAACCGTTTTATTATCGATAAAGCCGTTAAAGCAGGCGCAAAAGCAATCATTCTAACAGTTGATTCAACGTTAGGCGGTTATCGCGAAGAGGATATCGTTAATAAATTTCAATTTCCACTCCCTATGAAAAATCTCAGTGCTTACAGTCAATCAAACGGCAATGGCGATGGTTCAGGTAAAGGCATTAGCGAAATTTATGCCGCGGCAAAACAAGGTATCGTTCCTTCTGATATTCAAAAAATTAAAGCCATGGCAAATTTACCTGTTATTGTAAAAGGAATTCAATCACCTGAAGATGCATCAATTGCAATATCTGCCGGAGCTGATGCGATTTGGATATCAAATCATGGTGGGCGACAATTAGATGGCGCTCCCGCTTCATTTGAGGTATTGCCTAATATTGCAGCTACTGTTGCCAAACGTGTTCCAATCATTTTTGACAGCGGTGTACGACGTGGTGAGCATGTATTTAAAGCATTGGCAAGTGGCGCTGATCTTGTTGCTATTGGACGCCCTATTCTTTATGGCCTGAATTTAGGTGGCGCTGAAGGAGTAAAATCAGTCTTTGATCATCTAAACAAAGAGCTGTCTATCACCATGCAATTAGCTGGCACAAAAACAATTGAAGATATTAAAAATACTCTATTAATTTAATGATAAAACTCACTCACGTCGGTTACAGTAGTTAAAAAAACGACTGTAATGAATATTCATAAAACAAAATTATCGCCATATCATCAACAAGTGCTATGGCGATAATACCCTAGAAAAAATAACCGCCATTGATTTGGCTAAACGTATTATGGTCAGTCATCCAACCATTGATAACACCCAAAAACCTAATTAAGTATTAACTAACATGATGCCCATTGCATATACAACACAAAAACAAGCAGCATAATTTTTACTAAGTTGTATGCTCATTATAAAGTAGTTACACAACTGTCACGTTTTAGGCTATATTTTTGTAAAAAATATTCAGGATTCTATACCGTTTCGTGATGAATTAAAATTTAGAGTATCTTATTTGTTAAAACGTATGATAACCATTGTATTAATTAAAATTGACAAAATTTCCTATCCTCAAGCAAATAGAAAAAGCTCCAAAGCGATAGATATTTTACGAAAATTTGGCAGAAACAATAAATAGTTAGTGGTTCAAAAGATTAAAAACGATTTATTCACTTTTATCATACAGTAAAACCGCATAAAATGATTTTTAGCAAAACGCCTTATCGTTATTAGGAGATTATTTTAATCATAAGGTGTAAACAATGTAAATAATGCTTACAACTAAACCACGATATTAAATTAAATATTGCAAACCACAGAAAGAACGTGTAATTTTTGCACTCAATTTGGTTAAAACTATTGATAATTGAAATAAACTGGATCGGCTACACTAAATCATACAACTTTTTTAAGGGGTAAGGTTTAATCGAGTCACAAGGCAAGTGTATATTCAACACCCTAAATATAGTGGTGGCACAGTGGTATTTAAGTGGGAACATATTGTGCCCGCTAACTTTGGCGAAACCGGCTCAGCATGGAGGCACCAATATGGTTAACCTAATGACCTTTCATCCTTATAAAACCGGCTTCCCAGTTGCTCAATCAGTCGGCATTGGCAAAAACATCTATAACCCTCAAGACTATAAAGACGAATGGGAATTTATCCGCCGTTATATGGAGCACTGCCCCGAAAACTTGCCAAAACCACGCCTAAGCACCCATTTGCCCATGCCCTTTCATGGTTTTGAGGGGCATAACCCATGATTCATGCTGCTAAAAATGCACCAACGGAATGGGTATATTTACTGCTTATTCCTGTATTTTTAATTTTATTACCGTTTTACACTATCGGCTACTTTATTTCGGAATGCCTGTGCTGGCAACCGCGATGGACAAAAGTTATACGCTAAACCGGTAAAGTGGACAAACCGATCCCTAAAAAAACCACCTTATCGGACTATCCTCCTAAGGTACAACAAGCCATATTAGATAGCCGTTTAGAATGGGGTGTGCGTGACGAAAAAACAGGAAAGCTCGTTGATTATGGTAATTCTTAATATAAAAACCCTTTTTTAAAACAATAAAAAAAGGGGGGTAAATTAATGCAAATTCCCCCTTTGCGAACCTAAAAAAATACCGCATTTATATGTCCTGACTTAATTACAGCCAATTAGCTCAATCAACCGTACTTAAGCGGTAAAAAATACCAATATTATGTTGTTAAGAAATACTATTTAAACGACTGTGAACAATCATATTATACGCCTAGACTACTACCAATTTCTAAACTGCCTACACGGCAGTGAACAATTACCTGATCTTCGCGGTGAGTTTATCCGATTTCTAAACTGCCTACACGGCAGTGAACTTTCTTCTAATTTAGAATTACGTCTCGTAGGCTTTCTAAACTGCCTACACGGCAGTGAACCAAGACGGTTTAAATATATCATTCAATCTTGATTTCTAAACTGCCTACACGGCAGTGAACTTATTGTTAATATCGTTCCTGCGATTATCGTTTTTCTAAACTGCCTACACGGCAGTGAACGTTATTGATTTAGATAAATAAAAACCTTGAAATTTCTAAACTGCCTACACGGCAGTGAACTTATACGAAGCAAGTAAGCTAAACTTTGATGATTTCTAAACTGCCTACACGGCAGTGAACACAAGACTTTTTAACCAATCCATAACCTTTGTTTTCTAAACTGCCTACACGGCAGTGAACAGAAATCTGGTAAATACGTGTGATGACTTTCATTTCTAAACTGCCTACACGGCAGTGAACAGTCACTTTTTTCGTTGATTTCTTTGATTGATTTTCTAAACTGCCTACACGGCAGTGAACTAGAAGCTAATATACTATCAATATAGTATGTAAAAAGGCAAATAGGTATTTAGGTTTTAAAAACCCTTTTTTTAGAGATAAATTTAATTTATTGATTTTATTAACTTTTAAAATATAGCTAAAAAAAGGGTTTTGTTTTTAGATTTTGTTGCTTTGTTATTTTTTAAGATTTTCCAGCCTTAAAGTTCAAAATACCCATTGGCTGAGTTTTTAATAAACGCCCCAGATGGAAAAATAACAACAAATCAGCTATGCTATAACACCTATAACAGGTAGCTATAAAATGACTAATATGAAAGTAAAAATCAGTTACTTTCTAATTATGCAGCACCTATTTTTTATTTAGGAATTTTGAAAAATATGACATCTAGTAACGCTAAATCAATTACCGAAACGCAACAACGCGATCAACTACAACGACAAATTTGGAAAATTGCCGACGAAGTCCGAGGTGCTGTCGATGGTTGGGATTTTAAACAGTATGTACTTGGTTCTTTGTTTTATCGCTTTATTAGTGAGAATTTTGCCAATTATATTGAAGGTGGCGATGAGAGTATTGATTACAGCACATTATCCGACGATGTCATTAACGATGAAGTTAAAAAAGATGCAATAAAAACCAAAGGCTATTTTATTTATCCTAGCCAATTATTTTGTAAAATTGTAGCTGAAGCTAATACCAATCCAAGTTTAAATACTGACTTGGCAAATATTTTTAATGCGATTGAAAGCTCAGCCATTGGTTACCCTTCAGAAAGCGATATTAAAGGATTATTTGCCGATTTTGATACTACCAGTAACCGATTAGGTAATACAGTTGCCGATAAAAACAAACGGTTAGCGGCAGTACTTAATGGTGTGGCCGAACTGGATTTTGGTGATTTTGCAGACAATCAAATCGATCTGTTTGGCGATGCTTATGAGTATTTGATTTCTAATTATGCCTCGAATGCTGGTAAATCAGGAGGCGAGTTTTTTACGCCACCGAATGTGTCCAAGCTGATCTCGCAATTAGCCTTACATAATCAAAAAAAGGTCAATAAAATCTATGATCCAGCGGCAGGATCAGGCTCTTTATTGTTACAAGCTAAAAAACAGTTTGAGGATCATATTATTGAGGATGGGTTCTTCGGTCAAGAAATCAATCATACTACCTATAACCTTGCTCGAATGAATATGTTTTTACACAATATCAACTATGATAAATTTGAAATTGCTTTAGGGGACACGCTACTTAATCCAAAATTTGGCGACGAAAAGCCATTTGATGCAATCGTTTCTAATCCACCTTATTCAATTAAATGGATTGGTAGTGATGATCCAACCTTAATCAATGATGACCGCTATGCACCTGCTGGCGTGCTTGCGCCAAAATCCAAAGCTGATTTTGCTTTTATTATGCATGCATTAAGTTATTTGTCCGAGTGTGGGCGAGCGGCAATTGTTACCTTTCCGGGGATATTTTATCGTGGTGGTGCAGAACAAAAAATTCGTAAATATTTGGTCGATAATGATTTTGTTGAAACCGTAATCTCACTCGCACCCAACTTATTTTATGGCACCTCGATTGCGGTTAATATTCTGGTGCTTGCTAAAAATAAAACCGTCAAAACCACACAATTTATTGATGCCAGCAAACTGTTTAAGAAAGAGACCAATAATAATGTGCTCACTGATGAACATATTCAAGAAATTATGCAAGTATTTGCTAGCAAGCAAGATATCGAATATTTTGCTAAATCGGTCGATAATCAAACCATTGCGCAAAATGACTATAATCTATCAGTCAGTTCGTATGTTGAAGCCGAAGATACCCGTGAAGTGATTGATATCACCCAGCTTAATGCTGAAATAAAAGCAACTGTTGCTAAAATTGATAGCTTACGTTCTCAAATTGATGCAATTGTGGCGGAGATTGAGGGATGATTAAGCGTAATAATATAACTGAGTTGCTGAAAGGTGTTAAAGTAGAATTTTTACCTTTATGGAAAGTAACCACATGGGATAAAAAGTTCAATTCTGTAGACAATCACAAACAAAAACACATTATTAAGTACAATTATTTACTAGCTAATGAACTGAAAGTACTTATCTCAAATAATGGAAATGTTAAATTATTGACAACCAATACTTCTGATCTTTGGACAACTGAGAAACTTGCAGGTAAAAGAGTTAGTGAAGGTGAAATTGTTGCCATTCCTTGGGGAGGAAATGCTAATGTTCAATATTATAAAGGTAAATTTCTTACAGCTGATAATCGGATAGCAACCTCAAATAATCCCGATTTACTCAGTAATAAGTACCTCTATTATTTTTTATTAGCAAAAAAAGAGCTATTAAATTCATTTTATCGTGGTTCTGGTATAAAACATCCTAATATGGCACAAGTATTAGATTTACTAATACCAATCCCACCTATTAGTATTCAAACCGAAATCGTCCGTATTTTAGACACATTCACAGCTCTCACAGCAGAGCTCACAGCAGAGCTCACAGCAGAGCTTACTGCACGGAAAAAACAATACAACTATTATCTAGATAAATTGTTGACCTTTAAAGAAGATGAGGTTGAGTGGAAGACTTTAGGTGAAATAGCAGAAAATCTTGACTATATGAGAAAACCTGTAACAAGTGGTTTAAGAAAGTCAGGTGGCATACCATATTATGGAGCATCTGGTATTGTTGATTATGTCAAAGACTATCTTTTTGAAGAAGATTTATTGCTTGTATCAGAAGATGGTGCAAATTTATTAGCAAGAAATACTCCTATAGCATTTAGTATTACAGGTAAGACTTGGGTAAATAATCACGCTCACGTATTGAAATTTAAGACTTATGGTGAACGTAAGTTCATTGAGTATTTTTTAAATAATATAGATTTAACACCTTATATTTCAGGTGCTGCACAGCCAAAATTAAATCAAAAAAATTTGAGTAGCATAAAAATCCCTATTCTTCCGTTGACAAGATTAACTCAAATTGTCGAAATATTAGACAAATTCGATGCGCTTACCAACTCAATCACCGAGGGGTTACTGCGTGAGATTGCCTTACGTCAAAAACAATATGAGTATTATCGGAATTTATTATTAGACTTTCCCAAAGTGCAAGAATCATAAGGTAGAGTTATAAAAAGATGAATAGCCCATTAAGGAATATTGCTGAAAAGCTGGATAAAAACAATAGAAAAGTCCAATTAATCTATGCCTTTAACGGTACCGGTAAAACACGTTTATCTCAAACCTTTAAAAATTTAATTATTTCGCAACCCAAAGGCAATCAAGAGGATCATGCCGCCTTAACAAGGCATAAAATCCTTTATTATAACGCTTTTACTGAGGATTTATTTGTTTGGGATAATGATAAACACCAAGAGGGTGAACATCAATTAACCATACAACCGAACTCATTTACTGACTGGATTTTGAAAGACCAAGGACAAGACCAAAATATTGTTCGTTACTTTCAATCCTATACTCACCAAAGATTACTGCCGCATTTCAATGAGGATTTTTCCGCTATTACTTTTTCGCTGGCAGGAGATAATGAGCAGCGTATGGATAATATTAAAATCTCCAAAGGCGAGGAAAACAATTTAATTTGGAGTATTTTTTTTACGCTCATTAACTTAGTGATTGCCGAGCGCAATATTGCGGAAAAAAGCGAGCGTTCCACTAATGGGTTTGACCAATTACGCTATATTTTTATTGATGATCCCGTCAGTTCGTTGGACGAAAATCACCTTATCCAATTGGCGGTAGATATTGCCCAATTAATCACATCCTGTGAATCTGACATTAAATTTATTATTACGACCCATAACCCGCTGTTTTATAATGTGCTTTATAATGAATTAACTTCAAAAGATAGTTATATTTTAAGACGATTTGAGGACGGCAAATTTGCATTAGAAGAGAAAAAAGGCGATTCAAACCGTAGTTTTTCCTATCATCTTTATTTAAAACAGTTGCTGCAAGAAGCGGTTAAGGAAAATAAAATTGAAAAATATCATTTTACCCTATTACGTAACTTATATGAAAAAACCGCCAGTTTTTTAGGCTATCCGCAATGGTCAGACTTATTGCCTGGCGATAAAAAACTTTACTTAACACGGATTATCAATTTTACCAGCCATTCAACCTTATCTAATGAAATGGTTTCCGAACCTTCTGAACCTGAAAAGCAAACTGTTGCATTTTTGCTTAATCATTTACTCAAAAATTATAATTTTAAATAGCTGGAATAGACTATGACGACTTATACAAAACCAATTGCCGAAACCAATAGCTATATTATTTTAGATAACTACAACAAACTTGAAGAATCAGCTGCTGTTTATCAGACTGAAACGGATTTAGAAAATGAATTTATTCATGATTTAGCTCGACAAGGTTATGAATACTTACCGAATTTAAATACGCATGAAAAGTTATTAGCCAATATTCGTGAGCAGTTGCAAACACTAAACAAAATGCAATTTACGGATGATGAATGGCAACGTTTTGTATTAGAGTATTTGGATAAACCCAATGAATCGATGATCGATAAAAGTCGCAAAATCCACCACGATCATATTTACGATTTTGTTTTTGATGACGGCCATATTCAAAATATCAAGTTGTTAGATAAAAAAGAGGTTACTAATAATAAATTACAAGTTATCCATCAATTTCAGCAAACAGGTAATTATGCAAATCGTTATGATGTGACTATTTTAGTTAATGGCTTGCCACTTGTTCAAGTTGAACTAAAAAAGCGTGGTATTGCTATTCGTGAAGCCTTTAATCAAGTGCATCGCTATAGTAAAGAGAGCTTTAATCAAGACAATTCACTATTTAAATATTTACAACTGTTTGTTATATCAAATGGTACCGATACACGTTATTTTGCTAACACGACTAAACGTGACAAAAATAGCTTTGATTTTACAATGAATTGGGCGAATGTTAAAAACGAGCCGATAAAAGATCTAAAAGACTTTACCGCAACCTTTTTTGCCAGCCGAACGCTGTTAAATGTGTTATTGACTTATTCGGTGCTCGATGTGAATGACACATTGTTAATTATGCGCCCTTACCAAATCGCCGCCACCGAGCGTATATTATGGAAAATCATTAGCGCTTATCATGCCAAAAAGTGGAGTAGCTTACAAAGTGGTGGTTTTATTTGGCACACAACAGGTTCTGGCAAAACATTAACCAGTTTTAAAACGGCACGCCTTGCAACCGAATTAGAATTTATTGATAAAGTTTTTTTTGTGGTGGATCGTAAAGATCTGGATTATCAAACCATGAAAGAGTATCAAAAATTTTCAAAAGATAGTGTGAATGGTTCAAATAGTACCGCAGGGCTTAAGCGCAATATTGAGAAAACCGATAATAAAATTATTGTTACTACCATTCAAAAACTTAATAACTTGATCAAAAGCGACGATAACTTAGCGATCTATGATAAACACGTTGTATTTATTTTTGACGAAGCACACCGCTCCCAGTTTGGCGAAGCTCAAAAAAACTTAAAGCGTAAATTTAAAAAATATTACCAATTTGGTTTTACTGGTACGCCGATTATGCATACTAACGCAATCGGAACGCAAACCACAGCGGATGTTTTTGGTCGTGAACTGCACGCTTATGTGTTAACCGATGCAATTCGTGACGAAAAGGTACTAAAATTTAAAGTTGACTATAATGATGTGCGTCCTAATTTTAAATCGATAGAGCAAGAACAAAATCTCGAAAAACTCAGCGCTGCTGAAAATAAAAAAGCATTGCTCCACCCAAACCGTATTGAGCAAATCACACAATATATTCTGAATAATTTTAAACAAAAAACCCACCGATTAATGGGCAAAAGTAAAGGGTTCAATGCCATGTTTGCAGTGAGTAGTGTCGATGCGGCTAAACTCTATTATGAGTCATTCAAAAAATTACAAGAAGGTGCAAATCAACCGTTAAAAATAGCCACGATATTTTCTTATTCTGCTAATGAAGAACAAGATGCGCAAGGTAATTTTGCCGATGAAAGTTTTGAAATAGATGCCTTAAATCAAAGTGCTAAAGAGTTTTTGGCTTCTGCGATATCAGATTATAATCAGATGTTTAAAACTAACTTTGATGTCAGTAGCGATCAATTTCAAAACTATTATCGTGATCTGTCTTTAAAAGTAAAAAATCAAGAAGTCGATCTACTAATTGTCGTTGGCATGTTCTTAACTGGCTTTGATGCGCCAACGCTCAATACGTTATTTGTCGATAAAAACCTGCGATATCATGGATTAATTCAAGCCTTTTCACGCACCAATCGTATCTATAATGCCACTAAAACCTTTGGCAATATTGTGGCGTTCCGTGATTTAGAACAAGCCACCATTGATGCGATAAAAACATTTGGTAAAAGTAATACTCGTGAAGTGGTGTTAGAAAAAAGCTTTAAGGAATACATGGAAGGGTTTACTGATAAAAGTTCAGGTGAATTGCACCATGGCTATTTAGCTATCGTTGCCGAATTGCAAGACAAATTCCCACATCCTGACGAAATTATTACTGACAAAGATAAAAAAGCATTTGTTAAATTATTTGGCGAATACTTGCGTGCTGACAATGTGTTGCAAAATTATGATGAATTTGTTGCATTAAAAGATTTCCAACAATTAGATATGACTGATGAGCAAGCGATTTTAGCGTTTAAAAACAAGCATTATGTGACTGATGAAGATCTGCAAAAAATGCAAGCCGTTAAACTACCGACTGACCGCACAATTCAAAATTATCGTTCAACTTATAATGATATTCGTGATTGGCTACGCCGAGAAAAAGAAGCCAATCAACAAGATCATCAAAGATTTGACTGGGATGATGTGGTTTTCGAAATTGATCTATTAAAATCGCAAGAGATCAATCTGGATTATATTCTTGAGTTAATTTATGAACAAAATAAACAAGAAAAAACCAAACAGGACATTGTCGAAGATGCTAAGCGATTAATTCGATCAAGCTTAGAAAATCGAGCTAAAGAAGAGCTAGTTGTTGAGTTTATAAAACAAACTGATCTTGATACTATTCCAGATAAAGCCTCGATTATTGATGCGTTTTTCTTGTATGCACAGCAAGAGTTACAGGTAGAGCTTAATTCCTTAATTGAAGATGAAAATTTAAATGAAGCAGCAACAAAACGCTATATTGCATCATCATTAAAGCGAAAATATGCAACCGAAAACGGCACAGAGTTGAATGAGATTTTGCCAAAAATGAGTCCGCTGAATCCCCAATATTTAATTAAAAAGAACCGAGTCTTTGAAAAGATCGCCGCATTGGTTGAAAAGTTTAAGGGTGTTGGTGGTGAAATTTAATTATTAATAGTTAAATTCGCTAATAATTAAAGGAAGTTGAATGATCGATTTCTTATTCATCTTCCTAATAATTCATCATTCAAACTTACTTTGAGTGATTTTGTATACAAAATCTTGCATGCTCATAATGATAAATGATTTTTGAAAAATCAAATGGTTCACCAGATGAGGTGTAAAATATTTCTTCAACACAAAGTGCAGGTTCGCCAGGTTGCAGTCCTAAATAGGGAGCCATTTTTTCATCAAGTTTTATTACCTGTAAATATTTATCAGAAAAACCAATATTAATATTATAATTTTCCTGAATGTAATTAAAAATTGAGTTTTCTACAATTTCTTTATTTAAATAACAAATTAACTTTTTACGGTAATATGACTGTTCTAAGCCATATAATTTATCTTCAACATAGCGCAATCTTTTAACAAAATAGACTTCTTCGTTATCATCACATTGTAGATTTTCTTTAACTTTTGCACTGGGCTTGATGATATCAACATTAAGTACTGTCGAAGAACCATAAACATCTTCTAGATCGACAGTAAAACCATGACTTTGCAAAAAATTGAGATAGCCTCTTTTTTTACGTTCACGAACAAAAATACCACTACCTTGCACTTGATAAATAACGCCCTGCCGCTCAAGACAATTAAGCGCTTTAACAATTGTACTACGACTGACCTGATATTGATTAATTAACCCGTCAATATTAGCAAGCTGAGTGCCTTTGGATAGTTTTTTTTGATAAATCATCTGTTTGATTTTTTTTGCAACTTCTTGATATTTAATCATTTGTTTATATTATTAATTTAATCAATAATTGAAGTAGTATTTTATACAGCTTATTTTTAGTTTTAAATTAAATAATATAAAAACTCGATCTAGATCACAAACAATATAATTGTTAATTAACAATTTTGAAATTGTCTATAAAATAATCTTACTGAATTGCTTTTAAGGAGTTTATGGATGTCATCAAAAATTAGAGATTATAACAAGTTAGCTGTTGATATTTTAAATGAGCTAGGTGGTGAGAAAAATATTGTTACCGTTTCTCGCTGTGCAACACGCCTTCGCCTTGTTACCCAACATACACCAGATCATGCAAAAGAAAACATTGCTAAATTGCCAGGTGTGATTACCGTTGTTGAAAAAGGCGGTCAAATCCAAGTGGTTATTGGTACGAATGTTGATAAAGTCTATAACGCTTTTACTCAGCTAGTTAATACTGATAACAAAATTGAAGCAGGAAATGATAGCAACATATTAAATCGCATCATTGCGACAATGTCGGCTGTATTTGCCCCGTTTGTCTATATTTTAGCCGCATCAGGAATTTTGCAAGGTATCTTGATTTTACTTAAATTAGCTTGCCCAGAGCTAGAAAAAACGGGGACTTTTGAGGTATTCAATTTCATCTCTTGGGCACCTTTTTTCTTTTTACCTATCTTTATTGCCATTACAGCTTCTCAGCATTTTCGTTGTAACTTATATATCGCTGTTGCTTGTTGTGCTGCGCTGTTATCACCGACATGGACAGAGTTTGCAAAACTAATTAGCGAAGGACAAGAAATTGATCTATTTGGTATTGCACTATCACAAACCACTTATGCTTCAACCGTTTTACCACCACTCTTTTTAGTTTGGTTACTTTCTTATTTAGAACGATTTTTAGAGCCTAGACTGCATAGCATTATAAAACCCGTTTTATTGCCATTATTTAGTCTTGTCATTATGGTACCTTTAACATTACTTGTTGTTGGTCCATTAACCGCAAATGGTGCACAATACATTGCCAACGGCTATAATTGGTTTGTCAGTCTAGCACCTTCAATAGCTGGTGGGATTATTGGAGCCGTTTGGCAAGTCTTTGTTATTTTTGGTGTACATTGGGGGATCACACCTGTTATCGTCGAAAACTTTAAGCAGTATGGTCAAGATTCTTTCCAAGCTTTCCAAACCATTGCCGTTATTGGTCAAGTCGGTGCAGCATTAGGTTTTTATTTAAAAACCAAAACCCAAGAGATGAAAGGTATTTCATTATCTGCTTTTATCACTGGCTTATTTGGTATAACCGAACCTGCTATTTATGGTGTTAACTTACGCTTTAAAAAACCATTTATTTATGGTTGTATTTCTGCATCTTGTGGTGGTATTGTGGCAGGATTTTTTGCTCCTCACTATGTTGCTTACGCTGGTTTACCAGGTCCACTAACTATCGTTAATGCTATTAGCCCAAATAATCCTGGTTCATTTATTGGCGTCTTGATTGGTGCACTTATTGCTCTTTTAGGACCAGTAGTTTTGATCCAAATTTTGGGAACTGGCGAAACCATACAAGATACAGTTAATAGTCAAGAAAATATCAATATTGAAGATGATAATCCTAAGATTCTTCTTGATGAAGTTGACATCACAAGCCCGATGACAGGTCATGCTTTACCACTAAGCGAAGTGCCCGATCCTGCTTTTTCACAAAAACTCATGGGAGAAGGGATTGCAATTGAACCTACTGATAATCATGTTTATGCACCTTTTGATGGCGAGGTAACTGCAGTATTTGAAAATTCTAAACATGCCATTGGGTTAACATTAGATAATGGCGTCGAATTGTTAATTCACGTGGGTATTGATACAGTTAATTTAACTAACAATGAGTTTGAATATTATGTTGAATTACATCAAAAAGTAAAAAAAGGTGATTTGCTAATCAGCTTCAATCCTGAGGCAATTAAGCAAGCAGGTTATCCATTAATTACCCCAATTATTATTGTTAATACCGATCAGTATCAACAAATTTCATTAACCGATAAAACCCAAATAACAGTTGATGATATCATATTTAACATTAAGCAATAACAAGGAATAAAAAATGACTAAAAAACCATTTTTATGGGGCGGTGCTTTAGCCGCTCACCAATTTGAAGGCGGTTGGAATGAAGGCGGTAAAGGCCCAAGTGTTGTTGATGTTATGACCGCAGGTGCTCATGGCGTTGCAAGACAAATCACTCAAGATATCGAAGCAGGTAAATTTTATCCAAATCATACTGCAATTGATTTTTATCATCATTATAAAGACGATATCAAGCTTTTTGCCGAATTAGGTCTTAAATGTCTACGCACCTCGATCGCGTGGACTCGAATTTTTCCAAAGGGTGATGAACTTGAACCAAATGAAGAAGGTCTTCGCTTTTATGATGATGTTTTTGATGAACTAATAGCTCACGGCATTGAACCAGTTATCACATTATCCCATTTTGAAATGCCTTTACATATTGCTCGTCATTATGGTGGTTTTAGAAACCGTAAGACAGTTGAATTTTTTGAGCGCTTTGCTACTGCATGTTTTGAACGTTATAAAAATAAAGTTAAATACTGGATGACATTTAACGAAATCAATAATCAAATGGATACTAGTAATCCTATCTTCTTTTGGACTAACTCTGGCGTACAAGTTAAACCTGATGAAAATCCGCAAGAAGTTCTGTACCAAGTTGCACATTATGAACTGTTAGCCAGTGCTAAAGCAGTAATAGCAGGTAAAAAAATTAATCCTGATTTTCAAATTGGTTGTATGGTATCGCATGTGCCAATTTATCCATATTCTTGTAATCCTGAAGATATGATGGCTTCAGAAATTGCCATGCATCAACGATTCTTCTTCCCTGATGTTCACGTTCGCGGCTACTATCCAGCTTATGCATTAAAAGAATTTGAGCGTGAAGGATATAAACTCGATATTACCGAAGAAGATTTAGGTTATTTGAAAAAAGGTACGGTTGATTACATTGGCTTTAGCTATTATATGTCTACTGTCGTTAAAGCTGATGCCAAAAATGATAATCGTGACAACATAGTTAACGGTGCACTACCTAATGCGGTTGAAAATCCTTATATAAAAAGCAGCGATTGGGGTTGGCCAATTGATCCTGAAGGTTTACGTTATACACTTAATCGTCTGTATGATCGATACCAATTACCGCTATTTATTGTCGAAAATGGTTTTGGTGCAATTGATGAACTCGAAAACGGTAATCAAATACACGATAAACCACGTATTGAATATTTAGGTGCCCATATCAAAGCCATGCAAACCGCTATAGATTATGATGGTGTTGATGTAATGGGTTACACTGCTTGGGGAATTATTGATGTTGTATCATTCACTACTGGCGAAATGAAAAAACGTTATGGCGTAATTTATGTTGACCGTGATAATGAAGGTAACGGTAGTATGAAACGCTATAAAAAAGACTCTTTTGAATGGTACAAAGAAGTCATTAGTACTAATGGTGCAAGTTTGAAATAATCATTATTAGCTTAGCTATCATTTGTTATGAGGATGTTTGAAGGCTTTGCCTGCATCCTCATTTTTATGGTTAAAAGGGCTAAAACTGAAAAATCAACTGCTTTTCAACTTGCGGATCGATTAACGTTACATGAAAACCAATTAACCGAACTCCACGCCCATTACGCCGTTCTAACCAAACTTTATGCGCTTGCTCAATTAAATCAGTTTTATCCAATTTAGACCAAACATGTTCTTGTGTAGTTAGCTGAAAATCGTCAAACTTAAATTTTACACCTTGCCGAGCAATCGATAAATCAGCACGAACTTTGCTTAACCGTTTTTCCATTTCATCAAATAATGGATCGAACTGCAATAAACACTCTTCCCAACTATGAATATCATCAGTTAAAGTACGCTCTACCCCTACCGATTTACGTTGCCTGTCATTACACACTTCACGATCATCAATACCTTGACATCGCTCATATAGTATTCTTCCAAATTTACCGAATTGGGTAATTAATTTAGTTACATCATAATTAATAATATCATTGCATGTAAATAGTCCCAATTGGGCTAATTTTTTTTCCGTGACCTTACCCACACCTGGGATTTTTTTTAACGGTAACTGCTCTATAAAACTATCAACGTTATCTGGTGTTATTACATATTGGCCATTAGGTTTATTCATATCAGAGGCTATTTTGGCAAGAAACTTAAGTGGAGCAACACCTGCCGATGCAGTTAACTCAAGTTCCTTGTAAATTGCCTGACGGATATCTTGAGCAATTAAAGTCGCTGAACCATAACAAAGTTTGCAATCAGTTACATCAAGGTAAGCTTCGTCGAGTGATAAAGCCTCAATAGATTCAGTATATCGTTTAAATATTTGGTGGATCTGTTTGGAGACTTCTTTATAAACTGCATGCCTACCCGCTATAATTTTAAGGTTAGGACAAAGTTTTATGGCTTGAGCCATTGACATAGCACTGTGTATACCATACTGACGAGCTAAATAATTGGCAGTCGCAACCACGCCACGCTTACGAGGATCCCCCCCTACCGCAATAGGCATATTGCGATAACGGGGATTGTCTCTCATTTCGACGGCGGCATAAAAACAATCCATATCGACATGAATAATTTTTCGCATAGAGGGTTTCACAATACTCAAATATAACTGTATAAATATACAATATTATACCTTAAATATTTGTGTAAACAACCTAAGGGAATTACTTAGTTAATTTATCAAAATCAATTAGACCATTCTTGTCATAAGGATCGCCAATCCAACGAATCGATTCATGAAAATTAGGATTAACAATACTTTTTTCAGGAACATATAAGTTATAACTTAACCCTGCTAAATCAGACCAAGTATGAATCAAATCTTGAGTACTAAATTTTCGATCTACATAAGCTTGATAGTTATTAGGATGCGTTGCCACCCATGTTGGCGATTGCCAAAGCATAAATGGCACAGTATACATAGTTTTAGTTGGTGCCTTCTCGTTTCGCCCTAACACATTATGCGGTGGCGTTTGATAAACATCTTCACCATGATCTGAAAAATATAACATAAAACCATTTTCTTTACTGTTTTTGAAGATATTAAACAGTGTTGTTGTGACATAATCGTTATAACTTATTGCATTATCATAACTATTATATACATTTACTTTATCGTCATCGAGAAGATATGGAATACTTTCCTTATCTTTAAAAAGGTCATACTTACCGTCTTTTGGATAGCGGAACTCGTATTTCATATGCGTACCAAGCAGATGGATAACAATAAATTTCTTTTCAGCGTTGTCAGCTAGCACTTTTTTGAAAGGATCAAATACCGATTCATCATATTGTCTTGAACTTTGATTACGATCGTTATTCATATAAAACTGTTCATCGGCTTGTTTAGAAAACATAGTCAACATAGTATTACGCTTGGTCATGGTCTGCTGGTTAGTGATCCAAAATGTTTTATACCCTGCTTGCTTCATAAGATTTATTAATGAAGGAGTTTTAAGGTATAAATCGGGATGCTTCTCATCAGCAAAAGTTAACGCTTGTTGCAAAATTTCGATAGTATAAGGTCTTGATGAAACCACATCGTTAAATACAACAAAATCAGCATTATCTTTTTTAAACTGCTCAATTTGAGGTGTGGTATTTCGCCCATAACCATAAATACTCATCCTATTACGTGTTGTTGATTCACCAATGACTAACACCAACGTCCTAGGCGTATTACCGTTAGCATCTTTTAAATTTTCAACAGGAGGTAAAGTGTCTAAATGATTTAAAATATCTTCCATATTTTTAAGTTGAGATCGATAAGCTAAATAGCTATTAATAAGTTGCCATGGCACAGTTGTTTCCATACGCGTTAGTAAATGAGTTCCGGCTTTTTCAATAGATGATTTTTTTATTATCACACTAATAAACACAGGCATTATGGCATAAATAGCTATTAATAGTGATACAATCCATTTAGTAGAAGTTTTAATATAAACAGGTCTGACTTTGCTCCAAAGATAAACACCCACTAAACTATAAATAATCAATACCACAACTAATTTAATACTAAAATACTGCTGAACAAATTCGCTCGATTCACTATAATTTGATTCTGCCATAACAAAAAATACACTTTGCGAAAATTCTTGTCGATAAATCACAAAATAACCGACTGAAACCAAAGACAAAAAGCCGATAATAAGACCAAATATAGTCGCAATCTTTCTTGTATAATTAGGAAAAATCAAAACAGGAATAAGCCAAATCAAACTATAGATAATTGAATCGCGAAGTCCAATTGCATTGGAATGCCCCGAAAGAAAAATATATAACTGTAATGCACTAGAAAAATAAGTAAAAAATAAAATATTAAAGATAAGTGCTGACCAGCTAAATTTGTTGGTTGCTTTTATGTTTAGCATAGATATTTAATTTGCTTTGTTATTGATCATAAATTGCAATATATGCTTGGTAGATTAATAAAACCTTAAGTGTAAAACGTATTTATAGAGGTAACGACTGTTTAATATTTTCATGAAGTTCAATATATAAAGTTCTATTAAATTAAGTTTTTAAAATTTATTAATTATATTTCAGATATTGTATTCAAATTCAACAATATCATAAAATCATTCACTACAATTAAGTTTGTTTAAATTTGAACCTAAACAGATTAAAAAACAAAGTTTATTAACAATAGTTACTAAGATAAAATAAATTAAATAAAATTCCATACCGAGCATTTATCAACTGTTTTCCACTTATAAAAAATACTATTAATGTATTATAAGTGATTTGAGAATTTATTATATCTATACAGATTTCTTATTTTAATTTGGATAAAACACTTAACATAAAGTTAGATTAAGATTTTATTTTGTAATTCGATAACATTTTATGAACCATTTAAAATTTATTTGAAAAAGTAAACAACGCGGAAAAACCTAATATGAAAACAATGAATATTCAATATGAACGCATTTCTTCTCTGATTGAGTTTACCAAACAAACAGCCTTATTAAATAAATCACCTGTAAAGAGTATTTCTAAGCACAAAAAGGAATTCTGTCGTCTTGAAGAAGAAATTAGGGGGCTTCCAGGAATAACTTTTAATTGCCATAAAGTCGAATTTGATGAAATTTGGATCTGCATAGATAGATTACGGGAAACCACTCCACCAATTCCCGAAAAAGAACTTCTTAAACTATGGATCGATCTGTCCGAAGATCCCAACAAAGAACCATCTATCAAAGTTCACATTATACGCCAATCACTTATAGATATAGGGGCACTAACCATTACATCAACTAATTCTATTACAAATGGTGAAATAGTTGAAGAAACTGATGAATCTCTTCTGATAAAATTTAAAGACTTTCATGATAAACAATTAGTTAAAGAACAACTTGAGTTGTACATTGAAGAAGAATGGAAACCATGGGCGACAAAAGAGAAAGAAAATAGAAAAAGCATAAAACTGTACTCAGAACTATTTATGTTATCTCAAAAAATACAAGGTAATTTAGCTGATGCACAACTAGAATTGGTTTTAGGAATAGGTATTGCTTTGTGGAAGTTACCTACAGGAGATATTTCATATCCCCTATTGACCCAATTAGTCGAAATTTCACTCAATAAAAAAACAATGGCTTTAGAAATAAGACCTAGTTCATCAAAACCACAATTAGAAGTTGATATATATGAATCACTGTATAACCCCTCTATAACTAAGCTTGTAGAAGAAAGCAAAAAATTTTTTGAGTCAACAGGTAGTATTCTCAATCCTTTTGATTCAAATACCTTTGAGCCATTACTAACGTATGCCTCCATGCATTTAGATTCATCTGGTACCTATTGGCCATCACGAACCGGCTCAGATGATCGCTCACTACCAAAATTAACAGATAATTTAATAATTACTGATACTTGGGTTCTACTGGCTCGCCCGCGCACAAATAATATGCTGATTCATGATCTGGGACGTTTTGAAAACAAATTGAGTATAAATCATTCTGAGCCTCTATCAAATGTTATATTATCTTTAGTAACAGAACCTTCTTCAGAGAAAAAAGAGGTAAATCTCCCATCATTTCGTGGTTTATCTATGGTTAGCGGTAGCATTGATTACAATAAACAAAACATTGTTCATACATCAGAGCTATATTTTCCAATGCCCTATAATGATGAACAAGTTAAAATTATTCAAATGTTAGAAGTTTATAACGGAGTGGTTGTACAAGGCCCCCCCGGAACAGGAAAAACACACACTATTGCAAACGTAATTTGTCACTATCTTGCATCTGGTAAACGGGTATTAGTTACTTCAATGAAAGATCCGGCACTTGCCGTTTTGCAAGAAAAAATACCAGAAACCATTCGACCTCTGACAATCAGCTTGCTGACCAGTGAAACAGATGGTTTGAAACAATTTGATTTTGCGATAAATAAAATTTCCACAGAAATATCTTTAATTGATCCAAGAGATTATCGAAAGAAAATTGAGGATATTGACAACCAAATTGATTCTCTACACGCTCGCATTTCCAAAATTGATAAAGAAATTGCAAATTGGGCAAGTCTAAATCTCGATAAAGTACAAATAGATGAAGAAACTATTACACCTAATGATATTGCCAAAGAAGTTGCAGATAATCAAGATACAATAAAATGGTTCACAGATATTATAACCATTGAGCCTATTTACAAACCCCGATTTGGAAATACCGAAATATCCAAATTACGTGAAGCGAGACAAACTGTAAATGACGACTTAGTTTACCTAGGAAAACATATTCCAAAAATTGACAATTTTCCCACATCAGAAAATTTACTGCATGTTCATCAAGATTTATTACGCCTAAATGAATTAAAAGCTAAAGAATCTGGTGGAGCTGTGCCAAGTATAGATCACTCTACTCCTGAAGACATGAAATTAGCAGATGCAATTGAAAAGATATCAAGTCTCAGGCAGTTACTTCAAGAAATTGATAATGCTCAGCAAACATGGACTAGCGATTTGCAACAATATTTACGTTGTAATTCTAACAATAAAATTTTAGATTTGTTTCTAGAGCTTAAAAATGAAATTTCTACAGTATTAGTTGTACGTACGCAATTTTTACATAGACCAGTAATATTAACAGAAGACTTTGAATCCAATACTGAATTAGTAGAAGCAGTTAACAACTTATCCCAAGGTAAGAAGCCATTTGGATTGATTGGTATATTCAAAAAAACAGAACAAAAACGTATATTGAACAACATTATGCTTGTTGGTTCAAAGCCTTCTTCTACTGAAGACTGGAAATATATATTTAAATTTTTAAGATATAGACAATCGTGTAAGAACCTACTTATTCGATGGAATGCTTTAGCCGATGAACTTTCTATACCAAGATTACCTCTCAACCCAGAACATTTAATTGAAGCGGAAAAAATTATCAAACTATACGATAAAGTTGCTTTGATTATTGATCATGAATCACAAATAAAAAAATTATTGAATCATCTTTTTTCTTCTTGGACTAAAGCATCTCAAATACCTTATACCTACGAGATGATTAATTATTTTGAAATTGTATTTCAACATCATTTACAAAAATACCGTCTAGCAGAAACTTTGATGATAAAAGAATCTTTGTTAAACGCGATTATAGATTGTGAAGGTGAAATTACCGAACATATTAGAGAATTCCTAAGCAAGTATCTAGGTAATTCGAAATATAATAATAATGACATTCAAGCCAAATGGTCTCAATTGATGGAGAAACTTCGCAAAATCCATTCTTTCTCAGAGCATTACAAAACAATTTCCAACATAACTCAGATGATTGAAGCTTCAGGGGCTAAAAAGTGGGCGAAAAGGTTACGCAATGAACCCCATATTGGTACTCATGATCAATTACTTCCAAACAATTGGCATAAAGTATGGCGTCTATGCCGTTTAGCTAATTTCGTCGATAAAATTGATGCCCGCAAAGATTTGAAAAGACTATCAAAGTTACGAACGGAGCTTGAAATTGATTTAGTAAATTTTTACAAAGATGCTATCAATAAACGTACATGGCTGCAGATTGCAGAAAATGCCACACCAGAGGTTCGCTCTGCATTAGAAGCATATAGAGCAGCAATCAATAAAATAGGAAAAGGTACTGGTGTTCGTGCAGCTCGATATCGTCAAGATGCACGTTCAGCTGCTGAAAAAGCCAATAATGCTATTCCTTGTTGGATTATGCCACACTATCGCATTTGTGAATCATTGCCTTCTAATTTTGAGGAATTTGATTTGGTTATCATTGATGAAGCCTCTCAATCAGACTTAATAGCTCTGCCTGCAATTTTAAGAGCAAAAAAAATATTAGTAGTTGGAGATGATAAACAAGTTTCTCCTGAAGGTATTGGTTTAGAAGAAGAGAAAATCAAAAATTTGAAAACTCGCTTTCTCTCAAAACAAGTGGAAACCTACCGTCCTATGATGACACCAGATCGATCCATATACGATTTATTTAAGGTGGTCTTTGCTCAAAGTTCTGTAATGCTAAGAGAACATTTTCGTTGCGTAGCACCAATCATAGAATACTCAAAACGTGAATTTTACAATAATGAATTGAAACCTTTACGTGTTGCTAAAGCTTTAGAGCGTATTGACCCACCACTTATTGATGTATATGTGACTGACGGTTATCGTAAGAATAATGTCAACCTATCTGAGGCTCAATTTATAGTTGATGAAATTCAAAAAATTGTAGAAACACCTAATTTCAGAGGACGAACTATCGGTGTTGTATCACTTTTAGGTAATGATCAAGCATTGAAAATCATGCAAATGCTTAATGAAAGATTAGAAGAAGAAGTGATTATGCAATACAAAATCACTTGCGGTGATGCGCGTACTTTTCAGGGAAAAGAAAGGGATATTATGTTTTTATCAATGGTTGTTGTGCCTGGTCATGTTCAAGCACAAACAAGAGATATGTTTGCGCAACGTTTTAACGTGGCTGCTTCTCGAGCTCGAGACCGTATGTATTTAGTACGTAGTATTAAGATTGATGAATTAAGCAAAGCGGATCTATTGCGCTCTAAACTAATACAACATTTCCAAACTCCGTTCATCCAAAATGAAGAGAAATTAGAAATTTCCCGTGAACTTTGCGAATCCCAGTTTGAGAGAGAAATGTTTGACATTTTGGTTTCGCATGGTTACCGTGTAATTCCACAAGTTCGTGTTGGTTCATATAGAATTGATATGGTTGTAGAAGGTGAATCAGATAGCCGCCTTGCAATTGAGTGCGATGGTGATAAATACCACACTCCAGAACAATGGCCTAGAGATATGCATCGACAAAGAATTTTGGAACGAGCAGGTTGGAAATTTTGGAGATGTTTTGCATCAACATTTAATCGTTATAAAGAAGATGTTATTAAGGATTTAATTAATACGCTTACTGAATATAATATTTATCCATACAGTACTAGTGCCCCAATTAGCAACGTTTATACTGAATATAGGGAGGTGACCACATTATCTACTCAAAAGAAAAACAGTAAGGTTACCGATGTAACAATAAACACAGATCAAATAAAAAAATGTAGCCCAAAAGAGCCAAAGGCAACAGATATTGTGGAAATTGGAGATTTAGTTCATTATATTGATGTTTCAAAACCCAATGATATTATTACCGTACAGATAACTAAAGGAAAAGATGATTTTTCTAATGGGATTATCAATGAAAGTCGCCCATTAGCACAAACGCTACTTGGGGCAGGAGTTAATGATGAAAAAGTTCTCCATCTTGTAGGGAAACAATCTAGAACTTTTAAAATTATAAAAATTTATCGATCGCATTAATTTATTATTATGTTTGATTAGATTTATTTTTAATAAAAAATGTAAATACCTCTTTCGATGAATATAAAGGCTAAAGGAAAATATAATACTACGTGTTTTTGTATTCCTCGAGTTATTTTTATAATTGATAGGGTATTTACAATATACTGCTATGTACCTTGATTTAAGTTTCCAATAAAAAACATTGTAAAAATGTTTTAATAACTAAATTGTTAAGAAAGAATAGCAACCAGAATTTTATTTACTTTATTTATTTTTATCATTCTTTAATCCAATTAATTTTGCAAAAACACTATTTTTAGGTTGCATAAGTTGGTTTGGTAAACCATAAAAAACGATCTGCCCATTATCCACCACCAAACAACGAGAAAAATAACTAAGCGAATCATTAAGATTGTGTGAGACCATCATTAATGTCAAATCGAGCTCATCGCAAATTTGATCAACTAATGCTAACATCTCAAAGCGTAATGCTTGATCGAGAGCTGAAAATGGCTCATCTAACAATAAAATAGGTCGGCGTTGAATTAAACAACGAGCTAACGCAACACGTTGACTCTGACCACCTGAAAGTTGTTCGGGATAACGATTATTAAAACCAGTTAAACCAACTTTAGCTAACATATCATCTATTGTTTGGCGTTCCGATGTATTTAGTTTTAAACAAGGCTTTATACCTAAGCCAATATTTTGTTCAACATTTAAATGATCAAATAAATTATTATGTTGAAATAAAATCGAAACAGGCCGCTTTCCTGGTTGAGTGTGAGTCATATTGTGATGATTAAGTAAAATTTGCCCATAGTTTGGTGAAATAAACCCAGCAATCAAGCTTAACAATGAGCTTTTACCTGCACCACTTGGCCCAACAATAACCACCTTTTCTTTTGCAGTAATTTTGATATCAAAATGCATTTTAAAATTATCATATTGATAATTAATTTGATTCAGTTCGATCATAATCTATCACAACCAGTAAACTAAAAGATAATATTAGCAATAATGCAGCAGTTACAGCACTTTCATGATAATGATAATACGATATTTGCTCATATAAATAATAAGGTAATGTTGTGACTGACTGTCCACCAAATAACGCAATAATACCAAAATCACCCAATGATAATATTGCTGAAAAGGCAAAACTTTGGATAATTAACTTTTTTAGTGCTTTATATTCAATTAAATAAAAATGCCAAAAACCAGTAATATTAAGTGACTGGCTTAAGTGCCAATAGCGTGATGTAACATCATACATTGGTGCAGCGAGGTTTTTTAATATAAATGGCAGTGCCATTAAACTGTTACAAAGCATCGTCAAAACACAAACAAAGACAGAACTATAAGCGTATGGAAATAACAATAAAAACAGACCTGACGCCAGCACCATGCTTGGAATAATTAAAATCAGCGATCCAATTAACATTAACCGATTACTCCATTTTATTTGCTGATTAATCAATAATCGGCTGTTTGTATAGAGTAATAATAAAGCTAGTAGCATAGCAATACTAGCTGACCCAAAAGCAATTAGTAAAGAAAACATAACTGCACGTTGAAAGGCCACTGAAAAAAATGACCACTGAAAAAAATAAATACCTTTTATTAATATAGTTATGATGGGTAGCAAAATAAATAATGCACCAATAACAATAATAACAAAACTCGACAAAATTAAGTTAAACGAAACAGGTAAACGATAACTTTGCTTAACATATTGAGTGTTAAATTTATAGCTATAATTAAACTTTTGCATCAACCCCATAAAAAAAGCACAACAAACCAACTGCAAACATGCTAAAAGCACGGCTTGTATCAAATCAAATTCACGGATGGATTGATAAATGGCAACTTCAAGTGTGGTATATTTAGGTCCACCACCTAGAGCCAATACAATAGCAAAACTAGAAAAACAAAGCATAAAGATTAGCGATGCCATAGGTAGCAACTGTCGACGCAACAGTGGCCATTCCACCACTTTAAAATAAGTAAAACTCGAAAAATTCAATTGAGCAGCTAATTGTTTGTGTTCGACTGGTACACTATTTAAGGTTTGATAAAACAAGCAACAAGCATAAGGGAAATTAAGAAATATATGTGCCAATAAAATACCTTTTAAACCATAAATGGATATCACAAAAGGCAAACCTAAATAATGACAAAACGACGCTAATAAACCATGTTGCCCATAAACAGATAATAACCCCGTTACCACAACCAACGTAGGAAATATAAAGGTGATAGGCATAATGCGTAGCAATAGATTTTTACCCCAAAAATTGACTATCGATAGGGCTTTAGCCATCAATATTGCCAATAACACAGATAGCAATGTTGATAACGTTGCTTGAAATATTGTTATCCAAATAACATGTAATAAATAACTATCAAAATAGACAGTTAAATTATTAGACTCAAAAGCAACTAAACAAAGCGCAAATAGTGCTGAACCTAATACAACTAAAATCAAGCTTGCAGCACTAATGCCAGGGATTAACGTTCTTAATTTCAACATTATACTGAATAAAACTATTTACTAATGGTGGATTTCCATTCACGCACCCAGCTCTTTTGATTATTTTTAACTTGCTTAGCATCAAACTCGAGTGCTTTATTGACTGGTTTAATTTGCTGAAAAGCTTCAGGCAACGTTATATTAATAATCGGATACATGAAATTTTTTTCAGCAAATTGACGTTGTACATCAGGCGTTAATAAATATTGTAAAAAAGCACGTGCCAATTCGGGATGCTGACTATACTTAGTAATACCCGCAACTTCGACTTGACGATAATGCCCTTCGTCAAAAATAGCAGCAGCATAACGATGATCATTATCATTCATAATATGTGCAACTGGCGAAGTGCTATAACTAAGCACAAAATCAGCTTCGTTTTTTAAAAATAGACCATAAGCTTCGCTCCAACCTTTAGTCACTGTCACAGTATTATTCGCTATTTTTTGCCATGCAGATGCGGCATCATTGCCATATATATTTTTCATCCAAAATAATAAACCTAACCCGGGGGTACTGGTTCGTGGGTCTTGATAGATAATTTTCCAGTTAGCTTTATTATCAACTAGCTCATGCATGCTACGTGGTGGATTACTGATTTTTTGTTGATCATAAATAAAAGCGAAATAACCAAAATTATAAGGCATAAAATCACTATCCCACCAGTCGGTATTTAAATTATCTGGTTTAGTGATTTGATGAGGTATAACTATTTTGGCTTGTTTGGCCTGTTCCAAAAGATTATTGTCTAATCCTAAGATCACATCGGCATTACTTCTATTACCTTCAAGGCGCATTCGATTTAATATCGCCACCCCATCACCTAATGCAACAATCTCAATTTCACAGTTACACAGTGCTTCAAATCCCTTTTCAATTTCTTTTCCCGGCCCCCATTCTGAAACAAAGGAATTATAGCTATAAACAGTTAGGCTTGGTTTTACGTTGGCAGCATTTGCCATAAAAGGTACCAATAATACCAAAGATAATAACAATTTTTTACAAAACATTTTGCCTCCAAAATAGCAAATAAAAGACAAAAGGTTTGAGCAAGTGAAATAACTCAAATCCCTCCGCTGGTATGATCCAGTTCAGGTTCGGCGGGTTATGTTATTCTATTTAACATTCTCAGCTCTTCAGGCACCCCGTTGAGAACATAGATTAGTGTAGAGGTAAGCATGAGGCTTGTAAACAACAAAAGTGATATAAATTTAATAAGACTCAAAAAACACATTAATTTATCAAGTTGATTTTAAATTATTTTTATTTTATTCTTGCAACCAAAAATTATTTCACCATTCTAAATGCTCAAAAATAAGTCAATATAAACACCACCAAATCCATCTATAAATTAATTTCAATACTCAGTTACAGGAATATTTGAGCATCAAATAAATGACAATAATAACCCTCGAACGTCATAAAATATGGTGTTTTTTTATAAAAAATCTCAGGTAGGACATAATTTCATTTAAGTTTCATTTTTAATTTTTTTCAATAAAATTAGATGATTAACATGATTTTTTGTTATTTTATGAAATTTACCACAATACAGTATTGGCTTATAAGCAAATATGCTATAAATATTAGCCTAATATAGACATCTTACTTTCCCTATAAAGTGCTTTTAATTTCTTATTCATCTTATTAATTTTAAAAAATAAATCACTCGAACCAGATCATTGATGCCATTCTGCCAGTTTTATTTTCACGCCTATAAGAAAAAAATTTATCCTGTTCAATATAAGTACAATAATCACCACCAAAAATTTGCGTTACTCCTACTGCTTGTAAGCGTTGTTTGGCAATTAGATATAAGTCGGCTAGGTATTTTTGTTCAGTCGGGTTGATCAATTTAAATGCTTCTTGTGCTTTTGGATCAACTTTTTCAAATTGTTGTTTGACTTCAATACCTACCTCAAATTTTTTGACACTAATGGCTGGTCCCATCCACGCGATGATTTTTGATGGCGAGCTTGAGAATTTTTTGATCGTTTCTTCTAATATACCATTACATAATCCCCGCCAACCGGCATGGGCAGCTGCAACTTCGTCGCCTTTTGTTGTGCAAAAAAGCACCGGCATGCAATCTGCGGTTAGTACCACGCTAACTTGCTTAGGTTGATTGGTATATGATGCATCAGCTTCAAAAGTTTGATAAGGATCGATGTTACCTGTTGGGGGTTGTAAAGCAATTTGTGATATATCAAGCACTGTTGTACTGTGAGTTTGCGTTAACCAATACGGTTCGCTTGGTATTTTTTCGGCTTGAATAATTCTTCGTAGGTTTTCAGCAATATGCTCGGAATTATCACCGGTTCGATTTCCCATATTTAAACTTGCAAATGGCGCTAAACTGACGCCACCAGTACGTGTTGTAGTAAAGGCATGAATTTTTTTTGGGGCTGTCCAATATGGGTAAATCGATTTAATCATATTTGTCACCAATCTAGTTCGTCTCTGTGCCACTCGGTATCTTCTTGTAAAGATTTAATTAATTTTTGCATATCTTCAGGAATAGGCGCATGCCATTCCATTTGTTCACCTGTTATAGGATGATATAAGCGCAACATGGTAGCGTGTAATGCTTGGCGATTAAAATCGCGTAAGGTTTGAATAAAAGATTCACTAGCTCCCTTAGGTGGTCTTGGTCTTCCACCATAGAGTGGGTCACCAATTAGTGGGTGAGCAATGTGTGCCATGTGCACACGGATTTGATGTGTTCGCCCTGTTTCTAAACGTAACCGCAAACGAGTATGTAAGCGATATTTTTCCATCACTCTGTAATGCGTAACCGCTGGTTTACCCGTTGGGAATACAGCCATATGAGTACGTTTGGTTGGATGACGGGTGATAGGCTGATCAACTGTCCCTCCTGCGGTAATAATCCCCATAACTACAGCTTCATATTCGCGTGTAATTTCGCGTAGTTGAAGTGATTCGACCAAGTGTGTTTGCGCCATAATGGTTTTAGCTACAACCATTAGCCCTGTTGTATCTTTATCTAGGCGATGCACAATACCTGCGCGTGGCACGCGTGCTATATCGGGATAATAATGCAATAATGCATTTAATACCGTACCATCAGGATTACCTGCTCCTGGATGCACAACTAAATCACGAGGTTTATTGATCACTAAAATATCACTATCCTCGTAAACAATATCAAGCTTTATATCTTCGGGTTGATGATAAATTTCTTGTTCAATTTCGGCATTAATAGTTATTATTTCACCACCGAGTACTTTTTCTTTAGGTTTATTAACGATGACATTGTTGACAGCAACTTTATTATTAGTAATCCAATCTTTTATCCTTGAGCGTGAATAATCAGGAAAAAGCTCAGATAATGCTTGATCTAAACGCATTCCTAGTTGACTTTGTTCGATTTCGGTTGATAATATTAACTCATTCATATGTAATTTATCTATTTTAAGCTGTTATGTTTTAGAGTATTATATACCAATCATCGCCTTTAATGTTTAATTATATTTGGATCAAAAACTGAATGAAATTGCGTTTACACTCTTTGTTAGCTATTGCTCTAAGTGGCATGCTAATTGGTTGTACTTCTTCCAAGCCCGATGTTGAGCGTTTACCTGAAATTGAACTTCATAACAAAGCGAAGTCAGAGCTTGAAAATGGTAATATTAAATCCAGTATTACTATATTAGAGGCTTTGGACAAGAATTATCCATTTGGTCCGTATTCCCAACAAGTCCAACTTGATTTGATTTATGCTTACTATAAATCAGCCGATTTACCGTTAGCAATTGCGTCAATTGACCGCTTTTTGAAATTAAATCCAACGCATCCTAATATTGATTGGGTTATTTATATGCGAGGTATTTCAAATATGGCGCAAGACGACAATATGCTCCAAGGCTGGTTTAATGTTGATCGTTCAGATCGCGATCCGGATTACGCTTCTGCTGCGTTTAAGGACTTTACTTATTTACTGTCAAGCTTCCCAAATAGTCAATATGCAGCCGATGCGCAAAGACGCCTTGTATTTTTGAAAAATAGATTAGCTCGCTACCAGTTAAAAGTTGCGCAGTTCTATACAAAACGCGGTGCTTATATAGCAGTCATTAATCGTGTGACGCAAATGCTGGTTATGTTCCCAGATACCGATTCAACTAAAGAAGCGTTACTTTTGATGCATAATGCTTATAATGAATTAGGCTTAGTTGATGAAGCCCAAAAAGTTGATCAGCTGATTCAAGCGAATCTTGAAAACATGCCTAAAGAAGAGCAACGTTCATTTTTATCACACTTTACCACTGTTTTTAATGGCGGTTAAGCTGTTTTATAATTAAGATTCTACCTTTTGTAGTTTACCTACCTTTAATTGCTATTTAATCAAACTTAAATAGCAATTAATTTAAGTTATTGTAACCCTTTTTAGCTTAAACTTTTAAAGTTTAGTCTTTTATCTGAAACATTCTATTTATAACACCTCATAACACAAAAAAACTCCATTAGTCATTAAATAATATGACGCCTATTGAAAATAAAATACTAAGTAGTGTAATTCGTTACGTGAGTTGTGTACTAACTGTGAGGTATTTACAATAAGAATTTTTAATTGATACGATAATTATTAAACATTTTAACAAATAGATGTTCACTTGTACTTTGATATTCACGTCCGTTATCGGAATAAATACATGTAGTGATATACGGACATTGGGCTAATATATCATTTTGCAGAAACTGTGCTACGCTAAATTGGGATTTATCAGGGTAAATACCTGCATAGAGCTCACGTGAAAAATCATCAATGTCGACAAAATAAATATTCTCTGGTTTGTTGTTTTGTTTAATTTTTAAGTAAAGGTAAACGCTTGGTATGAACGTGTAGCATTTCATCCGGATAGGCCTACAGCTTATGAATTAAAACAAAGTATTGACCACAAAGGTAACTATTAAGATAATGGTATAAATACCCATAGTAAGTACATAACTCACCATGGGTATTTACAAAACTGAGAACTTGTTAAATTAAATTTTCTGTAAAAAATATTCAGCATCCTATACCGTTTAGTGGCTAATTAAGAATTAATAGTATCTATTTGTTAAGAAGACTTCAATGTGATAGGTACGATTAAATCGTTCGATATAACCTTTCGCCAGTTGGATATAATCAACTTGTTATACCATGTGATTTGTTCAATGAGTAACTTTATTATTAAATGATAAAGCTGTTAAGCTATAAAAAACAAAGGTTCATAAAACAGCAACTATGTTTTTGTAAGTGCGAATAATAACCCTTTAAAAGATATTGATCGAGGAGTCTTTAATTGCACCAAGAAAATTTGTAAAACTGATAATTCCCATTTTCATAATTTAAGGGTACACACGAGCAAGCAGGAATATCCAAATTTTTACACAGCAAGAATTGGGTGGTTGGGAAACCTTGGAAATGGTAAAAAATACGCTCATATGAACGATGAACATTTAAGTCATTTTTCAAATGCGGTCACAAAATAGAAATAAATATCATCAAGCTCTGAATTTTCCCACTATAACTGATTGATTATTTTAGACTTTAATGGCGTCCCCTACAGGATTCGAACCTGTGACCTACGGCTTAGAAGGCCGTTGCTCTATCCAGCTGAGCTAAGGAGACTTAGATAGGATTTTTTGTTTAGCCACTGTGTATTATATAAAGCTATTTCGATCCGTCAATGATTTTTAATGGTTTATCACATTGGATTGATAAAATATCATCAATTTAATTTCTTATTAGTTTAATTTTGGTTATAAATGTATATCTTATCCTTAATTTAATTTGCATTACAATGCAGATATTTTTTTAATTACTTTTATTCTATTATCTATTAGGGGCGTGTTGATCTTTCGTGATTATTTTTTAGACGGCATGATGTGAGTTATAATAATTCTGCAAAAACAACCATAACTAGATTCATCATGCCAAGAACAATGCTAACAGATAAACGGTGGGAAAAGCTACTACAAATAATGAAAAATACCGGCCGAGTTTATAATAAATCTGAGCATCGGATGACGTTTGAAGGGATCCTTTTCCGAATGAGAACCGGTATTCCTTGGCGAGATTTGCCAGAAGAGTTTGGTGAATGGAGCACCGTCTATAGACGATTTAATTTGTGGTCTAAAAAAGGAATATTAGTTGATATTTTCAAATATTTATCACAACTAGCGGATTTTGAATGGGTGTTCCTAAATGGCTCGATTATCAGGGCTCATCAACATAGTACAGGCGCTGCAACGGAGCATTGTGAGCAAATAGGTCAGAGCTGTGGTGGTAATTCAACTAAAATTCATCTTGCGGTTGATAGTGGTGGTTTGCCTATTTGTTTTGAGCTTTCTGAAGGACAACGACATGATATCACTTATGCAGAAAACCTAGTTGAAAAGCTCGATGAAGTCAATACAGTAATAGCCGATAAAGGTTATGACAGCGAGCTTTTTCGGTGCTTTGTTCGTCAAAAAGGCGGACGAACGGTGATTACTAAACGTAATTATGGTAAGGATATAGATAAAAGCAGTATGGATAGGTGCCTTTATCGCTATCGTCATTTAGTCGAGAATGCCTTTGCTAGAATCAAGTAATATCGTTCAATATCAACTAGATACGATAAGTTGGAAAGGAATTATGCCAGTATGGTATCACTGGCATTTATGTTAATGTGGCTGCCAATGTATTGTTGAGTAATTTATGTACAGCAAAGATCAACAGCCCCTATTAACTTCATCGTTTGTTATTCCTTATTTTATACTAGTCAAAATTTGAATACTTAGCCTTGGCAATTTGCGCTTTTAGCATGGCTAGCCTACTTTGCCCTTGTTGCATTTTTTTTTCAGGTGATAATTCGTTACGCTGATCTTGCCACTCCAAGTCGTCTTGTGGCAGTTCTAATAAAAATCGACTCGGTTCAACTTGAAGGGTTTCGCCAAATTGTTTACGTTGCCGGCTAAAAGAAAAAGTCAGTTCTCGTTGCGCCCGAGTAATACCAACATAAGCTAAACGGCGCTCTTCTTCAATGTTATCTTCATCAATGCTGGTTTGATGAGGTAATAAACTTTCGGACATGCCAATCAAGTAGACATAAGGAAACTCTAATCCTTTAGATGCATGTAGTGTCATAAGTTGTACTTGGTCGAGTTCTTCTTCGGACTCGTTACGTTCTAACATATCACGCAAAGTAAATCTCGCGACAGCTTGTTCAAGTGTCATTGCTTCATCAATATCATCACCTTGCAACATATCATTTAACCAACTGACCAATTGTTCTACATTGCGCATGCGCATTTGCCCAGATGTTGGAGATGATGAGGTTTCATAAATCCAGCTCTCATAATGAATCCCGTGTAGAAGTTCATAAATAGCTTCCATGGGTTCAGTATGAGATTTTTGAATAAGGGCATCAAACCATTGTATGAATTCTTGTAATGACTCCATACGTTTACCTGAAAGCAATTGGGTCAACCCCATATCATGGCTTGCTTGATATAAACTAACACCTCGATGATTAGCCCATTCGCCAAGTTTTTGAATAGTTGCTGGACCAATTTCTCGTTTTGGTGTGTTGATAATACGAATAAACGCATTATCATCATCTGGATTAGTTAATAATCGCAAATATGCCATTAAATCTTTAATTTCAATTCGAGCAAAAAATGATGTACCGCCAGAGATTCGATACGGTATCCGATATTGCATGAGTATCTTTTCAATTAGTCGTGCCTGATGATTGCCACGATATAAGATAGCGTATTGACCATATTGACTGTTATGCGCAAAGCGATGGCCAATAAGGTGATTAATAACTTTTTCGGCTTCATGCTCTTCGCTATCGGCTGAAATAACTTTTAATGTTTCACCATAACCCAGTTCTGAGAAAAGTTTTTTTTCAAAGATATGTGGATTATTTTCGATTAAGATATTCGCCACTTTTAAAATTCGACCCGATGATCGGTAATTTTGTTCTAATTTTATCACTTCTAAATTAGGAAAATCTTGTTTAAGTAATACTAAATTTTGTGGTCGTGCACCACGCCAAGAGTAAATAGACTGATCATCATCACCAACAACAGTAAATTTAGCTCGGTTACCAACCAGTAATTTGATAAATTCGTACTGACTTGTGTTTGTGTCTTGATATTCATCAACCAACAAATAACGAACTTTGTTTTGCCATTTTTCGCGAACTTCTTCGTTGGTTTTTAATAAGAGTGTGGGCAATAATATAAGATCATCAAAATCTAATATACTGCAAGCTTTTAATTGTTTTTCATACAATTGATAGCAGTGAGCAAATAATTTCTCTTTATTCGTCTGCGCTCTTGCCATCGCAATAGTTGAATCAACAAGATCATTTTTCCAATTTGAGATTGTTGAGCGTAATTGATTAATCAGATCCTTATCATCTTCTAACCATTGATGAGTTAGTTCCTTAAGTAGCGCTGTTTGATCATGATCATCAAATAGTGAGAAGTTAGATTTAATTCCCAGATGAGTATACTCTCGGCGAATAATATCCAATCCTAGCGTATGGAATGTTGATATTTTAAGCCCTCTTACTTCTTGTTTACTAAGAGCTTGGGCTATACGTTCTTTCATTTCGCGTGCGGCTTTATTCGTAAAGGTAACCGCAACAATATGGCGTGGTAAATATTCTTTAACACGAATTAAATAGGAAATTTTGTTAATGATAACCCGAGTTTTGCCAGAACCTGCCCCAGCTAAAACAAGGCACGGTCCTGAAACATATTCAACGGTTTTTTGTTGACTTGAATTTAAACGCACAGAATAAAACCATTAGGAAAAATGTGAGCTAGTATATAACGATATACTAGCAGCGCGCAATTAGCGTCATTATTGAGCAAATAAAATTGCTATTTTGTTAAATATTATTTGATGAATGTTAAAGCCTGTTCAACAACCTCGACCCCTGCCCCTTTTTTATGCGCATTTTCGCTAAGATAGCGCCGCCATTGCCTTGCTCCTTTACGTCCATTAAATATACCTAAAGTATGCCGCATAATATGGTTAAGTTGCGCACCTTGCATTAGCTGTTGTTCGATATAAGGGTAAAGTGCTTGAATAGCAGATAGGGGATCAATGATGGGGGTATTTGTGCCAAAAATTTGCGTATCAATTTCAGTAAGTAACAGTGGATTTTGATATGCCTCTCGCCCAACCATCACACCATCAACATGCTGTAAATGGCATTTTATTTCATCAATTGTTTTTATGCCACCATTGATGGCTATAGTTAAATTAGGATAATCTTGTTTCAATTTATAAACACGTTCATAGTCAAGTGGCGGAACTTCACGATTTTCCTTTGGGCTTAACCCTGATAACCATGCTTTGCGCGCATGTACAATAAATGTTTTGGTGTAAGGCATTACCTTTTCAATAAATTGACACAAAAAAGTATAGCTATCGCAATCATCAATACCAATTCTTGTTTTTACCGTGACGGGAATATCAACTTGATCTTGCATCTGAGCGATACAATCGGCAACCAAATTTGGATTTCCCATTAAACAAGCACCAAACATACCATTTTGTACGCGATCCGATGGACATCCCACATTTAAGTTGATTTCGTCATAACCACGTTCTTGCGCTAATTTTGCACATTGTGCTAATGCGTTAGGATCGCTACCGCCTAGTTGCAGGCTAAGTGGATGTTCTTCATTGTTGAAAGCTAAATAATCACCTTTCCCAAATAAAATTGCGCCTGTAGTCACCATTTCGGTATATAGCAATGCTTTTTTTGTTAAAATTCGATGAAAATAACGGCAATGTTTATCTGTCCAATCTAACATGGGGGCAATAGAAAAACGATTTAAACTTGAACTATTATGCAAAAAATCACCTCGGCATTAATTAAAAATGTTATTCTATTTGACACTTTCAAATGGAATAACATAAGGAATAAAAACGGATAAAAATAAGACAAATACCATTTCTTTTCAAACAACTGAATTATTAAAGAAACATATGCATTTTATTGCTACTATGCAACAAATTTTTGATGTTATTTTTATAATTGCAGGCGCTTTTACATGTCTGGGGATAATCACTGCTATTATTGGCATTCCACAAATTATTGCTGGTGTCAAGATTTTTAAATCGGTAAGTGCATTTAGTTGAGCAGCAAATCTTCATAAAGAAGAATATATTGTTGCTGCTATTGAAAATCTACATGGCGATTGAAAATATTTTCTAATTGTATTTGTTATTTTATACATTGCAATTATTATTTCAATTTTTGCCTCTTACAGTGGTAATGGCTACCAATAACAATTATCATTTTAATATTTTTTCGTATAAATGGGCAAATATAACTAAAAACTCATCTCTTTACGAGTTTCTTAGTTATATTTTGGTTAAGATTCAGAATTATCATCATCAGATTCAGTATCAATTGGGTCTGATATACCTTGTTTATTCATCTCTGCTAATGATTTAGAACCAGCTAGCTCTGAGGTTTTGATATCCTTTACAATGCCCATTTCATCGAAATAAACAGCATACGTCCTTTGGCTTACAGTGCCATGCTGAGGTTGTTGACGGAAAACATAATACCAAACGCTATCACCAAAAATGGAAGTTAGCATTGGTGATCCCATAATAAATACGACCTGTTCTTTATTTTGACCAACTTGTAATAGATCAATAGCATCTTGCGTCACATAATTACCTTGGTTAATATCGGGTCGATATACCCAACGTTCAATAACCGAACAACCTGTTAATAAAACACTCGTTATAATTGCAAAGGCGATAGATTTACGAAACAGCATTTAACTTTATCCAAAAAAATAAGATATATATATTATCGCTGATATTTTTCATAAGTGCTAGCCAAATTAATAAATTCTTCCACAGTTATGTTATCAGCAAGTCCTAATATGAATTATCACTTGACTTTTATTCTTGTATCAACCAACTTAATACTGTCATAATAGACGCTATTTTTAAACATCAAAGGTACAAAATGAAACTAGAAACAATAGATCAAAAAGCAAGTTATGCTATCGGTTTGCAAATAGGACAACAACTAAAAGAATCTGGCTTAAATAATTTAGAACTCAACGCATTAAAACTAGCAATGGAAGATGTTTTAGCTGGTAATCAACCGGCTCTACCTTTGCAAGAATTACATGAAGCATTGCGCCATGTGCATGAACAAGCGACCAAAGAAAAGGCCAAACAAGCAGAAAAAATTGCTCAAGCAGGTAAAGATTTTCTAGCAGAAAACATCAAAAAAGATAGCATTAAATCGACTGAATCAGGTTTACAATACGAAATCATCAAACAAGGTGATGGCGCTTTACCAAAAGCAACCGATCATGTGCAAGTTCATTATACAGGGCAACTAATTAATGGTACCGTATTTGATAGTTCTGTTGAACGTGGGCAACCTGCTGAATTTCCAGTCAATGGCGTAATTCAAGGCTGGGTTGAAGCGTTACAACTTATGCCTGAAGGTTCAAAATGGCGTTTATATATTCCTCAAGAATTAGCCTATGGTGCTCAAGGTGCTGGCGCATCAATTCCGCCTTATAGCGCACTGATTTTTGATGTTGAATTATTAAAAGTGCTATAGAGTGATTAAAAGATCATAAATCATAATGGACGCAATTGGTGTCCATTTTAATTGTTTCTTAATGATATAATTTATATAGCCTTTTCTTATGGATAGATCTATGGTTTAACGTGATTCCAAAAGATGTGGTACAATCCGAAATATTTAGTTTTATAACATGATAATACTATAAATCTGTAGTATTACATTGCTTTCCTCTTTTCATTCTCTCTTTAAAAAAAATCATTATAATAACTAACGTATACATAATGTATATATACGCCAGATTGATGCCAAACCTCGATATAATTCGGGGGTTGTCATCAATCTGAATTATTTATAAATAGTTATTTTTTTTAATATAAGGAAGATTTTTATGAAAACTACTATCGTTAAATTTACTGTTACTTTTAAAACAAAGGCGAAGTGGAGCAAAGAAGCAGAAAAAAACAACTTAACATTAGCGAATTGGATTATTAACAAATTAAACTCAGATATTGAATTCGATTGCAATCAGGATGTATTGTTACATAACGATATTCCCCCATCTCAACGATATTTTATATCAGTCACTGTTCCCATAGAATACAAAGGATATTGGGTTTTTTCATCTAGATCAAAGGGGAAAAAACTGAGGGTTTGGATAGTTAATAAATTGAATCATGGTATTGATTAAAATTTGTTACTTTTTTATTTTGTTTCTTTCTTTATTTTTAATGCGCTACTTCCAGGCTAACAAGAATGTCCTAAATATTACCTGTAACAAACGTGTATAAGTTATGTATTTTCCGCTATAATATTTATTTATATTAATAAAAAATTAAGGAAAGTTATATGTCAACAAATATGATTCGTATCGCAATTGCCGGCGCAGGTGGCAAAATGGGACGGCAACTTATCCAAGCTGTTTCGCAAATTGAAGGAGTTACCTTAGGAGCAGCATTTGAACGAGAAGGTTCCTCACTAATTGGTAGTGATGCAGGTGAGCTTGCAGGGATCGGTATTTGTGGCATTAAAGTCACCGATAATCTAGAACAAGCTAAAGATCAATTTGACGTATTGATCGATTTTACGCGACCTGAAGGCACACTCGCCCACTTAGCTTTTTGTGTTGAAACTAAAAAAATGATAATCATTGGCACAACTGGTTTCGATGATGCAGGCAAACAAGCTATTACTAATGCAGCGAAAAACATTGCCATTGTCTTTGCCGCAAACTTCAGTGTCGGTGTTAACTTAGTGCTGAAATTATTGGAAAAAGCCACTAAAATTATGGGTGGTTATACTGATATCGAAATTATTGAAGCCCATCACCGTCACAAGGTTGATGCCCCTTCTGGTACAGCATTAGCTATGGGTGAAGCCATTGCAGATGCACTTGATTGCAACTTAAAAGATCGTGCAGTTTACTGTCGTGAAGGTCATACAGGGGAAAGACCACAAGGTGCTATCGGCTTTGCCACTATCCGAGCAGGTGACATAGTAGGAGAACATACCGCTATCTTTGCCGATATTGGCGAGCGCGTTGAAATTAGTCATAAAGCATCTAGCCGCATGACATTTGCTAATGGTGCTGTTCGAGCCGCATTATGGCTTGCCAAACAGCCAGTTGGATTATACGATATGCGTGATGTCCTAAATCTCAATAATTTGTAATTTGAAAATGTCAGATGAAATCTGGATGCGCCGTGCACTCATGCTTGCTAAACACGCCGAATCGCTTGGAGAAATCCCTGTCGGTGCGTTGATTGTTGATGAAAATAATCAAATTGTCGGCGAAGGATTTAATCAATCCATTATCAAACATAATCCTACTGCGCATGCTGAAATAATAGCGATTGAGCAAGCTGGTAAAAATTTAAACAACTATCGCATAATTAATACCACGCTTTATGTCACACTTGAGCCTTGTATTATGTGCGCAGGTGCCATTATCCATAGCCGTATTAAACGTGTTGTTTATGGTGCTAGTGATTATAAAACTGGTGCAGCTGGCTCATTTATCAATATTCTTGCTCAGCAAGGCATCAACCATTATGCAGAAGTAACTGGCGGAGTGTTAACTAACGAGTGTAGTACTGTTTTGAGCAACTTTTTTAAAAAACGTCGCTTACAAAAAAAATTGGTCAAGAATGGCTGTCAAAAAGTTTCAGGTAACTAGGCGTTTAAGCATAAAATGCTATAGCCTATTCCCATATTACTTTAATAAAAAATTAGTTTTCTTATTCTTTTTATAAAGGAAAATTGTTAGAATCTAATTTAATTTTTAAAAGTTAATTTGAGCATTATTAATGAAAAAACACACATTAGAAATGATGATATCTGCTGATGATATCCAAAAACGTGTAATTGAACTAGGTCAACAAATAAGCCAAGATTATCAACATAGCCAAAATGAATTAATCTTAGTTGGACTTTTACGTGGCTCCTTTATTTTTATGGCCGATTTAAGCCGAGCAATTACCGTCGGGCACGAGGTTGATTTTATGACAGCGTCAAGCTATGATAATGCAGTTGTTAGTAACCGTGACGTTAAAATATTAAAAGACTTAGATGAAGATATCCGTGATAAAGATGTATTGATTATCGAAGATATTATAGATACAGGTAATACACTTAGCAAAGTTTTGGATATTTTAAAATTACGTCATCCACGCAGTATTGAAATTTGTACGCTATTAGACAAACCCTCTCGCCGTGAAGTAAACGTTCCAGTTAAATATATCGGATTTTCAATTCCTGACGAATTTGTTGTGGGTTATGGTATTGACTATGCTCAGCACTACCGTCACTTACCTTATATAGGGCATGTAACATTACTTGATTCTTAATATTATGCGAGGTATATGTGTCTCGATTCTCCTGTTCATTAGGTTTACTTTTAGTTATAACAGCTACGTCAAGTTATGCTGACATGAAGTTAGCCATTAAGGGATTAAAAGGCGATCTTGCTGATAATATTGAGGCACGTACTTCATTAATTACACCTGACAAAATTAGTGATACTCCGAATTTTAAACGTTATTTCGAAAGTGAAGCAAAAAAAGCATTACGCGCATTAGGTTACTACTCTCCTAGCTTTGAATATAACGCACAAAACCCGAAGGTTCTTGTTGTTAATATATCACCTGGCGAACCCATATTAGTTGATCAGCTTAATGTTAATATTACTGGTGATGGGTTGCAAGATCCTGATTTTCAATATTTACTTAAAAATAACTTACCAAAAATTGGCGATGTGTTAAATCATGGTATTTATGAATCATTTAAGAAAAGCCTGCAAAATTTATCACTAAAAAAAGGTTACTTTGATGCCAATATGCCTAAACATCAACTAGCTGTATCTATGTCTGAACATCAAGCCTTTTGGAATATTGATTATACAACAGGTAGACGCTATCGATTTGGTAAAGTTACTTTTCATAATGCCAAAATTCGTGATGACTATTTAGCTAATATTGTGCCGTTTAAAGACGGTGAAGAATATACAGCAGAACAATTGTCATTACTAAATAGACGCCTTACTTCTACAAACTGGTTTAATTCAGTGGTTGTTGTCCCAAATTTTCCTCATCTAACCGAAGATAGAGTTCTTCCCATTGATGTAGAAACCTCACCCCGAAAAAAAAATAATATGGACTTAGGGTTGGGCTTTTCAACAGATAACGGCGTGCATGGTAAGATTGGTTGGAATAAACCTTGGATCAATAGTCGAGGGCAAAGTTTTCAAAGTAACTTATCGTTATCTTCGCCAGAACAATTGGTGACCATGAGTTACAAAATCCCTTTAAAAAAATCACCTTTAGAGCAATATTACACTATTCAAGGTGGTTATAAAAAGATAGATAATAATGATACCTACTCACGTTCTTATACGTTCGGGGCTTTGCGAAACTGGGATAATTTTTATGGATGGCAAACGGCATTAGGATTAAATATGTTAAATGATGACTTTACCCAAGGTGATTCAAGTTTTAAAACATTTTTGTATTACCCATCGCTTAGCATATCAAGAATCCGTTCCGATGGTAGTTTATTAGCAATGTGGGGCGATTCACAACGTTATTCTATTGAAGCAGCTGGAGAACAATTAGGTTCAGATATTAATCTAGTGCGATTTCAGGCACAACAAGCATGGATTCGCTCCTTAAAAAAATCGCATCGATTTATAGCTCGTGGCAATTTTGGCATTATACAAGCGAGCAATTTTGACCATGTTCCACCATCATTTAGATTTTTTGCTGGTGGTGAACGCAGTATTCGAGGTTACAGTTATCAGTCTATTTCGCCTAAGGATAAAAAAGGTAAATTAAAAGGAGCTTCTAAACTCATCACAGGTTCACTTGAATATCAATATAATTTATCTGGATCATGGTGGGGAGCTGCATTTGTAGATACAGGTGAAGCTATAGATAAAGTTGATAAAACTAAATTTTATACAGGAACTGGTTTTGGCATTCGTTGGGCTTCTCCGGTTGGACCAATAAAGGTTGATTTAGCAACACCACTTAACAAAGATACAGGCTCTATTCACCTATACATTGGCTTAGGAAGCGAATTATAATATGACTAAAAATTCAGCTAGAATTAAAAAAGTAAAAAAATTAAAGCGGATACGTAAATGGAAAAAACGAAGCATCGCCATTTTATCTGTTATCGCCTTTCTAATTGTTTTTGTTATTTTGTTTATATACACCAGTCTTGGTGTAAAATTAAGTACCTATGTTTTAAATAAATTTCTACCTGAGTTAAAAATAGCTCAAGTTGAAGGCACCTTTCATGATTTGCATATACAAGGACTTTCGCTTGAATTACCGAGTATTAATGTTCAAGTTAATGATGCTTCATTTTCACTCACAGGACTTTGTTTATTAAAGACTGAAGTCTGCGTCAATCAATTCAATGCCAATGGTGTAAATGTTTCAATTAACACTAAAGAAATCGAAAGTTCACCAAGTGAAACTACTATTGATACTACCGCAGAACAACATTTTGTTCTCAAAACTCCATTACCTATAGAGCTTAACAGTACACACCTTACTAATGTAAAAGTCACTGTTGATGATATGCAATTTGGAATGTCTGACTTTACGGGTAAAGCCACATGGGTTAATAATCAGATTCATGTTTATCCTGCTGTTGCCACAGGGTTAAAAGCTATTTTTACAGATAATAAAGCAGCAAATGTACCAGTAAAAACAACCGATAAAGATATCGCACTTAATGAAAAAATAGCCCAACTTTTTAATCAACCGCTGATTGAATCATTACCTCAAGTTAATATTCCATTAGATATTAATGTAACTAATTTAAGAGGGACTAACTGGCTATTACATATGGGGGGGCATGATTACCTATTTGATAACGTTGCAATTCAAACCAATATTGTTAACAGCCGTATTATTATAAAACAATTAGATACTGATGCTATAACTCCCTATGCTAGCGGACATGCTTCACTTTCAGGCGAAATAACATTACACGATGACTGGCCAATATTAGCTTTAATAAAAGCAGATACTGAACAAAACCGATTGGAAGCACAGTTTTCTGGTAAATTGCTTGGTGAGTTATTAACCAATATAAACCTTGATGGTTCGAATCAAATGGTGATGAGTGGACATATCAATTTTATTGAAAAATACTTACCTGTAATCACTCAAATTGAAGGTAAGCATATTCAATGGCCAATTGAAGGAAAAGCTCAGTATCAATTAAATGATTTTTCCGCATCAATAAACGGTAATGTAAAACAGTTTCAAATGTCAGCCAAAGGTATTATTGAAGGAAAAGAATTAACTAATACCTCGTTTGATATTGTTGGTAAAGGAACTAATCAAGATGCAAGTATTGATCATGGCATCATTAAATTACCTCAAGGTGAAATTAATATAGATGGAAATATAAGTTGGCTACAAGCATTACAATGGGATATCAGCATAAAACTAAATAATGTTGATATGTACAAAGAACTACCTAACTATCCGATTCGATTAAATGGTCAATTTAAAACTACAGGCGTACTAGACAAAGATAAATGGGCGTTTGATTTTTCCAATCTACAATTAAAAGGTAATATTAACCATGCTAATTTTTTAGCATCTGGTAACGTATATGTTGATTCTGAAAACTTAGCCACTGCAAATAATTTTGCAATCAATTGGGGTAAAAATCAGATCGATTTAAATGGTTCAGCAGAAAAAGGCAATTTACTGGCAAAATTAAATCTCGAATCATTATCCTTATTAGTTGATGGTATGCAAGGTTCAATTTTGGGTAGTATAAAACTTAACCGCACACCTAATAATGCAATTATAGATACTAATTTAGCCATTAATTCACTGTCTTTTAATACTATCAAAGTAGCTAAAGCTAATCTTACCGGTAAAGTTGAGTATAAAGAACAGGCCAGTGGCAACATTAAACTCACTGGGCAATCAATAGAACTTTCAAGCCAAACTATAAAAAGATTAAATGTAGATCTAACTGGAAGTGAAAACCAACATATATTAACCGTTAATATTGATGGTGAACCTGCATCACTAAAAACATCGTTAACAGGAAAATTTGATAAGAAACGCACAAAGTGGAACGGAACCATTTCAGGTGCGCTACTCAATTTAAACAAAAATAACAGTTGGCAATTAGCTAAATCTGTTGACTTATCTTATGATGTTAAAAATCAAATCCCAGCAATTAATGCTCATTGTTGGATTAATGGGAAGTCAAGCATTTGCCTCGATAAGCAATTTTTGTTAGCCAAAAACACTAATACAAGTATCACTTTAAAAGACATTAATCTATCTAAGCTACCAATACAAAATGACGGTGAAACCAAACTTGCTGGTAGTATAAATGGAAAAATAACTATTCAATTTAATAATGACAATACAATACCATTAATAAAAGCAAATTTAACAAGTTATGATGTTTATATTCAACAAATGGTTACCTCTCAATCATTACTATTGCCTTTTGATGTTTTCAAAATAGATGCTGAATTTAATGAACAACAAGCTAAATTGGATTGGAAATTTGGTCTAAATAAATTAGGAAAAATAAACGGTAATCTTGTTATTACTGATCCAATTGAACAAAAAAAATTAAGTGGTCAATTAAGTATCGATCACTTAGCTTTAGCAATTATTAACCCATTATTAGATAGCAAAGACTATGCTAAAGGGGCTATTAATGGTAACGTTAAATTTTCTGGCTCATTAAATGAGCCATTGCTAACAGGAAATATTAACTTACAAAATAGCGAAATCAAATCTAGCCAATTACCAATTGATATTAAATCAGCTAAATTTGACCTCAATTTCAATGGTAAATCATCCTCATTAAAAGGTATTTTAACAACTCAAGCTGGCAATGTTAATATTAATGGTAATGCCAGCTGGAATACTATAGATAAATGGCAAGCCTCGTTAGCTGTTAATGGCGCTGCCATGGAAGTTACTGTGCCACCAATGATTGTTATGTCAATTGTTCCCGATATTAAAATCAATGCAACACAAGATGAATTAACGTTATTAGGTAAAGTTAGCATTCCAAAAGGAAAAATAACAGTTGAATCACTACCAGCATCAAGTGTTGATGTCTCACCAGATGAAGTAATGCTCGATATAAATCGGAAACCTCTCAGGCCTCAGGAATTTGGCATTAAAATCAATAGTTATCTTGAAATCGATATTGGAGATAAAGTTGTCGTCGATGCATTTGGGCTAAAGGCATCACTTAAAGGTAACTTAATTGCAGCACAAACTAATAAAGGACTTGATCTACATGGTGAAGTTTTGATTCCAACAGGTCGATTCCATGCCTATGGACAGGATTTGGTTATTCATAAAGGTATCATTACTTTTTCAGGATCGGCAGATCAAGCTACACTCGATATTGAAGCAATTCGTAATCCAGAGGCAATGGAAAATAGCAATATCATGGCAGGAATTCGTATTACAGGATCTTCTGAATCGCCAAAAATTGAAGTATTTTCAGATCCCGCCATGTCACAGCAAGAAGCGCTCTCTTACTTAATCCGTGGACAAGGTCTTGATAGTACAGAACAAAACGATAGCGATATGATGACAGCATTGCTGGTTGGTATTGGCACAGCGAAAACAGGTAAATATATTGGCGATATTGGTAATGTATTTGGTATTAAAAATCTAACACTTGATACTCAAGGTGCTGGTAATAACTCTAAAGTTGTGGTTAGTGGCTACATATTACCTAATTTACAACTTAAATATGGTGTAGGTATATTTGATTCGCTGGCAACCTTTACTTTGCGTTACAGACTAATGCCTAGTCTCTATTTAGACGCTACATCAAGCTTAGCGCAAACACTGGATCTGATTTATCAATTTGATTTTTAACATTAGCCCAAAGAACTCTATGTCATTACCTTATGCTGTATCTCAATGGAGTAAAATGCTAAAATCAGCCTAGCCTAAAACGTGCACTAAGTTTTACGCTCTAATTAGTGCCAACGAACTCGCTTTTAGCGAGTTCTTTGGCGCTAATTTGTTCCTGTTTAACATGGAGCTATATTAGGTTATTCTTCAATTTTTTTATCAAACCAAGAATACCCCATTCCTCTTTTCGTATAAGCATCCTTTACCTGACTACAAGGATATCCTTCTTTTATTGCTTTTTGTAATTTACTTTCTTTATTCCAGTCTAATTTTTGAGATTTAATTGCTTCTAATTTATCTATGCATGAGTTATATGTAGTAATAAATTCCGCATTATTTTCTGTATAGAATTTAATGTACTTATCATTTTCTTTTTTCCATGCTTTTTCCCAACTAATACTACAAACTGGTAAAAAAACTAGGTCATCTGCACAGTATAGTGATTTTGTTGATTCAATGGTTTGGATATCAGCATTAGCTAATTCATCAGCCGCCTTTTCCTCTAACGCTTTTTCGGCAACACTACAATTAGAACCAGTTCTTTTATCTAATTTACATAAAGACTGCATTTTTTCTTTAATTTCATTAAAAGATAGTTGTTTTAACTCTTTTTTACCTTCATCTACTTTTTCTTTATAAATCGTTTCCCAAGCTTCACATTTCGGGCTTTTATTAAACGAAAAACTACTTTTACATTCATCTACCTTTAAGTATTCATTAACTGATTCGCCCCACGACATACCAGAAATTTGTTTTTTGATAGCACTCATTTCTGATTCTACTGCTTGTTTTCTTTCGTCTTCTTTCCGTTTCTTTTCTAATTCATATTTTATCTTTTTGTCTTTTTTAATTGCAGACATTGCAGTACGACATTCAAGATCTTTTTCTATCTTTTCGATACCGCCTTTATCTCTTGCCATAAATGCCTTTTCTAGATCCTGATTACATTGCTCTACTTTTTTATTTGCTGAGTCTATATTGTTTAAATAATATTCCTCATTTTTTTCTTCACAACCGGTTAAAACCATAGCGGTGGTTAATATAATTAAAACGTTTTTTAAGGCCTTCATCTATTCTCCTATTTAACTTACTTTTATTTTCATAAGTATAATATAAATAATAAATTGTTATTATTGGTTAATATTTTATATGAATTACCTTACCATTTCTAGAAAATTACTTAATAGTGCAAATTACTCATGTTGTTTATCTAATTTGCGAAAAGACTGTAACAAATATACATAAAAACATACTCACTTATAGCCAACTAACATTTCACGTTTTGAACCAAATCCTTTTCGTTTTTGAACGATAAATCCTGCATTAATAAAATGACGACGAACAAATCCTGCTGCAGTAAAAGTAGCAAAACTACCGCCAGATGCTGTCAGGCTAAAACAATTTTTAAATAAACGTTCTGTCCACATATCAGGATTCTTAGCTGGTGAAAACCCATCAAAAAACCAAGCATCAATCAAAACATTTTGCTTTGTTAAAAAATCTGAAAAATTGCTAATATCATCATTACATATCTTTAAACTAACATCGTCAAACTGGAAAGTAGAATCAATTAAAAAAGCCTGAAGTCGTTTTGATAACGAAAGTAATATTTTACTTTTAAAAAACACACTATTATGAATCTTTATTAATTCATCTAACGATAACGGATACTTTTCAACACTAAAAAATGCAAGATGTTTAAGTCTATGATTCGGGTATTGACTTCTAAAATGTAAAAATTTTTCCCATAAAATCAAAAAACTTAGCCCTGAACCAAAGCCTGTTTCGCCAACTATAAATGTATCTTGCTTATGATTCAAAAAACGCTGACGTAAATCATTACCTTCAATAAATACATATCTGGTTTCCTCAATTGCGCCTTCAGTATTAAAATAAACATCATCGAAATGGGTAGAGATAGGAGTTTGATTTTCGTCCCAAGTTATAGTTGGTTTATACATAATCATCCTTTAGAAGAAGCCGTTAACGAACTGTATATTAGCTTAGATTAAGTATATAATACGTAAATTAACTTATGAGGTAAATTATGCTATTTCTTTTTCGCTTAATTAGTGGTGTTATAATTGGTATTATTGTTTGTGTATTAGGCGTCATTTTTTGCCTATTTAACCCAAGAAATCCCAAGAACGTAGCAAGATTTGCTCATTTATTTAGTTTTTTCTTTAAACCTATATTGGGTGTAAAAGTTGATACTCGCACTATCCCTAATATCAATAAAATAGCTAGCTGTATCTATATTGCTAATCATCAAGATAACTATGATATAGTTGTAGCGGGTGATGTTGTGCAATCTAAAACGGTAACAGTAGGTAAAAAAAGTCTGGCTTGGATTCCTTTTTTTGGGCAACTTTATTATCTTACAGGTAACATTCTTATTGACCGAAACAATAAATCAAAAGCTCACGACACAATTGGGCAAGTTGTTAATGAAATTAAAAAGCGCGGCATATCTATTTGGATGTTTCCTGAGGGGACTCGTAGCCGTGGACGGGGATTATTACCGTTTAAAACAGGTGCTTTTAAAGCTGCCATTGCTGCTGGAGTACCAATTGTGCCGATCTGTGTATCGCAAACCAGTAATATTAAATTAAACCGCCTAAATAATGGACATATCATTGTTGAAATGTTAGAACCTATCGAAACCAAAAATCTAGGCAAAGAGGATGCTAGAGCCTTAATGGAACAGTGTTATAGCCAAATGGCAACTAAAATAGCGCAAATAAATGCTGAAGCAAAACAACTAAACAATCAAAAATAAGTCATGAATAAACAAGATCGTAATTTTGATGATATCAGTAATAAATTTGCACAAAATATTTATGGCACAACCAAAGGTCAAATTCGCGAAGCGGTAGTATGGCAAGAACTAGAAAAAGTTTTAGCTACCTATCCACACAATAAATCATTAAATATTCTAGATGCAGGTGGAGGGCAAGGTCAGATCGCCTGTCGGCTGGCCAAACTTGGGCATCAAGTAACGCTTTGCGATATCTCTGAACAAATGCTAGAACTGGCAAAACAAAAAGCTCAATCCGAAAAGATAAATATAGATTGTCTTTGTTGCCCTATTCAGCAGCTTGATAACTTAATAAACAAACAGTTTGATTTAGTCATTTGTCATGCTGTATTAGAGTGGGTTGCTGAACCAATTGAATTAATAAAATCATTAAAACAACACCTTAAATCTGATGGTTTTTTATCGTTAATGTTTTATAACTATCATGCGCTTTTGTTTAAAACGGTCACATTAGGCAATTTTGGTTACACAAAATCAGGGTTAACAAAGCGTAAGAAAAAGACACTTTCTCCCGATTATCCAAGAGTTCCTTCTGACGTATATCACTGGCTTACACAACTTGATTTTGATATTTTGCAAAAAACAGGGATTCGTATTTTTCATGACTATCTAATCAACAAATCCAAAGCAGAAACTCATTTTGAACAACTATTAGAACTTGAACAAAAATACTGCCAAACTGAACCTTATCTTAATTTAGCAAGATATATTTTAGTTACTGCAAAAAATAAAATGAATTCATAAAAAACTCGTCTTGCTCATGCTTTTTTAAATGAGCACTCGTAAAATTTATCATAAATCGTTATTATAAGCAGATTAGTTTTATTGATTAAGGAAAATAATCATGATTGTTGTAACGGGCGGTGCTGGGTTCATTGGTAGTAATATTGTTAAAGGTTTGAATGACCTTGGGCATAAAGATATTTTAGTGGTTGATGATCTAACTGACGGCACTAAATTTTCTAATCTAGCTGATCTAGATATTGCCGATTATATGGACAAAGATGAGTTCATCGCAGCTATTATTAGTCATGAAGATCTTAATATTGAAGTTGTTTTTCATCAAGGTGCCTGTTCGTCAACCACAGAATGGGATGGCAAATTTATGATGGAAAATAACTATGACTATTCTAAAGACTTGTTGCATTACTGTCTCGATTTCAATATTCCATTTTTATATGCTTCATCAGCCGCTACTTATGGTGGGCGCAGTGATAACTTTATTGAAGATCGCTCTTACGAAAAGCCATTAAACGTATATGGATATTCTAAATTCTTATTTGACCAATATGTGAGACAATTACTACCCCAAGCTAATTCGCCTATTTGTGGATTCCGTTATTTTAATGTCTATGGACCACGTGAATCACATAAAGGTAGCATGGCAAGTGTCGCATTTCATCTAAATGAACAAATTAATAAAGGTGAAAAACCAAAACTCTTTGCAGGTAGTGAAAACTTTAAACGTGACTTTATTTATGTTGGTGATGTCGTTGCGGTCAATTTATGGTTCTGGAAAAATAAAATATCAGGAATTTATAACTGTGGAACAGGTCGAGCAGAATCGTTCCAAGCTGTCGCTGATGCGGTTCTTACTTACCATAAAAAAGATGAAATTGATTATATCCCCTTTCCTGAACACCTAAAAGGACGGTATCAAAGCTATACCCAAGCAGATCTGACTAAATTTAGACAAACTAAATGCCCAATTGAATTTAAAAATGTTGCAGAAGGAACTACTGAATATATGAAATGGCTTAATGAACAATAAGATGGAATTGATTAAATGAAAACACTCATTATTGGTCCTTCATGGGTTGGCGATATGATGATGTCGCAAAGCCTGTATCGTACATTAAAACAACTTGATTCTAATAACGAAATTGATGTTTTAGCGCCGGCTTGGTGTCGAGCGCTATTAAATAAAATGCCAGAAGTGAATCAAGCAATTGCAATGCCATTAGGCCATGGTGAGTTTGCTTTAAAAAAACGTCATGAAATAGGTAAATCACTGCGTGATAACCATTATGATCAGGCTATTGTATTACCTAATTCATTCAAATCAGCATTGATTCCATTTTTTGCCAAAATTCCTAAACGTACAGGTTGGAAAGGCGAGATGCGTTATGGTTTATTAAATGATCTTCGTAAACTTGATAAGCAAGCATTTCCGTTGATGGTTGAACGCTATATTGCTCTTGCTTATCCTGATAGACAGATTCATTCGGCTTCCGATTTACCACAACCACTACTATGGCCAAAACTCAATGTCGAACAAGATGAAATAACCCAAGCTCTTTCAACTTTTACTATAACACAAGATGAACCATTAATTGGCTTTTGTCCTGGTGCTGAATTTGGCCCTGCAAAACGCTGGCCCGATTATCATTACGCGGCACTTGCTGATATGCTAGTTAAACAGCACGCTAAAATTATTATTTTTGGGTCCCAAAATGATCGTGAAGTAGGAGAAAAAATTATTGCTAAAATGATACATCGCGATAAATGTATCAATCTAGCAGGTCAAACACAATTAGAACAAGCTGTTAACCTAATTGCTGCTTGTAAAGCCATTGTGACTAATGACTCTGGACTAATGCATGTTGCAGCAGCTTTAGACAGACCACTGGTTGCTCTTTATGGGCCAAGTAGTCCAGATTTTACCCCTCCACTATCAGATAAAGCTGAAGTTATTCGTTTAATTACCGGATACCACCGTGTTCGTAAAGGCGATGCAGAACAAGGTTACCATCAAAGCCTGATCGATATTAAACCCGATATTGTTTTCGAAACCTTGATGAAACTCATCATGCGCTGTAAGAAGAGTAATGAATAATGAGAGTATTAGTGGTTAAAACATCATCCATGGGGGATGTACTTCATTCTTTACCAGCATTAACTGATGCTGCTAACAATTTACCAAATATATCCTTTGATTGGGTAGTAGAAGAAAATTTTGCCCAAATACCTAGTTGGCACTTTGCTGTAAACCAAGTGATACCGGTTGCAATAAGACGCTGGCGAAAAAATTGGTTCGCTAAAGCAATTCGTCAAGAGCGCCATGATTTTATTGATACCTTAAGACGACAACATTATGATGTGATTATTGATGCACAAGGACTCATTAAAAGTGCGTTTCTTATTACTCGTAAAGCACGGGGTATTAAACACGGTTTGGATCGCAAAAGTATCAAAGAACCAATTGCTAGTTGGTTTTATGATGTAAAACACAATGTACCTAAACAAATGCATGCTATTGAGCGCATTAGATTGCTGTTTGCAAAAAGCCTACAATATACATTACCTGATTCAATGGGTGATTATGCTATTGCGCGTCACTTTTTATCTTCATTACCTAACGATAATCAGCAATATCTAATTTTTTTACACGCAACAACACGAGATGAAAAGCACTGGAGCGAAGATGCCTGGCGGAAATTAATTAAATTAGTTGAGCCTACTGGGTTAAAAATAAAATTACCTTGGGGAACACCACATGAGCAAGCACGAGCAATTCGTCTAGCACAAGGATTTCAGCACGTTGAAGTACTTCCCAAACTTTCACTTTCAGATATAGCAACCATCATTGCGGGAGCAAAAGCAGTTGTTTCGGTAGATACAGGTTTAAGTCACCTAACTGCTGCATTGGATCGTCCAAATATTACTTTATTTGGCAAAACCGATCCTAATTTGATTGGCGGCTATGGAAAAAATCAATTTAGTATTATCTCAGATGAAAAATGCATGCAAACCATTCAAGCTGAACAAGTTTATAAACAATTAGTTAGCTTTTTATAAGTGGAATAAAAAGAAATGAATTTAATGAATAAATATAGTACTCTTATTTATGAAAAATATGCGCAAATTGGCAGCAATGATCTTGGTTATATTGATGATGCCTTAGGTGCTGTTATGCAAGTATTAGACGAAGTTGTTCGTAACGAAAATGTCCCACAAGAACTAAAAGATAAAGCCGCTTATACAGCGGCTAATTTACTGATCAGCGACTTTGATATTAAATAGTGGTTGGTAAATTAATAATAAAACGGGTTGATTGCTCATCAGACTCAGCGTAAATTGAACCTTTATGTGTTTCAATAATGGATTTGACGATAGCAAGCCCTATTCCAGTGCCTGAATTATCATTACGATGACGTGATTCGTCAACTCGATAAAACCGATCAAAAAGGTGTGGCAAATGTTTACTGTCAACTTTCTTGCCTGGATTAGAAATAATGATTCGAACGCGCTTTTCACTTACTTGACTTAAAGTTATAGTAATTGTTTGATTTTCAGGTGTATAACGGATTGCATTGGATAAAATATTACTGATTGCCCTACTTAACATCATCTTATCACCTTGAATATGAGAACAATTACCTTCAAGATTAATAGCAATATTCTTCTCATCGGTAAGTGGCTCAAAATATTCACACATTATTGTTATCAAGCTATGTAAATCAATATCGATTAAATTAGGCACCAATTGATGATTATCTGCTTGTGCTAAAAATAGCATATCAGAAATCATCTGCGACATTTTTTCGTATTCTTCTAAATTAGAATATAAAATCTCACGATATTCATTAGTCGTTCTGGCATTACTCAGTACTATTTGCGTTTGAGTTGTTAAATTGGTAATAGGCGTTCGCATCTCATGAGCAATATCCGCTGTAAAATTACGTTGCCGTTCAAACACATCCTCCATTCGATTAAGCATATCATTAAATGCTTTCACTAAACTGACGTATTTAATTGGTACTAAAGAAGTAGGAATACGGTAATTGAGACTTTTAAAATTAATTTTTTCGATTCTTTTAATCAACCGATTAATCGGTTTTTGAGTAAAATAGACACTAACAAATGAGCCAATTAAAGCCAAAATACAAGCAATAGCAATAAGCAACCCTAAACCATCGTGTAATCGCCGAATGAACTCAAGATGTAAATCACGACCGACAGCAACTATGGTGGTATATTGTCTATCATTTTCAATAGCGACACGAGAAGCTGCAACTCGATATGATGCTTTATCTTGATTCCAAATATCAGTTCTGTGATTTTCAATTATAGTATCAAAATCAATATAATTTTTAGCAACGGTTAGATTGGGACCACGTGTTCGATAAACAATTTTACCATTCTCATCAATGATATAAACAAATAGACGGTGATGTCCAGTCAAAATTAATAATAAATTTTGAATAAATTCGTCACGATTCTCATCTGGAGAATAATAAACAAGTTCACGTTCTATAGAATCAATAACCGAATTAAGTTCAGATACATTTTGTTGGATCGAAATTTTCTCAAAAGAACGTTCAATAAAAAAACTAAAGCAATAAAGTAAGCCACAAGTTAATAAACAAACAATAAGAGGCAAACGAAACGAAATTAACTTATTCTGCTTCATCCAAGACATCTAACTTATACCCCATTCCACGAACTGTATGAATTAATTTTGGCTCGAAATCAGCATCGATTTTATTACGCAACCGCCTAATTGCAACATCAATCACATTAGTATCACTGTCGAAATTCATATCCCAAACTTGAGATGCAATTAATGATCGTGGCAATACTTCACCTGGGTAGCGTAAAAAATATTCTAATAACAAAAACTCTTTATTGGTTAAATCAATGCGTTTATCTCCACGTGTTACCATACGTTTAGGAAGATCCATGACTAGATCCGCAATACTCAATTGAGAATTATTGACTTGAGGAACATTACGCCGAAGCATAGATTTTACACGAGCTAATAATTCAGCAAACGAAAATGGTTTTACTAGATAATCATCAGCACCTAAGTTAAGTCCTTTAACTTTATCATCCACACTCCCCATAGCAGTAAGCAACATGATAGGCGTTTCTTTTCCAGCTTCACGCAATGATTGAACAATTTTCCAACCCACTATATCAGGCAACATAACGTCTAAAATAATTAGATCATAATCTTCTGTCATAGATCTATGATAACCATCAAGACCATTATTTGTTAAATCAACAACAAATCCAGATTCAACTAAACCTTGGCGAAGATACTCACCTGTTTTTTGCTCATCTTCAACTACTAACAATTTCATATTTGAATACTTCCTTTGTTATTTGTCTGGTTGTCGTAATTGCATAATACAACTATAGAATAAATGATAAAAACCAAACCAATCATGATGGTTTAATGACTATTTTGTAATTATGTTGTCATTAATTAGTTGGTTTATCTTTGCTATAGTAGCTACACAATGATTCATGAGGCTAGACATTATTGTTTCATTGTTTTATTTCCTTTCATCCATTCCTTGCAATTTAATGCAGCCCTAGTTTATCTAGGGTTTTTTTTGTTATAAATAATTACAAGTTTACATATCCCCAAAACAACAAATTCGTTAGATATAAATTGTGTATATTTTAGCTAAAATACTCTACATTGAATATTACACCCTTTTACTTTTTACACAACACAATCCCCGTCTCGACATGATCTGTATAAGGAAATTGATCAAACATAGCAAAATGTTGAATTGAATGCGTCTTTGTCAACAACTGTAAATTGTCACGCAATGTATTAGGGTTACACGAAATATAAATAATTTTTTTATAATTTTTTACTATATTAATAGTATTTAAATCCACTCCCCCTCGTGGCGGATCTACAAGTACCGTATCACACTGATAATCATCCAAATTAATTCCTTTCAAACGATTAAACTCACGTTCTTTTTTAATTGCACTAGTAAATTCTTCAGCGGACAACCGTACAATATTAAGATTATCAATTTGATTAACTAAAATATTATGCTGAGCTGAATAAACCGATGCCTTGGATATTTCGGTTGCCAATACTTTGCGAAAGTTTTGTGCTAATGCGATCGAAAAGTTACCATTACCACAATAAAATTCAAGTAAATCACCCGCCGAATTTTTAGTGACCGATATAGCCCACTGTAGCATTTTAATATTTACTGCTGCATTTGGTTGAGTAAAACTATTTTCAATCTGGCGATATATAAATGTCTTATCCATTACAGGCAAAACTTCATCAACATAATCAACATCAATTGCTATTTTTTGCTTACTTGCTCGTCCTATAATATTAGCGATTATGCCTTGCTTAGCTAATTGCGTTTTTAATTTTTTGGCTTCTATAATCCATTCATCACTTAACTTCTTATGATACAAAAGCGTAATTAATAGCTGACCACTTAAAGTCGAAAAATAATCAATTTGAAACAAAAGATGACGCAATAACAGATTATGTTGTAACAACGGTAAAATAGTTTGCATAGCTTGATTAATTAGCTTAGTTGCAATAGGAAATTCATCAATTCGTATTCGCTTTTTATTTTTTTTATCATACATAATATGATAAAGATCTTCACCATCATGCCAGATTCTAAACTCAGCACGCATACGATAATGGCTAATAGGCGAACAATATACCGATAATTCAGGAAGGGAAAAGTTTGATAATAATGCTTTTAAATTATCTACTTTTTTTTTCAACTGTTGATTATAATTATCATTCGAGAAACATTCGGTCATATTCATTATCTGATAGTTATTAAAGGACTATTATTTAATATGGAAATTTGAGTCAACCCGTGTTAAATCACAAAATAGTTAAACATTAATTAAGCTAATTTAGCCTCAGTAGTATAAATAGTCATTATGTATATTATCTTTATGACCGCATATCATATCACAAACAGCCAAAGATGATAAGTTTTCCCTAGATAAAACATCTATTTTTAGACATAAAACTAGGTTTTAAACGATAAAAACATCACTACAATTATACACTCTATAAAGATCGAATAATACTCCATTACACTTTTATTGATTGTAGTTATAATGATTAACGTTATAATATAACCTATAATTTTAGATAAAAAGAACACTATGACAGCACACACTTTTTCTGATTTAGAATTAGATGATATTTTAATTCATAATCTTCAAACAAAAAATATAAACACTCCAACCTTAATCCAAGCACAAACGATCCCTGTTGCTTTAGATGGCAAAGATATTTTAGGTTCTGCACCAACAGGCACAGGCAAAACGCTAGCTTTTTTAATCCCGACCGTTCAACATTTACTGGATTTTCCACGTCGAAAATCTGGCCCACCACGAATTTTAATTTTAACTCCAACTCGTGAATTAGCCATGCAAATTGCTGAACAAGCCAAATTATTAACCGAATCAACAAATTTAAGCATTGCAACTATTACTGGTGGCGTTGCTTATATGAATCACGCTGAAGTGTTTAGCAAAAACCAAGATATCGTTATTGCTACAACAGGCCGATTATTACAGTATATAAAAGAAGAAAACTTCGACTGCCGAGCGGTTGAAATGCTTATTTTAGACGAAGCCGATCGTATGTTAGACATGGGTTTTTCCCAAGATGTCGAAACTATATCAGCCGAAACCCGTTGGCGTAAACAAACCTTATTATTTTCAGCTACACTGGAAGGTGAAGGACTGCATAACTTTGCTAGCCGCATTTTGAATGATCCAATCGAAATCAATGCCGAGCCTTCACGCAAAGAACGTAAAAAAATCCTGCAATTTTATTATCGTGCCGATGACTTAACTCATAAGGTGGCACTTCTTATTCACTTATTAAAGCAAGAAGAATTAAAAAAAACAATTGTATTTGTTCGTAAACGTGAACGTGTGCATGAATTAGTTAGCCTACTGCATCAAGCTGGTATCCATAGTTGTTATTTAGAAGGTGAGATGGTACAAGCCAAACGAAACGAAGCAATAAAAAGAATTAGTACTAACACTGTAAATGTGCTTGTTGCAACTGATGTTGCTGCACGAGGTATTGATATTGATAATATTACTCATGTTATTAATTTTGATGCGCCAAAAACAGCTGATGTCTATTTACATAGAATTGGGCGCACCGCCCGTGCAGGTAAAAAAGGGACGGCTATTATGTTGGTCGAGGCTCATGATAACGAATTACTACAAAAAATTGAGCGCTATATTAAAGAACCAATTAAATTGAGAACGATTGATGAATTACGCCCTAAAACTAAAGTACCAAAACCAGTAACTAAGAGGAAGCCTTCACAAAAAGCAAAACAAAAAAGTGTAAATAAAAAGCATGAACTAGTAAAAAAGAAAAAGCTAAAACAGCGACATCGTGTCACAAAAAATAAAGGTAAACCCAAGATCAATAAATAACACCAAACAATAACCGACAATTAATAGCTTAAAATTATGATACTAATCGTTTATAACAACTTTGACAATGGATTTTAATTGCTATAATGCTCTGCAACATGAGTTGCAGTTAATTATAAAGGAGAAACACTATGACACTAGTCACCCGCAAAGCCCCAGATTTTACATCAGCAGCTGTTTTAGGCACCGGTGAAATTACAAACAATTTTAATTTATCTCAATATATTAATGGTAAATATGCCGTTGTATTCTTTTGGCCAATGGACTTTACTTTTGTTTGCCCATCTGAAATCATTGCATTTGATCATCGCCTAGAAGAATTCAAAAAACGTGGTGTTGAAGTAATCGGTATTTCAATGGATTCTGAATATGTACATAATGCATGGCGCAATACCCCACAAAATAAAGGTGGTATTGGTGAAGTTAAATTTCCAATTGTTGCCGATATTAAACACTCAATTATGCAAGCATATGGTATTGAACATCCTGAAGCTGGTGTTGCGCTACGCGCTTCATTTTTTATCGATAAACAAGGTATTGTACGCCACGAAACAATTAACGATTTACCAATTGGCCGTAACATTGACGAAATGATTCGTATTGTTGATGCGTACCAATTCCATGAAGAACATGGTGAAGTTTGTCCTGCTCAATGGACAAAAGGTAAAAAAGGCATGCAAGCAAATCCAAATGGTGTTGCAAGTTTCTTAAAGCAACATGCTGATGAAATTTAATTTAATATTATTTTTTTATTCATTCATATCCTAATTTACGCTTTGCGTTACCGGAGTTGATCTCCGGTTTTTTTATATGTAATCATATAATCACAGCTGATTATAGAGTAGCATGTAAACCTACAACTCCAATGATGATAATTGCTAGTCCAAATAAGCGGGGAAAGTTTTTAGGTTCACTGAATAACAACATATTAGCTAACACTGCACCTGATGTTCCAAGACCAACCCAAACAGGGTATACAATACTCAATTCAAGATAATGGAGCGAAAAATAAAAAAGTATAAAAGAAACAAAAAAACCTCCCCAATACAAAACTAATCTAAACAGACTTCTTTGCTGAGCATATAATTTTAGACCTATCGCGCCAAGTACTTCAAAAACCGATGCTATTAATACCAACAGCCATCCCATGATAAAATTGTCCTTTTTATAATATTAACTGTCGGCACGTTTTAGTTGTACAACACCAATAATAATTATAGCCACAAAAAAGAGTTGAATTAACTTAATCTCTTTATTGAAAAGTAGTATATCAATCACCGTTGCACCAACGGCACCAACACCAGAAAATATGGCATAAACCGTGCCTGTTGGTATTTTTTTACAAGCATTAGTTAAAAATGTAAAATCAACAATAATGAGCGATACAATAATAACCCACTGCCAAAGCTCGGTTGCAATGCTAAATCCTAATATCCAACATATTTCAAAAAAGCAGGTTAACACTACAAATGCCCACTCTTTGTTTACGCTAAACATATGGCTCCCTCGTTTATATTACTTTATTTCGTAACCAATTTTTTGCAACAATGTATTTTAAGTATAATGCTTGATTATGCTCAATTACTTATAAAGTAACAGCAAAATTGAAGATGGTTCGCAAATAGAATTTGCCGCCAAAAGATATCAATTGTTATATGACCTTAACTATTAAACCAAAACGTCTAATGCTTATAAAACATTATTACATTTTTATTATTTGAACGAATATATAATAAACAAATATAAATTGCAAGAAAAATCAAATAATTCTATAGTGGCAATTTTATTTTTTCATGTTTTTTATCTATAAGTTAAAAAAGAGTTAGTAGAATTTGTTTTTACCTGCTTAAGAGGTAAATTTAGCATTATGCTCCATCCTAAAAAATACTTTTATTAGGAAAAGGGATAACACTATAAGAGAAGGGTTTATTCCTATCCTCCCTCCCCTTTCATTCGCCGATAGCTTATCTTCGGCGAATGAAGACGTCAACAAAAACAATTAATTTTTCATTAATTTATATAACACTGTTAAGCATATGACTTTCTCAAAATTAGAATTTTCATTTCAATGCCAAATGGTTACGATATTCAACAATATCTTCAATAGTCACAACGGGCATATGATGCTGTTTAGCAAATTTAACAACCTCTGACGCTCTTGCCATAGTGCCATCGTCATTGGTTAACTCACACAATATTGCAGCAGGCTTTAAACCCGCTAATGTTACTAAATCAATAGATGCTTCAGTATGACCCCGGCGAACTAATACGCCCCCCTCTTTAGCAACTAAAGGGAACACATGTCCTGGATGATTAAGATCACTTGGTTTGGCGTTATCATTCACAACAGCCTTAATAGTTGTAACGCGATCGGCAGCTGATACGCCTGTTGTAACTCCATTTGCAGCTTCAATTGAGATGGTAAACGCTGTATTATTTTTACTAGTATTATTTTCTACCATCATAGGCAAATTTAATTCATCACAGCGTTTTTTAGGCAAACATAAACAAACAATACCACTGCCATAACGAATGGTTAGAGCCATTTGTTCACTGGTAATGGACTCGGCAGCCCAAATAATATCACCTTCATTTTCGCGATCTTCATCATCTAAAACTAGTACACCTTGACCGGCTTTAATAGAGGCAATTGCTTTTTTAACACGTTCAATGGGCGTTCCAAATTCATTTAAATTAAACTGATTCATGGTAAATACCTATATTTTTATTAACTCATTTATTTCATTATTTATCTAATTAAATTTAAATGGCTATTTGCTATCTAATTAATTAAGTATAAATAAAATACCAGAATCAGGGCAGTGCTTGACCAGCATGACTTTGCCTTTCAGCAAATATTGGAAAGATAAGCAACTCTCTTTTATCCAGACTTTTACTGTCGGCTTTGGAATTTCACCAAATCTGCTTGTCCCCAATCTATCAAAATCTAACCGAGCAATAAAATAACTACTACAGTTAACAAAATAAATTAAGCGCTCGTGGGCTATACCACCGGTGGGGACTTACACCCCGCCCTGAGAATTTTGCCAAAAAATTGACGAATCACACTATAATACAAAATGATAAAAAAAACACGGAGTTTTAAAACGAAATATTGCCGCAAACAGCGGCAATAATAGAAAGAGCAGAGTTTAATTAATGCCTACGAGTTTCACTTATGCGACGCCGTTCGGCTTTACGCATCCATAGCCACGAAATAAAGCCAATAATACCAACAATTAGCAATATAATTGTTGCTAAAGCATTAACCTGAGGATCAACCCCTAAACGTACTTTTGAAAATATCAATTTAGGTAACGTCATAGCACCTGGTCCAGTCACAAAATTAGCAATAACCACATCATCAAGTGACAATGTAAATGCTAAAAGCCAACCTGACACTAACGCTGGTGCGATCATTGGTAATGTAATAATAAAAAATACCTTTAAAGGGTTTGCACCAAGATCTAATGCGGCTTCTTCAATTGACTTATCTAATTCACGCAACCTAGCACTAATTACCACACTCACATAAGCGGTACAAAATGTAGCATGAGCCATCCAAATAGTTATAGCACCACGGTCTTTTGGCCAACCAAGTACCTGTCCCATTCCCACAAATAACAACAGCAAAGCCAAACCAGTAATAACATCTGGCATAACCAGCGGTGCTGTAGTCATAAACGAAAATAAATTAGAGCCTCGGAATCCTCTAAAACGAATGATAGCATAAGCCGCTAATGTACCAAGCACAACAGCAAAAGTTGCAGCACCTGCAGCAATAGATAAACTTAGCCCAACAGCTTTAAGTAATGTTTCATTATTAATTAACTCAAAATACCATTTGGCCGAAAAATCCGCCCAAACTGTCACCAAACGGGAACTATTAAACGAATAAACAATCAAAATAATCATTGGGACATATAAAAACGAAAATACCACCAAAAAGATAAGTCCTTTCAAACACCGGAATAACAACGCAATGGTAACTAAAACTGTAATAATGAAACTAAAAACAAAACAGCCATAGTAAAAGCTCCATTCACCCAAAAGCGATAATCCCGATGATGAAATCAAAATACTCAATAAAATCGCACCAAGCAATGACGAGATAAAAACAATCAAAGCCGATCGCATAATAACGGGCAAATCGTTCATCTATTTACCTCCCATTTGTCGATTTTGGAATTTATTGAAATAATAAATAGGCACAATCAATATCATCAACATCACACTAGCTACAGCCGAAGCAGCTGGCCAGTCATGATTATTAAAGAACTCAGTCCAAAGCTGTGTACCAATCATAATCCCTTCTGAAGGGCCTAATAATTCAGGGATCACATACTCACCTACAGCAGGAATAAACACTAACATCCCCCCAGCAATCACCCCATTTTTGGTTAAAGGTACAATGATCTTAAAAAATGTCTTTATCGGTTTACAACCTAAGTCTAATGCTGCTTCGATTAACGTTGAATCGACCTTACTTAACGACGTATAAATTGGCAATACCACAAATGGTAAATAAGAATAAACGATACCAATATATACAGCAAAGTAGGTTTTCATAATAATCAAAGGCTGATCAATAACCCCTAACCACATTAAAAAATGATTTAATAAACCATTAGGATTCAAAATACCAATCCACGCATAAACACGAATTAAAAACGATGTCCATGAAGGTAAAATGATTAACAACAATAAAATATTACGGGTTGACTGTTTGCATTGAGAAATAGCCCAAGCCAACGGGTAACCAATTAAAACACAAAGCACGGTTGAAATCGCAGCAATCTTAAGTGATTGCAAATACGAATCAATATAAATCGTATCGCTAATTAGATTTAAATAATTGCCAAAATTTAACGTAATATTAAGCAAACCATCGTCATAACTTAACAAATCAGTATAAGGTGGTACAGCTAAAGCAATTTCAGAAAAACTGATCCTAAATACGATTAAAAATGGTAACAAAAATAGTAATAGCATCCATAAATAAGGGATCGCAATTACCGTTAACCGTCCATAAAGAGTCATTAAATCCGAATCATCTCGTTGTTGACGCAATTTTTTATATGTACAAAAAATTACAACTAACCCTGCTGGAATAAATAAAATACTGCCAGCAATAATAAGCCGATAAGCAAATTTAGAGGGTCTATAATGCGCTAAAAAACAACCAAAGCATGACAATAAAAAGCTCAATGTCATTGAGGTAAATAGCGCATCTAAAAATAAATTGTCAAATGCACCTGTTGTTACAAAACGCCAATAAACATTGAGCAACACAAATGCATTTAACAACAATCCTACTACAATGGATCGCATTATGATATCCTCTTTTTGTTTATTCAGTAAGCACAACACAACTGTCAACTTCCCAACTTAAGTTAACTATATCACCCCAAGTTGGCATTCCTTTACGATAACGATGCTCATTTTGCAATTGTGCAATAATAACTTGTCCACTTGGCAATTTGACATGATAAATCGATAAATCCCCAAGATAAGCGATTTCGACAACTTCACCTGTAGCGCAGTTATATCCATCTTTAGGTAATTGTTCACATAATTGAATTTTTTCTGGGCGCAGAGCAACTTTAATCGGCACGCCTTCCACCGCTGGCGAATCATAATCCACTTTAAATGGATGTTTAATAGTAGGACAACTCAAAATCAAACCATCTTCTAACGTTTCTTGCAAGATACCGTCAAAGATATTAACCGAACCAATAAACTCAGCGCTATAACGGCTATTTGGATGTTCATAAATTTCTTCTGGCTCACCAATTTGCACAAATTGACCTTTATTCATAATGGCAATACGACCAGCCATAGTCATAGCTTCTTCTTGATCATGGGTAACCATAACGCAAGTTGCCCCCACTTGTTCTAAAATGCTCACCACTTCAAGTTGCATTCGATCTCGAAGTTGTTTATCAAGTGCACCCATTGGTTCATCAAGTAACAATAATTTTGGTCGTTTAGCTAAGCTTCTTGCTAAAGCCACACGTTGGCGCTGACCACCTGATAATTGGTGTGGTTTACGTTTACCAAATTGCTCCATATGTACAAGCGCTAACATCTCTTCAACACGATGTTTAATTTCGCTATTGCTTAATTTATCTTGTTTTAAGCCAAAGGCAATATTTTGTTCAACCGTCATGTGAGGAAATAAAGCATACGATTGGAACATCATATTAATAGGACGATTATAAGGTGGAACCTGTGATAAATCTTTTCCATCTAAAATGATTTGCCCCGAAGTCGGTTGCTCAAAACCAGCAAGCATACGCAATAGTGTTGATTTACCACTTCCAGATGCACCTAATAATGCAAAGATTTCACCTTTATATATAGTCAAATTTACATCATCAACGGCATAATAATCATCATTAAAAACTTTTGTTAAATTTTTGATCTCCAATAAAGGAGTTATCATCTTTTTTTTAGGCTGTACCTGATTTGTTGTTTTATCGTTCACTCTTTTTTCCTCATAACAACAAGCCAAAAAAACGAGACGGAAAGACTCATAGCCTCTCCGTCTTGGATTATTAGTTAAGACTCGATATACAAAATATCGCTTATCTACCAGTTTTGAGCTTAGTCCATGTGCGGGTAATTACACGCTCAAGTTTTGGATCTTTAACTTTTAAAGTGAATAAATTTTTCATCACTTCTGGTTTTGGATAAACTGCTGGATCATTTTTCACTTCTGGTTTTACAAAATTTTCATTAGCAACCTGATTAGCGCTAGCAAAGTTAACATCGTTAGTAACTTGCGCTGCAATTTCTGGTTTCATAACAAAGTTTAAAAACTCATGAGCTTCATCTGGATTTGCTGAATCTTTTGGAATAGCAAAGGTATCAAAAAAGACTAAGGCGCCTTCTTTTGGTATTTGATAACCAATATGCACACCGTTATTAGCTTCGTTAGCTCTATCTCGTGATTGTAAAATATCGCCAGACCAACCCAAAATCACACAAATATCACCATTAGCTAGATCGGTAATATATTGTGAAGAGTGAAAGTAACGAATATTTGGACGAACTTTTTCTAACAACTCATAGGCAGCACCAGTATAATCCTTGGCATCTGTACTATTTGGATCTTTACCTAAATATTGAAGAGCACTAGCAAAAATTTCGGTAGGCGCATCTAAAAATGCCACACCACAATCTTTTAGTTTTTCCATATTTTCTGGTTTAAACACTAAATCCCAGCTATCAACTGGTGCATTATCACCTAAACGCTCTTTAACTTTATCAATGTTATAACCGATACCTGTTGTCATCCACACATAAGGGATAGCATATTTATTATCAGGATCATGCGTTGCCATTAATTTCATTAGATTAGGATCTAAGTTTTTCCAATTAGGCAATTTACTTTTATCTAATGGAAGATAGATATCAGATTTGATTTGTCTAGCTAAAAAGCTATCTGAAGGCGAAACCACATCAAAGCCAGAATGACCCGCCATTAATTTACCTTCAAGAGCTTCGTTAGAATCATAAACATCATAAACCAGTTTAATACCAGTCGATTTTTCAAAATCCGAAATCGTATTAGAACCAATTTGCCCTGCCCAATTGTAAAAGTGTACGACACGATCTTTAGCAATAGCAGATTGAGATAACGCTAGTGAAACACCAGCCACGATTGAAAGAATTTTTTTACGTTGAGTAAACATGCTCACCACTTCTCCTCTAGTTGTAGGGATATTACATGTTAGACACAAGCCCATTGCAAAGACACAACGGACCCCCAAATTTTACTATCGACATTGTTAACAATAACCAAAATTATCAAAATAACAACCGTCTAGCGAAACCGAGATAATCAGGCAATCACGAGTCATTAATAAAACAAATGAACTAGTAGAGCTAACCTTGCATTACGAGGGATAAAATACCTTTTTTTTTAAAGATGTCCACTTAAAAAATCAAATATTGAAAGTTTAAAGATTGAGTGGTTGTATTTTAACCACTCAGAAAATAAAGAACAGCCAATTAACAATCAAATAACAAAATTATTCAGCACTTGCTTGCATAATTTTAGCATTTGGTTGCCACACACGATATTTAACTTGCAAATCGTTCGGGACATAAAAGACTAAAGGTAATTGGCTGTTATAGCTAAACAAACCTAAATTATGGTTGATTGTCACAAATTGATTTTTATTAGTACCTTCAGGACAAGCCATTAATGTTGAAATATTACCAATAGTTTTTTCAACTACGTAATAAGAGTATCCCCAACCTTTGAGCTCTTCTTGTTTAACAAAACCACCTATATTTTGCAAATTACAGTCAACATTCATTTCTTTACCAATGATCACCTCAACTTTCGCATTATTTTCATCTGCAATAGTTGGTAAATGAATAGCATAACGCGTAAAGCCGACTTGAGCAGCTGGGAATGGTGCTATATCATTGATATTTTGTACAACAGGTTGCTTTTTTGGTGAATTTGCACATGCTGTTAATGCTACACCTAATAATGTTAATAACAATAATTTTTTCATTTTTAATCTCCATTAACTAATTAATCATAAACACCATCATATTAATTTTCAGCGATAATGCGTATAATAACGCTAACTAGATTAATAAATATGGTGTAAAAATGCCAGCAGAAAAAAACACTACCGATTTACTCAAATTGATTTTAAACCTGTTAATTATTGGTTTACTAATCATTATTACCTATCGTGTTGTTGAAGTTTTTTTATTTGGATTTTTCTGGGCTGTTATGGTGGTGATTGCTACTTGGCCATTAATGATAAAAATCCAACAAAAACTGTTTAACAAACGCTGGCTATCACTACTGGTAATGGCACTAATATTGGCCTTTGTTTGCATTATACCTTTCATATTAATTATTAGCTCGGTAGCACAAAATGGTCATCATCTTATTGAATGGGCAAAAACACTATCTCATCAAAAACTACCAACACTTGATTGGCTTGAAAGAGTACCGGCCTTTGGTCTTGAACTACATCAAAAATGGTTAAATTTAATACAAACTGATGGTTCTGATTTAGTTTCAAGCATACAACCTTATATTGGTACCATGATAGGTTGGCTACTTGAGCAAGCTACCAATATTGGTATATTCATCTTTCATGCAGGTGTAATGATTATTTTTAGTCTATTACTCTTTTTAAATGGCGAAAGTATCACCAAATACATTTACCTACTAGCTAACAGATTATCAAAACAATATGGCCAAATCACCGTCACATTAGCAGGGCAATCCATTCGAGCTGTAGCACTTGGTGTTGTGGTTACCGCAATCACCTTAGCCTTAATTGGTGGGTTAAGTTTTATATTAACGGACATGCCTTTACCGGGAGTACTAACACTAATCTTATTTATTTGCTGTGTTGCACAAATTGGTCCCGTGGTTGTAATGCTGGGATGCATCTTCTGGCAATTTTGGGCAGGTAACACCATTGCTGGTATCGTATTAATTGTTGTGGCAATTATCTTAACCACCTTAGATAGCGTAATGCGGGCTTACTTAATAAAAAAAGGTGCCAATTTACCATTTTTACTTATATTATTTGGTGTGATTGGCGGTTTGCTTGGCTTTGGTATAATGGGATTATTTATTGGTCCAGTCGTACTAGCTTTAACTTACAAAATAATTCAAACATGGGTTGATGAACAATCATAAACAATTTATTATCACTGAGTAGGAAGCATAAGAGCATAAAAAAGTTGCTAAAGACATTACTCGACTTAAAGCAACTCAGCTACAATGCATACAAATTAAAAGGAGTGTTATTTTACTGGCTTAACTTATCTTACATTTGAAAACAATTTTTTAATGTAACTTAACAGTTATAATGACAAATAAATCATGCGAATACCATTTATAAAATACAATCACCAAAAACACCTTGACGAATTAGATAAAATTCAGCAAGATGCCGAGCAATATCATATCTGCTATAACCCCAAAGCATATCGACTGGCTTTAATTGAAAATATCAAAAAAGCCCAGCACCGAATCTATATAGTTACACTCTATCTAGAGCAAGATGAAGCAGGTCAAGAAATTCTTAACGAACTGTACCAAATCAAACAGCAACATCCTGATTTAGATATTAAAATATTTGTTGATTGGCACCGTGCACAGCGTGGAAGAATTGGTGAGGACAAAGCCCATACCAATGCTAATTATTATTACCAACTAAAACAGCAATATCCTGATATTGACATTCCCATATATGGTGTACCAGTTAATCGCCGTGAAGTATTAGGCGTGCTGCATCTAAAAGGTTTTATTATTGATAATACTGTCATTTACAGTGGGGCTAGCATTAATAATGTCTACCTACACAAACGTGATAAATATCGTTACGACCGTTATCACTTTATTACCAATCCGTTATTAGCCGACAGCATGGTGCAGTTTATTCACGATCACTTTTTACCATACCAAGCGTTGCAACTACTTAATATTGGCACTCATAAAACTAGAAAACAAATCAAATCTGAAATAAAGGTGTTACGCCAACATTTAATGGATGCCAATTATCAATATAATGCCAATACCGACAACCAAACATTATCGGTTGCACCAATAATGGGGCTTGGTCGCAATAACACATTAAATAAAATCATCCATAACCTAATCAACGTAACCGAACGAAAAATCACCTTTTGCACGCCTTACTTTAATTTGCCAAGCATTTTAGTGCGCGATATCATTCGCTTGCTTCGTAAAGGTCGCCAAGTTGAACTGATTATTGGTGATAAAGAAGCCAACGACTTTTATATTCCACCAGACCAACCTTTTAACATATCAGGTGGATTACCCTACTTATACGAAATCAATTTAAGAAGCTTTATTGAGCGCCTACAATCTTTTATTGACAAAGAGCAACTCATCATACGCCTGTGGAAGGATGGAGGGCAAACCTATCATCTTAAAGGTATCTGGGTGGACAATAATTGGGTACTTATAACAGGTAACAACCTAAATCCACGCGCTTGGCGACTTGATCTGGAAAATGGCATATTAATACATGATCCAAAGCAAGAATTAAGCCATAAATTTAACCAAGAACTTGACACTATTCGTCAAAAAACCACATTGGTCACACATTTTCAACAAATCCAAGCGAGCCAATTTTATCCGAGCCAAGTTCATAAATTAATAAAACGAATTAGCCGCATAAAAGTGGATAGAATTATTAAGCGGTTGCTATAAAAGTTTTCAACTAGACTTTTGCTGAAAAGCTTTGATACTTTTTAGGTGACATTTTCCCTGATAAATAAAGCCCTCCAGAAATGCTTATGTTTCGTGGGCTAACGTTCTTCCTTGTCAACACATTCTGACATAAGATTAATAATTATATTAACCTTTTTAGATTATAAAAATCATCATTTAACGTATTGTTTCTTATTTAACTTTACAAATAAGGTCAAATCATTATAGAGTCTTTAGGTTTCAAACATCATGATCTCTTGATGAAATGAATAACAGTAGTGACAAAACCTGATTTAGCGAGTTCATTTCCCTCTATAACTTACTCACACATTAGCTATAGAATATAACCTTCAGTTGCCTTCCTCTGTTACTCGTGTCATCCATGTTTGATGCACTAATCAACTCCCGTTGTCGACATATTGTAAGCGCTAGGATAAGGCACCTCAAAACAAACCATCATAAAATCAAACTGAATCATAACAATTTGATTTAAATAAAAATAAAAAAATAAATATTTCAATTAAATTCAAGAAAGAGGAAAATTCCTCCTCTCTCTTTTTATGCTCCAGCTCTGTAATTAGGTGACTCTTTGGTGATAAGTACATCATGCACATGGCTTTCTTTCATTCCAGCACCAGTAATGCGATAGAATTTGGATTTAGTTTTTAATTCATCAATTGTTGCACAACCAGTTAATCCCATGCAAGATCTTAATCCACCCATTTGCTGATGAACAATTTCTTTCAAAGGACCTTTATAAGCAATACGTCCTTCTATACCTTCTGGCACAAGTTTATCTGCAGCATTGTCAGTTTGGAAGTAACGGTCAGAAGATCCTTTTGTCATCGCGCCAAGCGAACCCATTCCGCGATATGATTTATATGCTCTGCCTTGGAATAGTTCTATCTCACCTGGCGCTTCTTCAGTACCTGCAAACATTGATCCAACCATCACACAAGATGCACCTGCTGCAATAGCTTTAGCAATATCACCTGAATATCGAATTCCACCATCAGCAATAACTGGAATATTGTATTTTTGTGCAATTTCGACAGCATCCATTATGGCGCTAATTTGCGGTACGCCAACACCAGTTACAATACGTGTAGTGCAAATTGAACCAGGTCCAATACCTACTTTAACAGCACTAACACCTGCGTCAATTAAGGCTTTAGCACCTTCAGCTGTGGCGACATTACCGCCAATAATTTGTAAATTTGGATAGGAATTTCTTGCTTGGCGAATACGTTCAAGCACACCTTCTGAATGGCCGTGTGATGAGTCAATCAATAATACATCTACACCAGCTTCTACTAATGCTGCAATGCGTTCTTCATTACCTGCCGCTGCACCAACGGCGGCTCCAACAAGCAAACGACCTTGCTCGTCTTTACATGCATTGGGTTTTTGTTCGGCTTTGTTATAATCTTTGACCGTGATCATACCCTTTAGGTGGAATCGACCATCAACAACAAGGACTTTTTCAATCCTGTATTCGTGCATTTTTTGAAGAACGATTTCACGTTGTTCACCTTCATTTACAGTAACTAAGCGTTCTTTTGGTGTCATCACAGCAGTAACAGGTAAAGAGAGATCCGTTGCAAATCGTACATCGCGTGCAGTGATAATGCCAACTAGTTCTTGAGTTTCAGTCACAACCGGAAAACCAGCAAAGCCATATTCTTTAGCTAGTTCGATAACTTGTTGTATAGTCGCAGTTGGTAAGACTGATACAGGATCTTGCACTATGCCACTTTCATGTTTTTTAACACGTTTTACATGATTGGCTTGATTTCCAATTGACATATTTTTATGAATAAAACCAATACCACCTTCTTGAGCTAGTGCAATAGCTAAATCTGATTCAGTTACAGTATCCATTGCGGCAGAAAGCATTGGAATATTGAGCTTGATGGTTTGAGTTAGTTGAGTACTGATATCAGCCGTGTTAGGTAATACAGTTGAGTGTGCTGGAACTAATAACACGTCGTCAAACGTGAGAGCTTCTTTCACTATACGGGACATGACAATATTCACCATTGAGTTAAATTGTTGATAAAATATTGCCGAGGTATTCTACTTACTTTTAACTTAAAAGGCTAGGAGAATTTTATTCTATATTGAAATAAAAAAATAAATAAACATGAAAATACAAAGAAACTAAATATAAATGAAAATATATTGCTCCCCCTCACCAATTAAATAAAACTGATGAGGAAAAAATATACTCTTGATGTTTTATTAAATAAACATATTAATAGCTAAGCATCCTACTAACCCACATACGGAAATTATGGTTTCTAATAGTGACCAAGATTTCATGGTTTCAGAAATGCTTAAATTGAAATATTCTTTAAATAACCAAAATCCAGGATCATTTACGTGCGAAAATACAACACTTCCGGCACCTGTTGCAATAACCATTAATTCAGGACTTACCCCTGTTGAAGCAATTAGAGGGAACACAATGCCACCAGCTGTCAACGCGGCAACGGTGGCAGAACCAAGCGCTAATCGAAGTAATGCAGCAATTAACCAAGCCATTAAAATAGGTGAAATATTCGATGAATGCATCATTTGTTCAATGTAAACTTTTACACCACTATCAACAAGCACTTGTTTAAATGCTCCGCCACCACCAATAATTAATAACATCATGGCAATAATCTTGATTGAATCAACTAAAGTAGCATTAACTTCTGCCATGGAGCGTCCACGTAAAAGCCCAAATGTAAATACCGCAACTAATACAGAAATCAAAGTTGCAATGACTGGATCGCCTAGAAATTCTATATAAGGTAGCACTGCATGTCCTTTATCTAAAGTCATATCGCAAACCGCACGAACTGACATTAAAATAACTGGAATTAAAGCAGTAAAAACACTGACGGTAAAACTTGGCATTTGCTCATCAGTAAATTTTTTAGAATTATATAAACCTTCTTCAATTGGATGATTAATTACGCGAATAAATGGTAATCCTGCTAATACTGGGCCTGCTAAAATTACCGTTGGGATACCGATGATAGTACCATAGAATAAGGTACGCCCCATATCTGCTTTAAAAATTTCTGCAATAGCTGTAGGGCCAGGATGTGGAGGTAAAAAGCCATGCGTCACAGATAAAGCCGCAGCCATAGGAATACCAATATATAGTGGCGATATACGTAACGTTGCGGCAATAGTTAATACTAATGGTAATAAAAGAACAAAGCCAACTTCATAGAAAAGTGCAAAACCAACAATAAAACCAGTAAGTGTAACCGCCCATTGGATTTTCTTGTCACCAAATGTTTCAATTAGTGTTGTTGCTATACGTTGAGCCCCACCACAATCGGCCAATAGTTTTCCTAACATTGCCCCAAAGCCCATAATTAAAGCTAAACTACCAAGTGTACCACCTACTCCATTTTTTATGGATTTCACCACATCCATAACAGGCATACCTTCCATTACACCAACACTTAATGCAACTAGAATTAGAGCAATAAAACCATTGACTCGAAGCGGTAACATTAAAATAAGTAGCAGTGCTACGCCAATAGCAATTATTAATAACGGCATAAATAAATCCTTTAAAATAAAATGGCCCGTGTTATCGGTAACACGCGAAATTATAGAGAATTTTAAAAAAAATACAGGAAAAAATATCTAAAATGAGAATTTGATCACATTTTTAAAGCAAATCTGATTTTCGTGCCATTAATATATAATTTATATCCACATTTGAACTTAATTTGAATTGATTTTTAAATAAAAGATATTCCATACCAATAATATCCTCTACCTCTAATTTTGCTTGCTCAACAAGTGCCATTAGCTCTGATGGGCGGATAAATCGATTAAAATCGTGTGTACCTTTAGGTACCAAATGAGCAATATATTCTGCACCATAAATCAATAATAATTTGGCTTTATGATTTCGGTTAATAGTTGATAAAAATAGTTTACCTTTTGGTTTAAGTAATTTGGCGCATGCTTGTATGATTGAAAACGGCTCAGGTACATGTTCTAATAATTCCATACAAGTAATGACATCATACTTGGCAGGGTGTTGTTGGGCATGATCTTCAACTGTTTGTTTTTGATAATCGATCGATAGATCATTTTGCGAGGCATGTAATTTGGCAACGGTTAGCGATTGCTCGGCAAGATCAATAGCTGTAACTTTAGCGCCTAATTTTGCTAGACTTTCAGACAATATTCCACCTCCACAACCGACATCAAGCACCAGTTTGTCGGTTAGTGATCCGCATTTTTGTTTTATATAATCCATACGCAATGGATTGATGATGTGTAACGGTTTACATTTACCATTTGGGTTCCACCAATCGGCAGCAAGTTGTGAAAATTTGTTGATTTCGTTTTGGTCGATGTTTTGCGACATAGTAGCTCTTTAATATCAATAAAATCTAAAAATTAACTATATGCTATGTGCTTGTGATTATCAATAAATCAGCCTAATTAATCTTGTTTATTTAAAATAATAGCAGATTAAACACTATTGTTTATTATATAATTTATCCTACAAAATATGATTGCGCCTATTAATGAAGCTGTGAGAAGGAATCGTTCTTAAATATGTTTATTTAGTTCAAAACATATCATTATTGTTTAACAAATATAATTGACATTCCTTTAGGTATGGCGCTTTTATTATTTTTTATTGCAGATTTTAACTTTTTAACTGTTTTGAAGATGTTTAATATGGTATAGTAATTACTATAATCACCTTAAAAATAAATATTATACATTCCCATCACTACTCGCTAAATTTTTATACAGATATAACTAATAACTTGCATAATATCTTGTTTATAGAAGTCTTTCATGGCATGATTGAAAAATTCACTTATAAAAGACATACTTTTTTCACAACGCTAATTAAACTATTTTGAGAATAAAGGAAACAATATTAATGAGTACGGGTACTATGAAAAAAAGTCACTCACAGTGGAGTTCGCGCATGGGATTTATGCTTGCCGCAGCTGGCTCTGCTGTTGGATTAGGCAACATTTGGAAATTCCCCTATATGGCAGGTGAAATGGGGGGCTCTGCATTTGTGCTTACCTATTTAATATTTATGTTTATTATTGGCTTGCCAATTTTAGTTTTAGAATGGTTAATTGGTCGTCGCGGGCAAAAAAATCCAATTCATACAATGGAAGATGTCGCTGTTTCAGAAGGCCGTTCAAGATCTTGGCGCTGGGTCGGTATTATTGGCGTAATAGGTTCTTTTTTAATTCTATCATTTTATAGTGTTATTGGGGGTTGGGCGACCGATTACATTGTTTTGGCTACTCAAGGTTCTTTCGAAGGTGCTAATGGCGAAGCTACTGGTCAACTTTTTACCCATTTCCTTGGCGAGGTTAACAGTCTACTAACTTGGCACACCATATTTATGTTTGCTACAGCATTTATTGTTGCTCTTGGTGTTGGTGCTGGTTTAGAACGCGGTTGTAAATTGATGATGCCTGGGCTAGGTGTATTATTACTTGTTTTAGTTGGTTATGCTGCTTATGTTAGCGGTCCATCTTTTTATGATGCTTTTAAATTCTTGTTCACCCCTAATTGGTCTGCAATTAACGGTACAGCAGTATTGGCGGCATTGGGACATGCATTCTTTAGTCTATCTTTAGGTATGGGTATTATGATGGCATATGGTTCTTATCTGGGTTCAGATGTGAACTTACTATCAACTGCACGTACTGTAGTTATTTTAGATGTAATTGTAGCGATGCTATCTGGTATGGCGATTTTCCCACTGGTATTTGCTAACGGTTTACAACCTGGTGAAGGACCAGGACTTATTTTTGTCACCTTACCGATTGCTTTTGGTAATATGGCTGGCGGCACTGTTTTAGGTGTTTTATTCTTTATTTTCCTTACTTTTGCTGCATTAACTTCTTCTATTTCATTACTTGAACCAACAGTTGAATTGTTAGAAGAAAAAACACCATTGGGTAGAAAATCAGCAACAATTTTAAGTAGTTTAATTATTTGGGCATTAGGTATCGCATGTATTTTATCATTTAATGAATGGGCTGAAGTGAAACTATTTGGTAAAAATATATTTGATTTGCTTGATTACTTAACTAGTAAAATAATGTTACCTGTTACAGGTTTAGGCACTGTGATATTTGGTGCTTGGATGATGAACCAAAAACGTATCCGTGAAGAATTAAATCTAAGTGATTTTTGGTTTAGTGTTTGGACGGTATTAACTCGTTATATTGTTCCTGTTGCGGTAATCATCATTTTGGTTTATGGATTTTTATAAAACCTAAAGTTAATTTTTAATCCAAATAAAAGCCTTGAGTTATCAAGGCTTTTTTGTTTAAATAAAAAACGATTAGCTTAGAATAAAAGCTATATGTACTACAATTACATCCATAACAATAACTAGAATATATGCATAAATTTTGTAGGGGGAAATAACTGAAATGAGTAAATTGAACCAAAAATTGGCTGTTCTTATTGATGCGGACAACATATCTTATAGTTTCATATCACTACTACTTGATGAAATTGCTAAATATGGAGTAATTAGTGTCAAACGCTATATGGTGATTGGAGTTCACCTCAATTAAATAATTGGAGAGAACAATTATTAGCTCACGCAATTACACCCGTTCAACAATTTGCTTATACAAAAGGTAAAAATGCTACGGATATGGCTATGGTAATTGATGCCATGGATTTATTATATAGCAATCATTTTAATATCTTTTGTATTATCTCTAGTGATAGTGATTTTACTCGTCTTGCTTCTCGAATAAGAGAAAATGGTATCGCCGTTTATGGTTTTGGTACTGATAAAACCCCCGAATCATTAATAAAAGCATGTGATAAATTTATTTATCTTGATAACCTAACAAAAATTGAAAAAAACGCAACAGTAGCGATATCTGGGCGTAAAACTGCTGATGAATTAAAGAAAGATGAAAAATTAATTAATTTTATTAAAAAAGCCATAAAAGAGAAAGAGGATGAACAAGGGTGGTCACAGCTAGGGGAAGTTGGTCAGTATATGAATAATATTAAATCTGATTTTGACTCTAGAAGTTATGGCTACGCCAAATTATCAGGTTTAATAAAAGCACTTGATGATATATTTGAACTCAGATCAGATGTTTCTACAGCAAAAGTTAGAATTATTTCTAAAGAAAAACACTTTCCTGCTCCCCAAAATACCAATTCCAATAAATTAAAACAAAAAACGGAATTAATTAATCTTATTAAAAAAGCTATTGAAAAAAGAAAAGATAATCTTGGTTGGGCAACACTAGGACTAATTGGTACCCATATTAAAGATACCAAACCTGATTTTAATGTTAAAGATTATGGTCATGCTAAGCTAATAAATTTAATAAAAGCCATTGATATCTTTGAATTTAAATTAGACAAAAATACAGCAAAAGTCAGAGTATGCCCAAAAACAGAAAAATAATCTTTTATAAATAAAATTTAACAGATTAAATCTTGTGCAGGATTTATCTCTATTTGGTATCCTACAAAGTTATGTTTATATATATATACATATAACAGTTAAAAAATGTAATCATATTAATTTCATTAATATTCTCCCTTGAAATTCCATTTTTTATTCCCATATAACAATTCATCAATTATTAAACTATTAAACAACTTGTGTCCAAATAGTGTTAAAAATAATTTTATAAAGCAGTACATTAAAAAAATAGAAGGTTAAAATCTATATTGCTGATATTTATTTTTATATTATTAGGGCTAATTAATTTTATGTGAGGAACTCATCGATGAGCAAAATTGGTACTGAAACTCGTGGATTTCAATCCGAAGTTAAACAAATTCTACATTTAATGATTCACTCTTTATACTCAAATAAAGAGATTTTTTTAAGAGAACTTATTTCAAACGCATCCGATGCAGCCGACAAACTTCGATTTAAAGCGTTAGAAAATCCAGATCTATATGCTGGCGATGGTGAACTTGGTGTGCGCATTTCAACTAATAAAGAAACAGGCACTTTGACTATTACCGATAATGGTATTGGTATGACTCGTGATGAAGTGATTGAAAACTTAGGTACCATTGCTAAATCAGGTACCAAAGCATTTTTAGAGTCCATTGGTAGCGATCAAGCCAAAGATAGCCAATTAATTGGTCAGTTTGGTGTAGGTTTTTATTCTGCTTTTATCGTTGCCGATAAAGTCACTGTTAGAACGCGCGCAGCCACCGCAAAAGCTGACGAAGCAGTTATGTGGGAGTCAACAGGGGAAGGCGAATATACTATATCTGATGATAATAAAGAAACCCGTGGTACAGAAATTACTTTACACTTAAAAGAAGATGAAAAAGAGTTTTTAGACGATTGGCGTTTACGCTCTATTATCAGCAAATATTCTGATCACATTTCACTTCCTGTTGAAGTACAAACTACTGATGAAGAAAGCAAAGAAGTCAAATGGGAAAAAGTTAACAAAGCACAAGCTCTTTGGACTCGTAGTAAATCAGAAGTGACTGACGAGGAATATAAAGAGTTTTATAAACATCTGTCACACGACTTTGCCGATCCATTAAGCTGGAGTCATAACCGTGTTGAAGGTAAACAAGAATATACTAGCTTACTTTATATTCCAGCAAAAGCGCCTTGGGATATGTGGAATCGTGATAATAAACACGGCTTAAAACTGTATGTACAACGTGTATTTATTATGGATGATGCTGAACAATTTATGCCTAACTATTTACGTTTTGTAAAAGGCTTAATTGATTCAAATGATTTGCCATTAAATGTATCGCGCGAAATTTTGCAAGATAACAAAATCACCCAAAACTTACGTAATGCATGTACTAAGCGTGTGTTACAAATGCTTGAAAAACTTGCTAAAGACGATAAAGAACAGTATCAACAGTTCTGGAGTGAGTTTGGTTTAGTATTAAAAGAAGGTACTGGTGAAGACTTTACAAACCGTGAAGCAATTGCAAAATTACTTCGTTTTGCGTCAACTCACACTGATAGCGATGCGCAAACTGTTTCGTTAGATGATTACATTAGCCGTATGCAAGAAGGTCAAGAAAAGATCTACTATATTACCGCTGATAGCTATGGTGCGGCAAAAAATAGTCCTCATCTTGAGCTATTCCGTAAAAAAGGTATTGAAGTATTATTATTGTCCGATCGTATTGATGAATGGATGATGAGTAACTTAACTGAATTTGATGGCAAACAGTTCCAGTCTATCAGTAAATCAGACGAATCAATCGAAAAATTAGCCGATCAAGATATTGAACAACAAAAGCAAGTTGAAAAAGAACTTGAACCATTTATTGAACGAGTTAAAACCGCATTAGGCGATAAAGTGAAAGAAGTAAAATTAACGCATCGCTTAACTGATACACCTGCGATTGTTACCACTGCTGCCGACGAAATGAGCACACAAATGGCTAAATTGTTTGCAGCAGCAGGTCAAAAAGCACCAGAAATCAAATACACGTTTGAAATCAATCCAGATCATAAGCTGGTTAAACGTATTGCCGATACACAAGATGAAAGCATATTTAACGATTGGGTAGAACTACTACTAGATCAGGCTTTACTTGCTGAAAAAGGTTCACTTAGCGATCCAAGTAAATTTATTCAAACCATGAATAAATTATTAACACAATAATAAAATAATAGACTAAGCAGCCTCGATACATTAACCCTATCGGGGCTTTTTTATAGTAAAAGAAAAGCAATATTTTTTTAAAATATGATATTTATCACATTTCTTTATATTTTTGCTTCCGATTTTTTTATGTCTATTCATAATAAATAGACATATATAATTAATCACACCCAATGAAAGTTTATAAAATATTAAACAACAATGTTATTGTTACACTTGATGCTAAAGGTAATGAATTAATTGTTACTGGTCGTGGAATTGGATTTAAAAAACGTGAAGGTGACTTAATTAATACAAATCTTATTGAAAAGCAGTTTTCACTCGATAATAAAGAAACATACCCTAAATTTGAAGAATTACTTTCAAAAATTCCTTTTGAAGTGTTAGCCACATCTGAAATTATTATTAATCATGCAAAACAATGCATAGATGGCATATTACAAGACAGCATTTATATTTCGCTGACCGACCATATCCATTTTGCTATTGAGCGCCACCAGCAAGGATTTGATATTCCTAATGGATTTCTATGGGAAATCAAAAAGTTTTACCCTAAAGAGTTTCAAATCGGTTTGTATGCCTTATCAATAATAAAAGAACGATTATCTGTTGAATTACCTGAAGACGAAGCTGGTTTTATTACTTTTCATATTATCAATGCGCAATTAAATGACACAATGCCCAATATTGTTAATATGACTAAAATCATGCGCGAAATTCTTAATATAGTGAAATACCACTTTAACTTTGAATATGACGAAAATTGCCTATCTTATCAACGTTTTGTTACTCATTTAAAATTTTTTGCTCACCGTATTTTAAGCCACAGCAAGCAAACACAACAAGATAACTCTTTGTATGAATTAGTACGACAAAAATACGAACTAGCCTATATTTGTACTAAACAGATAGATTTACATTTAATACAACAATATCAACATCCACTTTCTGATGACGAAAGTCTCTATTTAACTATTCATATTGAACGATTACGAACTGAACTGAAAAATCAATAATGTGATATAACTCACATTTTAATCATTATATTTAAACAAACTATATCCATTATTCTTAAATCATGCTAATTTTATTAAATCATTTTTGGATTGTTATTGCATAGAAAAGCAGTTAGCTATGCGAGCAAAACCTAAATTCCTTAAATTAAAGGGATTTAGGTTTTTTTTTGCATTGAAAAGGATAAGGTATGAAAAATAAACAGTTTGCCGAATCAATTATTCAACATGTTGGAGGTAAGGACAATGTTATCAGCTTAGTGCATTGTGCTACTCGTTTAAGATTTGTATTAAAGGATGATAACAAAGCCGATGCAGAAACATTAAAAAAGTTAGCTGGTGTGATTACAGTTGTACAAAGTGGAGGACAATTTCAGGTTGTTATCGGTAATAATGTTGCTGATGTATATAGTGACATTATGCAACTGACAAACCTTAATGAAAATAATCAACCAACCTTGCAATCAGGCAAAAAATCGGGGATTTTCTCTAAATTGATTGATCTGGTTTCGGGCATTTTTATTCCAGCTCTTGCTGTACTTGTTGCTGGCGGGATTTTAAAAGGTCTAATCTCGTTGTTACAAGTAATCAATGTCATTATCCCTGAAACACCTACTTATAATTTCCTATTTGCCATTGCTGATGCACCTTTTTATTACCTACCTATTATTTTAGGATTTTCTGCTGTTAAAAAATTTGGCGGTAACCCCTATGTAGGCATGGCAATTGGCGGTGCATTAGTTCACCCTAATATTGTCGGTATGATGGGAGGCGCATTAGAATTACAAACCGAATTCTTTTCAATCCCAATTAGTCTAATCCCTTATGCATCATCGGTATTTCCAATTATTTTAGCGAGTTGGGTATATTCTATATTGGAACGAGCTTTTAATAAAATATTGCATGATTCGTTTAAAAAATTTATCTCGCCATTACTCAGCATATTAATTACCGTACCGTTAACTTTTGCGGTTATTGGCCCTGTTGTGTCAATGTTAAGTGACCTTATTGCCTCTGGAATTATCTTCATCTATCAATTAAATCCTGTAATTGCTTCAATGATTTTAGCAGCTGGCTGGCAAATCATGGTGATATTTGGGGTTCATTGGGGATTAGTACCATTTTCGATGAATAACTTGGCTCTTTATCATGAAGACTTTATGTTACCTATTTTATTACCGGCTGTTTTTGCACAAACAGGGGCAGCATTAGCGGTAATGTTACGTTCTAAAGATAAGCAATTTAAAGCATTAGCAAGTTCATCTGTATTATCAGGGATTTTTGGTGTGACAGAACCCGCAATCTATGGCGTGAATTTACCATTAAAAAAACCATTTGTTATTGGTTGTTTGTCTGCCGCAATTGGTGGGGCTATTGTTGGTTATCATCACACTGTCACTTATTCGTTTGGTATGGTTAGTATATTTTCATTTTTACAATTAATTCCAATTGAAGGGGTTGATGCAAGATTTTATGCGGTTGTTATTGCTACAATTATTTCCTTTACAATTGCAACAATCGTTACTTACTTCTTTGGTATATATAAAGATAAATCTCAAACGAATGAAATTGATAATTCATCTTCTAACAACATCGATACTGAAAATAAAACCACGATTTATAGCCCAATGTCAGGCAAAGTCAATCCATTAAGTGAGGTAAAAGATCCAACATTTGCCAGTGAATTAATGGGTAAAGGTATTGCAATCATTCCAACTGTTGGTCAAGCTGTTGCACCTGATGATGGTGAAGTTGTGTCATTATTTCGAACTAAACACGCAATTGGCTTTCAAACCGAATCTGGAGCTGAAATATTAATTCATATCGGTATTGATACCGTTAAATTAGATGGTCAACATTTTGAGGCTCACGTAGAAGCTGGTAGCAAAGTAAAAAAAGGTGATTTGCTAGTCAGTTTTGATATAGAGGCAATTAAGCAAGCTGGTTTTGAAGTTACCACACCAATTATCATTACTAATAGTGATAGTTATCAAGATATACAATGTATCTTTGAACAAGATAATATTCAAAGTGGAGAGGCTTTATTAGCGTTATCCCAAAATAAGGAGTAAAACATGTCAACAAAATTTCCTAATGATTTTCTTTGGGGCGGTGCCATTGCCGCTAATCAAGTTGAAGGGGCTTACCGTGAAGGTGGCAAAGGTTTATCTACATCAGATTGTACGCCAAATGGTTTATTTGGTGACATCATCAATCGCAATGAAACTGATATTGCGAGTATTAAAGACAAAGCTATCGATTTTTATCATCGCTATCCTGAAGATATTGCTCTATTTGCTGAAATGGGTTTCACTTGTCTACGCACATCAATTGCTTGGACACGCATATTTCCTAATGGCGATGAAGAACAACCAAATGAAGTTGGTTTAGCCTTTTATGATAAATTATTTGATAAAATGGCAAAACACAACATAAAACCACTAGTCACTTTATCACATTATGAAATGCCCTATTATCTTGTTACTCAATATGGTGGATGGGAAAATCGTAAAGTCATTGAATTTTTCACTCATTACGCTAAAACTGTTTTTGAACGCTATAAAAATAAGGTTAAATATTGGCTTACCTTCAATGAAATCAACATGTCATTACATGAACCTTTCACCGGTGTTGGTTTGGACAGAAATAGCACCAAACAGCAAATCTACCAAGCAATCCATCATCAATTAGTTGCTAGCGGCCGAGCGGTTAAACTCTGTCATCAAATCATTCCAGATGCAAAAATTGGTAACATGTTATTAGGTGCTGTGGCTTACCCTCTTACACCAAAACCTGAAGATGTTTGGGAAACTCATCAAGAAAATCATGGTTGGTTATTTTTTGGGGATGTTCAGGTGCGTGGTTATTACCCAACCTATATGAATCGCTTCTTTAAAGAAAATCATATTAAGCTTGATATTACTGAACAAGATAAACAAGATCTAAAAGAAACAGTCGATTTTGTTTCATTTAGTTATTACATGAGTTGCTGTGCAACAAATGATGAGTCACAAAAAACCAAAGGTAATATTTTAGATATGGTGCCTAACCCTTATCTTAAAGCTTCCGAGTGGGGATGGCAGATCGATCCAATTGGGATTCGTTATCTTCTTAATTTACTTTATGAGCGTTATCAAAAACCGTTATTTATTGTCGAAAATGGCTTAGGTGCTAAAGATAAATTAGAAGTAGACAATACAATTAATGATGATTATCGGATTAATTATATGAATGATCATTTAGTACAAATCAGAGAAGCCATTAACGATGGTGTTGAAGTCATGGGATACACCAGCTGGGGACCAATAGATCTTATCAGTGCATCTAAAGCCGAAGTCACTAAACGCTATGGATTTATTTATGTAGATCTAAATCAAGATGGCACAGGCACATTAAATCGTTATAAAAAGAAAAGCTTCTACTGGTATCAATCCGTGATTTCATCACAAGGTAAAAATTTGAAAGCATAAAATAATCTGGGAGGATTGATGCTACTTATCCCCCTATTATTTTTTAATAAACATGTGACAAGGTAAATAACTAATCGAATAGAGATATAAATTATTTAAATTAATCATATTACTATAAAAACATATATACATAAAAATAAAACAAAACTTTAAATTATTAGATTGTTACTGCTTTTTGGCAGGCAAAACCTAAATATTAATTAGAGAGTTATCTCTGATTTGGTATTTAGGTTTTTAATATAAAAACGATTAGGAAAAAGAACAATGAAAATAAAATATCTCACAACAATGCTATTAGGGATATCAAGTTATTCTATTCTAGCAAATGCAACAACCCAAAACTCAATCCTCGATGATACATTTTTTAAAGAAACCAAATTTATATTTTCTACCCGAAACCATTGGAAATATTTAAAAGAAAATGCATCCCAACCTAAAGAGGTACACAGCGCTTGGGGGCAAGCATTTAGTTTTGATTATAAATCGGGTTATTTATTTGACATGATTGGTTTTGATGTCACCTATGATAACATAATAAGATTAGGCGCTAGTGATTACTTTGCGACCCGTAACCTACTTTATAACGATGGTAAAGGCTATAACAAACATAACGCTCACGGATTTAATAAATTTACCCAACGTTATGCCAAAATAAAATTAGGTAATGATGACATTAACTTTAATGGTAAAGCAGGATGGCATAGCTTGAAAGATTTAGGCGTCATAAGTTCAACCAAACATCTTACTCGCAATAGCTATCTTGGTTATAGCGGAATTCTAAAATATGATAACGTTTATTTTTCATTAGCTTATATTGATAGCACCCTACCCCGCGAATCTGCTAAAAAATTGCGTTTTTTAACGGCAGATCGTAAAAAAGTCATTAATAATATTTCAACAGCTGAGATCGCTTATAAAGATAAAGATCTCACTTTAGATTATTCTTATGGTGTTGCTAAAGATTATTTAAGACGCCATGTAATTGAATTGTCTTATAAACCAATACAAAAATTAATCTTAGGTGGACAATTCTACGGAAGTTATGCTCTTGACAATTATGATGCCATGAAACAAAACAAAAAGGAGTTTGAAGATCACGCATGGCACTATGCAACCGATGTCGAATGGAAAGAAGAAGACTGGAGTATTAAAGTCGGTTTAGCTTATACAGATGCTAACAAACATAACGCTATCGGATATTATAATCGACATTTGGGTAAAAATACTCGTGCTCGTTTTAACGGTCTTGCCGCTGCTGGCGCAGATTATTTGCGTGATGGTGAACTGGTACTAACAACAGTAATGAGTTATGATTTTATTAAAGATAATAGTACAGGCTTATATATGAATTATGGCCAATTTAACTACAAACATAATACATTAAAAAATGGCGAAATTAACGTTTTTGATATATGGAAACCAACTAGTGGCGCTTTTAGAAATTTTTCTATTTTATCGAAGGTTGGATATGGTTGGTCTTATAAAACAGTCAGTGCTTCGGATCTAACACCAAAACTTAGACACGGAAAATACCAACGTTCACCTTCACTTTCGGCGGAAACGGTAATTGATTACCGATTTAATTTATTATAAAGAGGACAAAACAATGAAAAAATTTATTATATTAATTAGTTCATTAATTATTTCAATAACGACCTTATCGCAAGCTTTTGCGGATGATGTATATATCTATGTCACTCGCCATGGTAAAACTATGTTTAATAACGTACACCGTGCCCAAGGATGGTCTGATACACCGCTAACAAAGCCAGGTGTCGAGGTTGCAGAACAATTAGGACGAGGGTTGAGAGATGTCAAATTTATTTCAGTTTATTCAAGTGATTTAGGTAGAGCACGACAAACTGCTCGCATTGTTTTAGAAACTAAAGGCGATAAAATTCAAATTAATGAAATGGAAGGCTTGCGTGAACAGTGTTTTGGCGATTATGAAGGAGATTTTGATCCGAACATGTGGACACCAGCTGCACAGCATTTAGGTTATGCATCAGATAAAGAGCTAATGGCGGATATGGCTCAAGGCAAGGTTACCCTAAAAGCAATGATGGATGCAATCGCCGCAGTTGAGAAATCAGGCGAAGCCGAAGACTACAATAAAGTAAAAAATCGTATGCAAGCATCATTAAAAGCCATTGCTGAATCAGCCAAAGCACAAGGTGGTGGCAACGTGCTTGTGGTATCTCACGGTTTAGCAATTATGGCTATGGTTCAAGAATGGCAAGATAAACCAATTACAGCTGGATTAGGTAACGCAAGTGTTACTAAAATTCGTTACACCGACGATGGTAAATTTATTGTTGAAAGCCTTGGAGATATGAGCTACGTCGAAAAAGGTAAAAATCAAGCAAAATAACTTCAAAATGTATGGCTCACCAATGAGCCATATTCCACATTTACTATTAACTCATAATATTAATCGATAAATTTGTAGTATTTATCGCTATAAACAAGCATAATTTAATAGTGTATTTATTAAATATTACTAAAAGGCCAATATGTTTTATTTATGCAATTACTCATCTCCAGTGGGACTAATAACCCTAGCCAGTCAACAAAATAAGTTAGTTGGGGCTTGGATTGAAGGTGAAAAATATTTTGGTCATATACTCAATACACGAACAGAAGAAAAATCTAATTTAACCATTTTTAACTCAACAAAAAAATGGCTTGATGATTATTTTTTAGAAAAAAGACCGAATCCATACCAATTAGAGCTCGCACCAAATGGCACGCCTTTTCGAAACTTAGTATGGGAAATTTTATGCAAAATTCCATATGGCCAGGTCATTACTTACGGCGATATCGCAAAACAGATCGCCATTAAAACAAACAAAGCAAGCATGTCTAGCCAAGCCGTAGGCGGGGCTGTTGGTCATAATCCCATATCAATCATTATTCCTTGCCACCGAGTTATCGGCGCAAACGGTAATTTAACAGGTTATGCTGGTGGAATAGATAAAAAAATAAAGTTATTAACATTAGAAAGTATTAACACGGATCAATTCTTTATTCCAACCAAAGGGACTGCACTTTAATTTACAAATAGAAAAACTGTTGCCAATGTTTTAAGAACACAATCAAATTTTTATTAAAGTGTATGAAAACGCCGAGTTGTTTACACTTCATGGTTAAAATAATCCTCTAAAAACTCATAAGGCGTTTTTCCAAAAATTATTTTATGCGGTTTAACGGTATTATAAAAATTAATAAAGCGTTTAGGCTTTTGTTTTCTCTCATTTGAATCGCTAAATATATTCTGATTATGCCACATCGCAATTCAAAGTTCGTATCACTCTTTCGGCTTTCCCATTAGTTTGCGGACGGGCGGGTTTGGTGAATTTTTGATTGGATCGGCTACACTAATTAGTACCAGTTTTATAAGGTCATTGTTATGATAAACTAAAAATAAAAGAAGGTAACAACAATGGCAATCGATTCATCGCGAAGAAGAAAACGTAGCTTTACTAACGAGTTCAAAAAACAAATGGTCATGCTATATCAAAATGGTAAAAAACGTGTGGATATCGTCGCAGCGTATGACCTCACCAAATCAGCATTAGATAAGTGGATAACGCAGTACTAAACTACCGGCTCATTCATCGCAAAAGATAATCAGTCGAACTGAAGAGAACGAACTTATCGCGCTACGCAAAGAGAATAAACGCTTGTTAATGGAGAATGATATCCTAAAGCAAGCGGCGTTGATAATGGGAAGAAAATCGAGTTAATTTTACATAATAAGCATCGATACAGCTTACGTGCATTATGTCGATGTTTAAATGTAACCCGAAATCGTTTCTATTATCAACGGCAATTGACGCAGCAACCACAAGATATATCGCTGAGTGAAATAGTGGGTGAAATTTTTAATAATAATTATCAAGCTTATGGTACAAGGCGTCTGCAAGCAGAGCTGAGAAAGCAAGGCATAACCGTATCTCGACGCCGAATAGGTCGAATCATGGCGAAAAATGGCTGGGTTTCGAAATACACCTGTAAAAAATATTGTATTCAAACAGAAAAAAGCAATGAATCGCTGGTGGGGAATGAACTTAATCGAGAATTTGATATAGGTCAACCACAAAAGATATTAGTGACCAATTTAACCTATGTGAAGGTTAAACAACGTTAGCACCACTTTCGTGTAATTGTTGATATCAGTAATCGAGAAATAGTGGGACGAAGTGCTGGCAGGCATAAAACAGTGGCACTGGTCATGCAAGCTATGAGTCAAATTCCAATGAACTTACAGACGATTGAGTTGTTTCATTCTGATAGAGGTAAAGAGTTTGATAATCATTTGATTGATGAATGTTTAACAGCATTTGGAATTAAACAGTCGTTAAGTCGCAAAGGCTGCCTCTATGATAACGCAATTGCAGAAAGCACATTTAAAGCAGTGAAAACAGAATTTGTGTCAAATACTATTTTTGATTCACTGGCGCAACTTAAATTGGAATTTAATCACTATGTGGATTGGTTTAATTATAACCGACTTCATTTAACATTAAATTACCAGTCGCCGATTGAATACAAAAGAAATCGATGACCTTATCTTTTTAGTACTAAAAGTGTGGACATACCACATTACAGTAATTTGAGAAACTACTGTAATGAATACACATAAAAAACAAAACTAACGCCTTATCACCAGACAAGAGATATTGCGCTTATATCATAAAGAAAAAATAACAGCCACTGATTTGGCAAAACGCTGGTCAGTCGCCCTACCATTTATAACGTACTAAAGAAAGCTCGATTAAAGCTTTTGTCTCTTTAAGCAGTAAGAATGAACGTTATAAAAACATCAGTTATGAAATAAAACGTCTAATTAAAGTCTAAAATTCCATTGAAGATAAATTAAGACGACAGGCTAAACGTTATAACAAAACCTATCTAGGTGAAATGTTGCATGTTGATACCAACCGTTTACCTTTACTTAAAAATGAAACGAAACGGCAAATTAGAGAATATTTTTTTGTTGGCATAGATGATTTTTCATGTGAGCTTTATGCTGGTATTTACCCTGATAAATCCCAATTTAGTTCAGCATAGTTTTTACAAAACGATGAGTTAACCCAATCACCTTATACTATTGAATGCATTTATTCCGATAATGGGCGTGAATATCAAGGCATAAGTGAACACCAATTTGTTAAAATATGTCATAACCATCGTATCAATCAAAAATCCACCAAACCCGCCAGACAACACAATGGGAAAGCTGAAAAAATGATACAAACTTTGAATTGAGATGTGGGATAATTAACAAATATTTAGTAATGCAAAAGACAGGCAACAAAGCTTAAACGTTTCATTAATTTTTATAATATCGTTAAACCGCATAAAGCGATTTCAGGGAAAACGCCTTATGAGTTTTTAGAGGACTATTTTAATCATGAAGTGTAAACAACTCGACGCTTTTCTATAAGCAAACAATCTTCTATTTTTTATTTCTCTGTATTGTATATACTGTAGATTATTAATCTTTTTATTTTAGTTAACTGTAACTAATAAAAATATTTAATACTAGATAGGTGAAAATCATGAATGATATCGAAACACAAGAAGCTTTGTTTAACCTTTCTCAAAAAGCGACACCAATTGATGCAATTAATTTTTATAAAGACAACTACGAAATATTAAAATATTGGCGTTATATTTATGCATCTGATAACAATGAAGGAACATTCAAATTAAAAAATACTATTATTGATGAAACAGTAGGTATCCAATCAATTTATAAAGGCAAATCATTATTTATTATTGATTCTAATATGATTGGTCACAATAATACAGTCCCATATTTATGTGGTTTGGGTACTTACTTTGATTCTAATACTGCCAGTTATATTTATTCTCTTGCCTATAAAAATCATCATACAGAACAATTAAAAAAGAGATTGAAGCAAATTCAAGCCCTAAATATTGATTACAGTAATGTAAATCCTTATTTTTATCTTTATGAAGCACAACGGCATTATCAATCTAACCCTGAAACTATCGAATGTAGTAAAAAAACATTTGCAGCCATAAATGCTTTAAAAAAAATTGATTGCCCTTTGGATGAAAAGTGGTCAAGGATATATCAGGCCAATTTTCGTGAGCAATCTGAACATGAGATTGAGCCAATATTCAATAGTTTTCTGGATAATCTAAATAATGGATTAAGTGAGGCTATTAATTTTCGGTGCTTATTAATTGAACTTTTATTGACTCAGAGTAAAATTCTTGAGATATCTTCTTGTAAATCACCTGAAAATAAATTAGAACAACTCTTTCACTTCATGGATAAAGACTTGGAAATACTCATGATTCGAGAGCTAGCATGCTGTGCAGATATTTTGTTCCATGATAATTTTTCTTCATTAACACAAAAGCTCAATGGATTACATCAAAAGCAAGATCCTATTAAATTCATTCAAAACTGTGCATGGGATCTTTTTATTTTTCGATTGATGGATGATTTGAGTAATACATATACTGAACCTAAGAAACCAGATTTTTATATTTCACATTTAGTCGCTTGTGATAGAGATATATGGGGGATAGCCAAACTATCATCCTTAAAAGGTATTGCATTGCATACCAAATCTAGCCTTGTTATCCCTTTCATGGAACACGATCCTCAACAATGGTTAGAACAAAAAATAGGCAGTCAAAAACTGGCAAATCTATGTCACTGTTTTGATCCAGAGTCAAGAGAAAGAAGACTTGGCTGGATGCACTCCAATAATAGAGATAGTGAATTTCAGCATAAAATGAAAAAAATTTTTGATTTGGCCGATGAAAAAAGAAAAGAATTACTTCTTCACCTTAGCAAACAAGAATGTAAATACCCCATAGTTAGTACAAAACAGACGTAGAAAATCATGCTGCTTGTTTTTATATTTTAAATTCAATGGGCGTCATATTATTTAGTGCCTCATGTGGTCTTTCAGTATTATGTTGGCTTGGCTTTCTTTAGGCTAAAATCCACCATAGTTAAATAGCGTAATAAATATCGGCATAATTAGTGTCAATAAAAAACCTTGGGCAATAGCGGCAGGTACAATGGCTATTCCACCACCTTTTTGTAGCATGGGGAGTGTAAAATCCATTGATGTTGCACCACACAGACCTAATGTGGTTAATTGGTAGCGTTTAATTAGTGTTGGGATTAAGATAATTGCGCATAATTCACGCAGAATATCATTTAAAAACGTGGCACTACCAATAATTGGACCATGGGCTTCTGCCATTAAAATACCCGATAACGAATACCAACCAAAACCCGATGACATAGCAAGACCAACTCGTGCGGGCAAATCTAAAACAAATGACACAACAATGCCCCCCCAAAATGCACTTATCGTAACTATTAGCGTTGTAATTATGCCTATTTTGTTGAGCAGAATATGCTTGATTGAAATATTATTACTGCGTAATTGAATACCGACTAAAAACAATAAAAAAACCAATACAACTTGAGTGGTACTTTCTGCATATTGCCAAATAAATAATGGAAATAATCCGCAAATAAACCCGATAATTAATGCAATACAAACACGCAATGACTCAAAAATCATTTTAAAACGTGATTCGTAAGTTTGATCTGTTTTATATGCTTTGGTAGAAAGAAAATAATCAAAAATAATTAAAACAACAAAATTACCGCCAAATGTACAAACAAAAAGAACACCGGTATAACATAAAATCATTTGTAAATTTGTAGTTAAGTTATCTAAATGTGCAAGTTCAGATCCCATAATGAATAAAATAAGGTAAACCATCCAACTCAATGTTTGGTTAATCTTGGTCATCAAATTATCATTTTTAATCTTAATTAAATAACCAATAAACAATGGCACTAACGCAATAAGAATACCAAAATACATATTTTATTCCTTAACTATTCTTGATTTTTATTTTTAAATAATTGGATCAAACCTATGTTTTAAAATATTACTGCTAATCATCAAGACAATGATGCTAATTTTTGCTCAATATTAAGTTGAAGCTGATCCAATAAAGCGTAACGATTTCGATATTCTGAACGTTTTTTACTGGCGATTTCTTCAATGGATTTTCGATTAGTTTGGCTTGGTAATATAAATAAACCATTGGCATCTTGTTTGCTATCAAGTGTTAACCAAAAATCATCATAATCAGACAAAATACGCTCCTGACGGCTGTTATAACGCCAATTATTATATATATGGGTTTTATTGCCCACAGCAACAATTTGCGTTAACTGATAATAACGTGCAACCGTCAACGCAGCCTCGACAGCAATACGTTTAGGAAACAACCCATAGCACGCTTTAGTTGCTTTTTGCACACGCGTGCGCGCATCATCATGTCCTGTGCCTTGTAATCCTGCAATAAATAGTGTTGGCTTACCTTGATATTCTACGATTGAAAACGTCAAAGTGGCTAAGTCGATGCCATCACTATCATAAAAATAAAGGCTGATTTCGCCCTCTCTTGCAAATTTATTACGGGCTTGCACTGCTATTTGAATGCTTTGTTCATTTTTAACCGTTACATCAGCCAATACAAAAGGCAATTGTGGATTATAAAAAGCCTTGCTTACGCTGTCAGGTTGTTTAGCTAAAAAATCATAGTGATATGCCAAAGCGTCATAACGGGCTTTTTGACTCAAGCAAGAAGCTAAATAAGGACGCTGTAATTTACACGGCAAATTTGTTTGGCACGAAAAATAATCGCCAAGTAGTGGGTACTGTCTTAATTTATTAAGCCATTTTAAAGTGATTGGACTTAAAAACAAGGTTCTGAAAAAAAACTTATAACGATAAGTCGGATTAAGCCATAATTCGTTTAATGGTAATTTACCAGTATAAAGCCAGTTAAAAAGTTGCCATTTACTTTTTGGCCTAGACATATTCGTAATATTATTCATAAGTAGAAATTAAAATCGAGTTAGTTATTCTGTCAATTACTGGCGATTAAATCAATACGCATTGATATTTATAATCAGCCATAAAAAAATCAAACGATAAGAGTACAACACAACCTAAGTTGGTGCAACTGTTCCTATGATTATGTAAGATTAAATTAAATAAAAATAAAAAACGGTGAGCTAGTCACCGTTTTTTAAGCAATAATATCTTTTATAAAAAAGAATTATTGACCTTTAACTTCTTTTAAACCGTTGAATGGTGCTTTTGAACCTAAAGCTTCTTCAATACGGATTAATTGGTTATATTTAGCAACACGGTCAGAACGGCTCATTGAACCAGTTTTGATTTGACCTGCTGCTAAACCTACTGCTAAATCAGCAATTGTTGAATCTTCGGTTTCACCGCTACGGTGAGAAATAACTGCAGTATAGCCTGCATCTTTCGCCATTTTAACTGCAGCGATAGACTCAGTTAATGTACCGATTTGGTTTACTTTAACTAAGATAGAGTTAGCGATACCTTTTTCAATACCTTGCTTGAAGATTTTAGTATTAGTCACAAATAGATCATCACCCACTAATTGGATTTTGTGACCTAGTGCTTGAGTTTGGTAAGCCCAACCTTCCCAATCGCTTTCATCTAAACCGTCTTCGATTGATAGGATTGGATATTCATTAGTTAAACCTTCTAAGTAATGAGTAAATTCTTGAGCAGTGAATTCTTTGTTACCCTCACCTTTCAATACATATTTACCAGTTTCTTTGTTATAGAATTCAGAAGCCGCACAGTCCATTGCTAAAGTGATGTCTTTACCTAAAACATAACCTGCTTTTTCCACTGCTTCTTTAATACATGCTAAAGCTTCAGCATTTGAACCTAAGTTAGGCGCAAAACCACCTTCATCACCAACAGCAGTATTCATACCTTTAGCATGTAAAACTTTTGCTAAGTTGTGGAATACTTCTGAACCCATACGGATTGCTTCGCGTACTGTTTTAGCACCAACTGGTTGAATCATAAATTCTTGTAAGTCGATGTTATTATCAGCGTGCTCACCACCGTTGATGATGTTCATCATAGGTAATGGCATTGAATATTGACCTGGAGTACCATTAAGGTCAGCAATGTGTTGATAAAGTGGCACACCTTTAGCTGCTGCAGCTGCTTTAGCCGTTGCTAAAGATACAGCAAGAATTGAGTTAGCACCTAAATTAGATTTAAAATCAGTTCCATCTAAGTCAAGCATAGCTTGGTCGACAGCGGCTTGATCTAACGCATCTTTACCCACTACAGCTTTAGCAATTGGGCCGTTAACGTTTTCAACCGCTTTTAATACGCCTTTACCTAAAAAGCGAGATTTGTCACCATCACGAAGTTCTAACGCTTCACGTGAACCTGTTGACGCACCAGATGGCACGATTGCAAGACCAACAAATCCACCTTCTAAATGAACTTCCGCTTCAACAGTTGGATTACCACGAGAGTCGATCACTTCACGACCATGTACTTTAACGATTTTTGCCATGTTATTTTCCTCTATATGACAGATATATTACAAATGTTAATTTAAAACTATTTTTGTTGCTGCTCTTGATAAGCTTTGGCAGCTTTTATAAAACTACTAAATAGTGGATGTCCATCTCGTGGTGTTGATGTGAATTCTGGATGGAACTGACACGCAACAAACCATGGATGATCTGGGATTTCGATAATCTCAACCAACTTTCTATCCGTTGAAAGACCGGTAACCTTTAACCCAGCTTTAACCACTTCAGGCAATAAATTATTATTTACTTCATAACGATGTCGATGACGCTCGGTAATCGATTCATTTTTATACATACCGTATACTAATGAATTTGGCTCTAAATGACAAATCTGAGACCCTAAACGCATTGTACCGCCTAAATCGCTGTTTTCATTACGTTGCACAACATTACCTGACTGATCACTCCACTCAGTAATTAAAGCAATAATTGGACTTGCGCAATCTTTCACAAATTCGGTTGAATTTGCATCTTTAATACCCGCAACATTACGTGCATATTCGATCATAGCCACTTGTAAACCAAGGCAGATACCTAAGTACGGGATCTTGTTTTCACGGGCATAGCGAGCTGCCATAATTTTGCCTTCAACACCACGATAACCAAATCCACCAGGAATTAAGATAGCATCTAAACCTTCTAGCAAATCAGTACCACGTGACTCAAGATCTTCTGAATCAATATAACGGATATTCACCGTTAAACGATTTTTTAATCCACCGTGTTTTAATGCTTCATTCACTGATTTATAGGCATCGGGTAAAGCAATATATTTACCCACCATACCAATAGTCACTTCACCAACTGGGTTCGCTTCTTCATAAATGACTTGTTCCCATTGAGAAAGATCGGCCTCTTTACAATCAAGATTGAAACGTTTACAAACAAAAGTATCTAAGTTTTGTGATTTTAATAATGCCGGAATTTTATAAATAGAATCGACATCTTTAAGTGAAATCACTGCACGCTCAGGCACGTTACAAAATAGTGCAATTTTAGCTCGTTCATGAGCAGGAATAATGCGATCGGATCGACAAATTAATACATCGGGTTGAATACCAATTGACAACAACTCTTTTACTGAATGTTGCGTAGGTTTGGTTTTGACTTCACCAGCAGAGGCCAAATAAGGTACTAACGTTAAGTGCATAAATAATGTATGTTCACGGCCAACATCAACCGCTAATTGACGAATCGCTTCTAAAAAAGGAAGTGATTCAATATCACCAACAGTACCACCAATTTCAACAATTGCAACGTCAAAACCTTTTGCTCCATCAATTACACGTGATTTAATTGCATTAGTGATATGAGGAATAACTTGAACCGTAGCCCCTAAATAATCACCACGTCGCTCTTTTCGTAACACATCAGAATAAATACGTCCTGTAGTGAAATTATTTTTTCGCGTCATTTTAGTGCGAATAAAACGTTCATAATGACCTAAATCAAGATCGGTTTCTGCACCATCTTCAGTCACAAACACTTCACCATGTTGAATAGGACTCATTGTACCTGGATCGACATTGATATAGGGATCAAGTTTGAGCATGGTGACATTTAAATTGCGGGCTTCTAAAATTGCAGCTAGAGATGCTGCGGCAATGCCTTTACCAAGGGAAGAAACGACACCGCCTGTAACAAAAATATAATTCGTGACCATTAATACCAGACCATTATTAATTTATTAGAACAATATTGCATCGATTTTAAGACATCAAAACCAATACAACATACAAGAATCAGACGGGAATGTAGTATAACAGAATCTGCCTTATCTCACAATTGAATAATGAGTTTTAACTAATTCTTTTAAAAGGGAGCATTAGCCAAATTTGCTCCCATTTTTGAGTTAGCACTTTAACAATATACCAAGAATTTTATTACGTCCATCTAAATCGAGTTATCCTTTATAATTAGCTTCAACACATCACTCTGTCATTTTTTAAGGTGTAAGAATTACTCACGTTGCTTACAGTAATTTGAGAAACTACTGTAATGAATATAAATAAAAAACAAAACTATGATCCTCGCTAAAGAAGAGGAACAATAATAATTTATTAGAACTATTTATCCCTAAATTCTAATTGGCTAAGATGTATATACCCCCTTTGTTGCTCGATCATTAGCTAAACCTACATATAACCATTCTTGATTTTTTTCTCTATCAATAGATTTTGAATATAACTTGATCACATCAGTTTTATTTGGTTGATCCTCGCCAAAATATTAGACAGTGCCCACCTCTATCATTTTTTCGTTTTGGTAATATTGTTGTTCATATTGTTCAGGTGATACCCAGCCATTGGCTGAATGACGGCGTATCCGATTATAATAGATTTCAATATATTCAAATAGTGCTTTATTAGCC